>JBOGYW010000081.1:0-11075 GCA_050696815.1 Solirubrobacterales bacterium | reverse complement strand
AAGTCGAAGCGTGGCAAGAAGGCCAAGGCCCCGAAGGCCCCGAAGCAGGGCAAGTCGTTTGCCGACATGCTGCTCGGCGAGGCCAAGCCGGGTGAGCAGCGCAAGCTGTTCGGCGTCAAGATCGGCGCGCCGGGCGCAGTGCCGGGCGAGGCCGCTGTACCGCCCGCGGCACCGCTGCAGCCGGTTGCAGCACCGTACGTTGAGGCGCCGGTCGCCGAGCCGTTCGCGGCGCCGATTCCCGACAACACTCTTCCGCCCGCCCCGCTGCCCGAGCAGCAGGTCGCCGCCGCGCCAAACCCGCCGATGGCACTGCCGCCGGTCGCGCCGCAGCCGGCCGAGCCGTACGGTGCCGCCGACGCGGTGGCACAGCCGGCACCTCCGGCGGTGGACCCGGCCGCGATGCAGATCGCAGCCGCCGTGCCACCGGCCCCCGTGGCGGCGCCCTTGCCGCAGCCGCCGGTGATCGAGCCGCCCGCTCCGGTCGCGCAGCCTGCGCCGCAGGAGCAGATCAATCCCTTTGCCGCCGTTCCCGCACCGGTTCCGGCCGCTGCACCCGTAGCTCCGGCCCCGGGCGTCCCTGCACCGCCCTCACCGTTTGCCGGCGTGCCGGCCGCGGCAGCGCTGCCGCAGCATGCACCGGCACCCGTAGGGCCGCCGGTTCCGATGGGTAACACCGGTCCGCTCGGTGTCACCCCGCCGATGCCGAACGCACCGGTCTACAAGCTTGCTGACTGGGGCCGCCGCGTCGGCGCCGCGATCATCGACGGCTTCGTGATCGGCGCGATCTTCTACGCGCTCGCAATGGTGACCGGCATCTTCGGTCCCGGATCCCAGGGCTTCCAGCTGACGGCACTGCTGCTTTACCTGGCGGTGATCAGCGGCTACTCGGGCGGCATGCTCACCTACAACAAGGGCCAGACCTTCGGCAAGCGCGCGATGAGCATTCGCGTCGTGCGCGAGGACGGCAAGCCGATCGACATCGGTTGGGCGATCGCACGCGAGACCTTCGCGAAGGCGATTCTCGGCCTGATCACCGGCGGCCTCTACCTGGTCGTCGACTACCTCTGGCCCCTGCCGGACAAGCAGAACCGCGCGATCCACGACATGATCGTGAAGTCGCGCGTGATCGAAGTTTGATCCGCATCGCAGTCTGACCCGCCAGCCGGGGCTTTATGCTGCGGCAACGATGGAGCAGGCGACTTTCATGACCGGCTACACGCAGCCGGAGCAGCCGGTCTACGAGCTTTCCGGCTGGTGGCGCCGCGCGGGGGCCGAGATCATCGACTGGTTCATCGTCGCGATCGTCGCGGGAATCGTTTCGGGGATCCTCGGCCTCGGCAACACATTCCAGTTCGACACGGCGGACTCGGGCTCGAACGCGGCGGTGCACTTCGACGGCTGGGCGCTCTTGGTCTACTTCGGTTTCTCGATTGCGTTCATGGCCGGCGTGATGGCGTACTCCAACGGCCAGACACTCGGCATGATGGCGACGAGCATCCGCGTCGTACGCGAGGACGGCTCCAAGATCAACTTCGGCTTCGCGTTCTATCGCGAGAACGTGATCAAGGGGTTCGTGTTCGGCTGGCTCGCGATCTTCACGCTCTACATCGCGACGCTGCTCAACTACCTGTGGCCGCTCTGGGACGATGGCAACCAGGCGCTGCACGACAAGATCTGCAACACCCGCGTGGTGCGCGACAGGCACATCGAGCCGGTCGAACAGTTCGTCGCCACGCCACCGCCGGCTGCGCCGGGGCCACCTCCTCCGCCGCCGGTACCCGGCGCGTACCAGCCGCCGCCGGGCTTCGAGAACCCGGTGCCGGAAGACAAGAAGAGTTAGGCCAGTTCAGCGGCGCGGTCGCCGCTGAGGATCACCTGCGAGCGCTCGGGGCCGACGCCGACGAGCACGATCGGCACGTCGAGGAATTCGCTGATGAAGTCCAGGTACTTCCGGCAGGCCTCGGGCAGATCGTCGATCGAACGCGCGCCCGTGATGTCTTCGCTCCAGCCCGGCAGGTCGACGTAGTTCGCGCTCGAGTGGTGTAGCACCGTCTGGTGGTACGGGAAATCGTCGAACTGCGCGCCGTCGCGCGCGCTGTAGCTGGTCGCCACGCGCAAGGTCTCCACGCCCGAGAGCACATCGAGTTTGGTGATGCACAGTCCGGTCAGACCGTTGATTCGCGCCGCGTAGCGCAGCGCCACCAGGTCGAGCCAGCCGATTCGCCGCGGCCGGCCGGTCGTGGTGCCGAACTCGTGACCGACCTCGCGGATCTTCTGAGCGACTTCGTTGTCGATCTCCGACGGAAACGGTCCGCTGCCGACGCGCGTCGTGTAGGCCTTGGCGATGCCCCAGACCTCGTCGATCATCGTCGGACCGACGCCGGCGCCGACGCAGGCCGCGCCGGCGATCGGGTTGGAAGAAGTGACGAACGGGTAGGTGCCGTGGTCGATGTCGAGCAGCGCGCCTTGGGCGCCCTCGAACACGACCTCCCTTTCGGCCTTCAGCTCGTTGTGCACGATCAGCGAGGTCTCGGCGATGTGCTGCTCCAGGCGGTGGCCGTAGCGCAAGTACTCCTCGACCATCGTGTGCAGGTCGAGCACCGGGTCCTTCGCCCACGGCCGCAGCTGCTGGCGCTTCGGCTCGAGCGCGGTCATGATCTTCTTGCGCAGGATCTTCTCGTCGAGCAGGTCCTGCATGCGGATGCCAAGCCGGTCTGCCTTGTCTGCGTAACAGGGACCGATGCCGCGCTTCGTCGTGCCGATCTTCAGCTCGCCCAGCTTCGCCTCGCCCTCGTGGTCGAGCAACAGGTGGTATGGCATGATCAGGTGCGCGTTGGCGCTGATCTTCAGGCCCGTGATGTCGATGTCGCGCTTGCGCAGCTCATCGAGTTCACCGATCAGCACGCCGGGGTCGACGACGACGCCGTTGCCGATCACGCACGTCTTGCCGGGATGCAGGATGCCCGAAGGTACGAGGTGCAGTTTGAACACCTCTTCGCCGCGGATGATCGTGTGGCCGGCGTTGTTGCCGCCTTGAAACCGGACGATCACATCCGCGCGTTCGGCGAGCAGGTCCGTGACCTTGCCCTTGCCTTCATCGCCCCACTGGGCTCCGACTATGACTGTGCTTGGCACGGGTTTGAGTGTAGGGGCCAGACGCGGCGGTTTGCACGGCTTCTTGACGCCCGCTTGATGGATACCGTGCCAGCGTGCACACGGCCGACGAAACTCGCGCGCGCCAGTGGCAGGCCGCTCGCGCATGCGCATTGGGCGCCTGTCTTCTGCTGCTCGTCGGCCTCGAGATGCCGTGGTTCACTGCGACGGGCCTGCGCGCCGAGCTGGCTTCGGGCACCGCCGTGTCAATGCCGTACAAACACCAGTTCAACGTCTGGCAGATCTCCTGGCCGATGGCGGCCGCGATCGTGATCGCGGTGCTGATCTGTGTCTACGCGTTGTTGCAGCGCGACGACTTCGAACCGCACAGCTGGCCGCCGGACTCGATCGACATGGTCTGGCTGTGCTCGTTCGTCGTCCTCACCGTCGCGGCGGTGATCGTTTTCAAGCTCACGGGCCTGCCGGGCGTGGACAGCCAGGCGTGTCAGGCGGCGGGCGCGATCGTGGCTGCCCCGACCGAGGCGACCGGCTGTCTCGACGGCCTCGTGCCGCCGATCACGACGCATCTCGACTTCGCGGCCGTGATGTCGGTCGTTCTGACCTTCGTGCTGATGGGCTGCGCCGGCTGGGCGACGCGGCTGCTTGCGAGCTACGACGACTGAGGTGATTCAGGCTGCGGCTCGGCGATCCGCCGCGCCGTCGGCTCGTCGGCCGCGCTCTCGAACGGGTCGACACGGCGGTCGCGGCCGAACAGCGGATACACGTCGCACATCTCGACCAGCCGCGACACCGTGCGGTCACCGATCTGGTCGCGCAGGTCATTGATCCCGAGGTTGGTCGTGATCATCACCGCTTTGCCGTCCTCGTAGCGGCCGTTGACGATCGCGTAGAGCTGTTCCAGCACCCACTCGGTCTGCTGCTCCGCACCGACGTCGTCGAGCTGCAGTAGGTCGACGGCCGCGAGCTTCGCGAACAGCTGCGCGTACGAACTCTGGGAGCCCGCGTCGAAGGTGTTGCGGATCTCGGCGAGCAGGCGCGGCATCGAGTAGATCGCGACCGAGTGGCCGGCCTTCAGCGCGGTCTTGCTGACGAGCATCGCGAGTGTCGTCTTGCCGGTGCCCGTGTCGCCTTCGAACCACAGGCCGCGGCCGCGCTCGAGTTGCTCGTCGATCGAGCGGTTGTACTTCAGCACCGCTCGCGCGACGTCGGGCGGGAAGTTGAGCGGTCGTCCCGAGTCTGTGATCTCACGCCCGTCGTCGGAGGTGCCGACGCCGGCGAAGCGCCGCGGAATGCCGGTGATCAGGCCCTTCGTCTGGGCGCGGCGCACGCGGCCTGCGCGGCACACGCAGGGCGTTGCGTCACCGTTGTCGCCGATCACCCAAGTCGAGCCGCCGCAGTGCGGGCATACGTAGTCGACCGCCATCGCTTAGAACTCGTCGAGGTCGCTGTCGCCGGCCGGACCGCCATCCGAGATTCGCTGCGCAGGCACGCGGTCCGGCGAGCCGCCGCCCTGGCCGGCATCCGAGTAGCCGCGCGGCATGTTGCCGAACTTCGGGTAGTGGCTCATGAAGGTCAGTGGCACGTCGCGCACCGGGCCGTTGCGGTGCTTGGCGATGATTACGTCGGCCTCGCCGGGGCGCTGCGACTCTTCGCGCAGGTAGTAGTCCTCGCGGTAGATGAAGCCGACGAGGTCGGCGTCCTGCTCGATCTGGCCGGACTCACGCAGGTCTGAGAGCTGCGGACGCGGCGGGTGGCGGCTCTCGACCGCACGCGACAGCTGCGAGACCGCGATCACCGGAATGTCGAGCTCACGCGCGAGGATCTTCAGGCCACGGCTCATCTGTGAGACCTGCTCGACGCGGCTTTCCCGGGAGTCGTTCGCACGCAGGAGCTGCAGGTAGTCGACGATCACCAGACCGAGGCCCTGGCCGTTCTGGCCCATCGCCTTGCCGTGCAGGCGGCGAGCCTTCGCGCGCAGCTCGAGAATGTTGATGTCGGAACTGTCGTCGATCCACAGCGGCGCCTCTGAGAGCTCCTGAGCGGCCCGTAGAACCGCCGGCCAGCGGTCTTTCTTGACCTTGCCCTTGCGCAGCGCGTCGCCGTCGATCTTCGCCTGCGAGGCGACGAAACGCTGGGCCAGTTCCGTCTGTGACATCTCCAGCGAGAACAGCGCGACCGGAAAGCCGGAAAGCGCCGCGTTCTCGGCGATGTTCGTGACCAGTGCCGACTTGCCCATCGACGGGCGGGCGGCGATGATGATCAGGTTTCCGTTCTGGAAGCCGCCGGTCAGTTCGTCGAGGTCGCGGAAGCCCGAGGGTGTGCCGGTCAGCGCGCTGCCGTCGAGCGACTGCTTCTCGAGCTTCTCGAGCTCGTCGTGCAGCACGTCGCCGATCGGCCGGAAGTCGCCGGACTGGTTGTCGTGTGCGACCTCGAAGACGCGCTGCTGCGCGCGTTCGAGCAGCTCTTTCGGGTCGCCCTCGCGGGCCGCAATCGATTCCTGGATCTCCTGGCTGGCGCGCAAAAGGTTGCGCAGCAGCGAGTTCTCCTTGACGATCTGGCCGTACTGCTTGGTGTTGGCGATCGCCGGGATCCGCTCGACGAGCGTCTCCACGTAGTCCTTGCCGCCGGCCTCCTCCAGGATGCCCTGCTCGGCCAGCTGGGCGGCGACCGTCAGTGTGTCGATCGGCTCGCTGGCGCTCTGCAGGGTGATGATCGCCTTGTAGATCAGGCGGTGGCGCTCGCGGTAGAAGTCGTCCGGCCGCAGGCCGACCTCGATCAGCATCGGGTCGAGCCAGCGCTCGGCGAGCATGATCGCGCCGAGAACGGAGGATTCGGCTTCGAGGTCGTGCGGCGGCACTCCCGGCGAGGCCTGGGTCATCGTGCCGTTGCCGGCGTCGCCTCTGCGTGCCTCGATCTCAGCCATGCAAGGAGGCGATTTTCGCGGAATTTAGGGATTTGTCGGCCAGTCCCGGAGCAGCGAGCAGTCGCTGCCTCCGGAGGACGGCCATGGCTCTATTCCGCCGCGGTGATGATCGTCTTCACGTCGGCAGTGACGCCGTCGTGAACATCGACCGTGATCGTGTAGGTGCCGACCTCGCGGATCGGCTCCTCGATGTGCACGTCTTTGCGGTCGAGGCGGATGCCACGCGCGTCCTTGATCGCCTCGACGATCTCTTTCGCGGTGACCGAGCCGAACAGACGGCCCTCGGGGCCGGCCTGCTCCTCGATCGTAAGAACGGTCTTGCCGAGCAGGGCGGCGATGTCGCCGGCCTTCTCAGCACGCTCGACTGCGGCGCTCTCGGCCTCTTCGATCAGACGCTTCGCCTGGGAGATCGTCTTCTCGTTCGCCGACTCGGCGAGCTTGCGCGGCTGTAGGTAGTTGCGCAGGTAGCCGGGCGCGACTTCGACGACGTCGCCCTTCTCGCCGAGGTTCTCGACGTCCTGCAAAAGGATTGCTTGCGGCATCTCAGGCGCCTCGCTTAACGCTCGGCGACGTACGGCAGCAGCGCGATCTCGCGGGCACGCTTGACGGCCCGCGCGATCTGCGTCTGGTGACGACGGCAGCTGCCGGTGTTGCCACGGCCACGGAGCTTGCCGCGCTCGCTGACGAAGCGGCGCAGGGTCTCCACGTCCTTGTAGTCGACGCTGTCGACCTTGTTCTGGCACAACGTGCACGACTTGCGGCGGTTGCCGCGGTCGTTACGACGATCGCGCTTCGAAGAACTCGAGGGACGTGCTTTTGTTTTGGCCATAAATGATCCTTTATCTGTCCGGGCGGTCTAGCAAGCTCGGCCAGACGTTGGTTAAAACGGAATGTCGTCGTCCGCGGGAGCCGATTGTGAACCGGCACCGGGCGAACCTACGCCTGCAGCCTGGAAGTCAGACTGGTCGACGCCGGCCGACTGGCCGGTTGACGGGGCGAAACCGCCATTTCCACCGGGGGCAGCGTCATCGCGCCCGCCAAGGAACTGCACGGTGTCGGCGATTATATCGATGGACTGACGCTTGTTCCCTTGCTGGTCTTCCCACTCGCGCCAGTCGAGGCGTCCGTCGACGGCGACGGCGCGGCCTTTGGCGAGGTAGCGCGCGGCGTTTTCGCCCTGCGCGCCCCAGACCTTGACGTTGAAGTAGTTGGGCTTGTCGACCCATTCGCCGCTCTGGTTGTCCTTGCGGCGGCCGTTGACGGCGATGCGCAGGTCACAGACAGACGTGCCCGAAGGAAGGTTGTTCAGCTCCGGGTCGCGGGTGAGGTTGCCGGTCACGATGACGCGGTTGATGTTCTGGGCCATTTCGATTTTCTCCTTTTGCGCTTTGTCGTTGGTGCCGGACCGGGATCGATAGACACTGGTCCGGTCAATTCAGCGTTGACCGTTGTTTTAGTCGCTGAGAGCGGCGGTATGGGCTTTGCTCACGCGGTTTTTACGCAAACGCGGCAGAAATTATTCGCGGTCGTCTCAGACGTAACGCAATCGTTGCAGATGCGGCGGACGGAACGTACGTTCGTGCCGTGAGCTACTCGGCCGGAGCGTCTTCGGCCGGAGCTTCTTCAGCCGAGGCGTCCGCGGCAGGCGCGGCTTCCTCGGTGGCTTCCTCGGCGGGAGCTTCTGCTTCTGCAGGCGTCTCAGCCGGTGCCTCTGCGGGAGCCGCAGTAGGCGCCTCAGCCTCGGCGGCGGGAGCTTCCTCAACGGGCGCCGCTTCGGCGGCCGGCGCCTCGGCCGGTGTGGCCTCGGCGGCAGGAGCGTCGGCCGGTGCGTCGGCCGGTGCGGCTTCACCCTCGGCCGGAGCAGCCTCAGTGGCCGCGGCCGGTGCAGCGTCGCTCGCAGGTGCGGCCGGAGCCGGCGACTCATCAAGTTCAGCGGTCGCCTTGGCCTCACGCGGCGGGCGCTCGTAGCCACGCTCCTCGCGCTTGAACAGCGGCGGTGCCTCCGGAAGGGTCTGGCCTTCCTCGGTCTCGAAGATACGGAACCGCAGCACGCCCTCGGTCAGCTTCAGACCTCGATCGAGCTGCGCAATCGACTCCGGCTCCGTCTGGAACTGGAAGACGTGGTACGCGGCCTCTTCGTGGTGGTCGATCAGGTAGGGCAGCTGGCGCGTGCCCCAGTCCTTCTCGGCGGTCACGTTGCCGTGCTGGCTGATCAGCGCCTGAGCGCCGGAGACGATCTTTGTGCGGGTGTCGGTCGGCGCGTCGGCGTCGAGCAGCACGACCAGGTCGTAAGTGCGGTTAGGCATAGGTGAGAAAGCTTCTTTGTTCGTTGCGGATGGACGCGCGCGTAAAATATGCGCTGCGCGGAGTGGTAAACGTTAGCCGCTCCGAGTTCGAAGCAACTATTTGGCGAGCGCCGCCAGGTCGTACACGTAGTCGCCTTCGTCCGGCGCCGTCGTGTAGTCGTCGACCCCGACGACCCAGGCCATCAGGTACTCACGGCTGCAGACGATCGTCGCGACATCACTCTTGATCGAGAACCCGCGGTGCTTGAGCAGTCTTCCCTTGAGCGAGAAGATGCTTAGGCCTTGGGCCGCGAGCGCGGAGTGCGTGTCGGGTCTGTCTTTGACGCCCACGGCACCGTCGCAGAACGTCGCGTCGCGGTCACCCGCGAGCCGCACTACGCGGTTGGCGACAGCCTTCGGCCTCTTCAGGTGGATCAGGTCGGTCGTCTTCGCGGTCGAACCGGCCCTGCGCATGAATATGCGCTTCAGGAGGGCTGAGCCGGTGCCGCTGATCTGAACGCTGAGCGCACCGCGCTTTGCGGGCGGACGGTAAGTGCGCAGCACCTTCCCCTTGAAGGGGTCAAAGAACACCGCCCGCGAATTGCGCCCGCCCCACGAGCCGCTGCCCCAGGCCACCGCCGCGACGCCGCCGCCCATGGCCACGGCCGTGTTCAGGTGGGGGATCACCGCACTTGGCAATGAGAGTCGCTGCGTGTGGCCGGACCCCGAGTAGCGCGTTAGCGTCGCCGAGCTCGCGACGACGTTGCAACGCGCACCAGCTCGGGTCTGCTCGAACGCAAGGACGTCGACGTTCCCAAGTGCGTCGACATCGAGTACGTCGAAGATCGGCTCACATTGCCGGTCGGCGACCGGGGCGAGCGACGCGAGCTGCTCCTTTGCGCCGCCGCGTGGAATTCGCCAAAGCGCGGTCGGGACGCGCACCGAATCCGCGCCGGCGATGCCCCAAGGACTGGCCACCATCTGGTGCGGAAACTGAAAGCCGCCCGGTCCGAGCGGCAGCGGGATTGTCACCGTTTCGCCGCTAAGAACGTTGAAGCGTTCAAGAATGTCGCCGGAGCCGCCGTAGAAATCAGCGCCCGACGCTGCATCGGGGCTGAAGCTACGCGGCGCGTGCAGCCTCGCCGCGGCCGTCGAGGGCAGCGCCAGTAGAGCGACCACCATGAAGATGATTCCGAGCTTCCTCATCACGTCAATCCAGGTCTGTAACCCGAACTATGGCTATCGAGTTGCGCTGGAACCCAAAAAGACTTACGAGACGCTCTGCCGCACTTCGCGCTTGCGCGCGATATCGGCGAGCTGGTCGTTGATCCAGTCGCCGGGGTTGCGCTCGGTCACAGCCTCTTTGAGACCCGCGGCGCGCTTGGCGCGCTCGTCCATCGGCATCGACAGCGCGCGGTGGATTGCGTCGGCCTGCTCCTGGATGTCAAACGGGTTGACCGAGATCGCGAACTCGCCGAGCTCTTCGTGCGCGCCGGTGTTCTCGGACAGGATCGAGACGCCGTGGCGCTCGTTGATCAGCGGTCCTTCCTTGGCGACCAGGTTCATGCCGTCGAACATCGGATTGACGATCAGCAGGTCGTAGTGCTTGTACTCGGCGATCGCCTCTTCGACGTCGTCGCGCATGCGCAGGTCGATCGGCATCCAGTCGGGCGTGCCGTGGCGATGGTTGACGACCGCCACCAGCGCCTCGATCTTCTCGAGGTACTCGGCGTACTCGGGCACGTCGGTTCGTGACGGCATCAGGTGGGCGATGAACGTGACCTTCTCGCTGAACTCCGGGTGCTGTTGCAGGAACAGGTCGAACGCCGCGAAGCCGCGCAGCACGTTCTTCGACAGGTCCGCGCGGTCGACGCGCAGGATCAGGTGGTCGCGCCGGCGGCGGATGATCTCGCGCTCGAACTCGTGCACGCCCGGCTTCTGCGCGCTGCGCAGGAAGCCCTCGGCGTCGATCGGCAGCGGGTAGGCGCGCACCCAGGTCTCGTGTCCGTCGAGCAGGACGACGCCCTCGGCCTCGTCAACCTCCGCGCCGTCGAGCAGCTCGCGGCAGCAGAGCAGGAAGTTGCGCTTGTAGGACTGTGTGTGGAAGCCGACGATGTCGTTCGCCAGCACGCCGCGGTAGATCGCCTCGCGGATCCGGTTCGGCAGCACGCGCCAGGCGTCCGGCTGGGTCCACGGGATGTGGATGAAGTGGTGCAGGAACACGTCGGGCCGCTGGGAGCGGATCATGCCCGGCATCGTGTAGAGGTGGTAGTCGTGGACCATCACGATCGGGTCCTCGGCGTCCTCGATCTCGTTGAGCACCGCGTTGGCGAGGTCGCTGTTGACCTCCTGGTAGCCGAAGTCGAAGGCGTCAACCTCCTCTTGGCGGATGTCCGGCGCGTTCGAGAGGTCCCACAGGTAGTGCTGGATGAACCACAGCATCGGGTTGGCGACGACGTTGTAGAAGCGGTCGTACGCCTCCGGGTCCGAGTCGACCAGGCGCACGCGGTAGTCGGTCTCTTTGTTCGGGCTGACGCTGAACGCCTTGCCCTCATGCTCGGCGCTCACGACCGCGTCCTCCTCGGTCATCGCCGAAGCGACCCACAAGGTGTCGCTGCGGTGATTGACGAGGCCGGTCAGCGCCGTGACCAGGCCACCGGTGCCGCGTTTCTCGACGCGCGAGCCGGCGGCGTCGGTTTCGAACGTGACCGGTCCGCGATTGGAAACCAGCACCAGCGGGGCGCCGGCGAGCG
>JBOGYW010000080.1:0-11134 GCA_050696815.1 Solirubrobacterales bacterium | reverse complement strand
GGCGAGCACCCACCGGATCCTGGTGGTCGATGACAACGACGACGCCCGGCTGCTCCTGGCCGATGTCCTGGCCGAGCTCGGCCACGAGGTGACGACGGCCGCCAGCGGCCCGGCCGCGCTCGCGGCGATCCCGGCGTCTGCACCCGAGATCGCCATCCTGGATATCGGCTTACCCGAGATGGACGGCTATCAGCTCGCAGTCGAGCTGCGCCGCGCGCTTCCGGACATCCGCCTGATCGCGCTGAGCGGCTATGGGCAACCGAATGATCGAGCGCGTAGTCAGAGCGCGGGTTTCGATCGGCACCTCGTAAAGCCGGTCGAGATGCGGCGTTTGCTACAGACCATCGCCGAGGTCGCGCGCGAGCGTACCGACCGCGAACCCCAAAGCTGACAGATTGCCATCAGTTATAAATGTCAGTTGACATAACCTATATTCTGCGACTCAAACTAGATATCAGGGCAGGGGTACAATAACCCTGAGTGCCGACGCGCCGCAAGCACGTGTCGCACAGCTCACCCTACCGCGTGGAACGTCTGGCGGGCGTGTTCACCGCGGTTGCGATCGAGCGTCTCGAAGTCGATCGCGCCATGGCGCACCTCGCCGCGATACTCGATCGGCTCGCGCGCGTACCACGGAATGCGCGTCAGCGTCACCGTCGAGCGCTCGAGCGTGAACGTGCCGACGACCTGGCCAGCGTGCTTCGTCGCGCCCGGATACGTCTCGCGTGCGAGCCAGCTCCCGACCGCGACGAGCCCCCCGAGCGTGAACCGCGGCTCGTCGGCACCGTGCTTGAGCAGCGAGAACAGATACGTGCCATCGGCGTAGAAGCGAAATACGTCGGCCGCGCGGCCGTCGATGTACGCGTAAATCCCGATGAGCTTCATCGCTTCGTCGCGAGGTGACACCTCCTTCACAGTAGCACAGAGGGCCTGCCGCCGAGGTCAAAGCTCGGCATCGGGGGCCGCGCCGAGCGCGTGCTCGACAATGCTCCTGTAGTAGTAGTAAAGGTGCCGGCCGCCACCGTCGGGGCATGTCACGGGAGGGTCCGACGGCGGCGGCCAACAGAAAGATCGCTGACCAGGCACGGTGTGATCGTTGGGTAGCGATTCATGGAACCGCAACCACCAGCGCCACCACGGCGGCCACACACGCGACCGCGATAGCCAGGGCGGGCCACCAAGGGCGCGGCAGCCGGCGCGGTCGCCGCCGCTCCCACTCTCGTCGACGTTGCTGCATTGATCGACGTATCGATCGGCGCAATCGCCGCATTCGCCAACACGATCGCTCCCACAACCCCGCGCGCGCCCCGTTCGGAGGTGGCGTAACTTTCGGGGTCGCGTTGGTCCGAGGATATGGCGGGGGCCGTCGAGTTCGTCGGCGTGCGGCCTGCTCAGGGAACCGCTGGGCCAGCAGTTCGACCAGCTCGACCCGTCCGCGCAGTAGCGAGCCACCGTCGCACCGCGCGATCGCATCATACGCCACCTCGGCTGTGCGATAGCGCCGCTTACGGTCGCGTCGGAGAAGCTTCATCACCACGGCCTCCAGGTCGTACGGTACCGGCCGGAACACGCTGGGCGGAGGAAGCCCCCGGTTGAACTGCTGCTCGACAAGACGGTCGTGTACGTACAGCCGCTCGCACGCGAGCAGCTCCCAGAGCAGCACGCCGATCGAATACAGATCCGAGCGACCATCAAGCCGCTGGCCCAGGTGCTGCTCCGGTGACATGTATCCCGGTTTGCCTTCGGTGCCGGGGCTCATGGATACCTCAGTGACGTGGCGCTCCTTGGCGAGACCGAAGTCGGCAATCTTCACCGCACCGTCCCAAGACAAAAGAATGTTGTCCGGCGACAGGTCGCGATGCACGACGCCATGTACGATGCTGCCGCTCGCTGGCAGGTGGTGCGCATAGCCCAAGCCACTCAGGATCTCGGTCGCAAGAAACATGATCACCGAGACCGGCAGCGGCCCGCTCGCCATCAGCTTGCCGAGATGGATGCCGTCGACGTACTCGAGTACGAGCAGCAGTTGGCCATCCTCGTCGCGCACCACGTCGAACACGTGCACGATGTTGGGATGCAACATCCTGGCGAGGACGCCAGCCTCGTGCGACACCAGCCATGGGTAGTTCTGCGCGACCTTCGGCAGGAGGCGTTTGATCGCGACCGGCCGCTCGAACCCCTCCTCGCCAATCTGCCAGCCACGAAACACTTCGGCCATGCCACCAGACCCGAGCTGCTCGCCGATCTGGTAGCGGGGGCGCCTGGCGATCTCGCGCTGCGCCGCATTGCCTAGCCACACGGCCGGGTCGACTCCTCGCGGCGCCGCGATCATTCGTGCCACGCGGGAAAGCGTCTTGAGCGCATTCCACGAAGCACTCGCCATGGCGTCGTGCAGCCGCCCGGCACGCACGAACATTTCGAGCTCGACCGCGAACGCATCGAGTACATCGCGGATCCGGCGCTCTGGCGGGCAGGTACCCGTCGCACCGCTTCCGGCCGCCTGCACAATAGGTTTCTTCGCGGCCTGTGTTGATTGCCTCACCGAGGACCTCCGTTGAGGTTCCCGCACGTCGCTGCTGCAGCCGTGCACAAGGTCGTCGGCATCGTCATCCCAGGACAACGGAGCGAGGACATGCGCCTCGCCACAACCCCCGCGAGCGCGCCGATACTGACGGCGACGAGCATGCATCCGACGACGACAGCCAGCACCGCCCATCGCCGCCGCGGACGCTGCACTCCAAGTGGTGGCTCGGTCTGAGTGCGACCGCGCGGCTCAGGTGCAAAGGTCGGCCCCGGAGAGAGCGGACGCGCAGGAGCCTGGGGGAAACGACTCGCTAAGATGCGCTCGAGCTCGAAGCGGGCGACCTTGGAGACATCCGTGCAGCGCAAGAGCGCGACCTGCGCGGCTTCCGCGGTGGGATAGCGCTGAGCCGGTTCTCGCTCGAGGAGCCGCATCACCACAGCTTCCAGATCGGGCGCGACCGGCCGGATCGCGCTGGGCCGTACGATCCAGTCCATCATCAGCACGCGCCACCTCGTGATGCCAATGTCCTCGTGCTCGCGCGCGAATAGTCGCTCGCCGGTGAGCATCTCCCACAACATCACCCCGACGGAGAACAAGTCCGAACGAATGTCGAGCGGCCGGCAAGCGGCTTGCTCGGGCGACATGAACGCGACCTTGCCCTGTAGATCGAGCGACGCCGAAACGTGCGTCGACCGGCGCAACTTAGCCAGCCCGAAATCAGCCACCTTCACGGCTGCGTCCCACGACAGCAAGACGTTATGTGGCGACAGGTCACGATGCACCACCCCGAGCGCGCCGCCGCTTTGCGGGAAGTGATGCGCGTGGCCGAGGCCGCTCAGGATCTCGGCCACGATGAAGATGATCACTCCGTGCGGTAGGGGGCCGCTGTCGAGAAGCTTGTCCAGGTCAACGCCGGCGACGTACTCCATCTCGAGGAACAGCTGGCCGTTGCGATCGCGCTCGAAGCCGCAGACGCTGACAACGTTGGGGTGCATCAACCGGCAGAGCACCTGCGCCTCGCGAATGAACATCTGCACGAACCGCTCTTGCTGTGCGAGCTCGGGCCGGATGCGCTTGATTGCAACGGTGCGCCGAAACCCCTCGGCGCCCAGTCTCGTCGCGCGGAAAACCTCTCCCAGCCCGCCAGCACCGAGTAACTCGCCCAGCTCGTAGTGCGAACGTACTGCGATGTGGTCGGCCGCGAGCCCACCGTTCCTACCGACGCGGCGCCCGAACGCATCACCGGATCCTGCCGCGATGTGCCGCCGAAGGCGTTGCGCACAAGCAGCGATCGATGACGGACGACGATGGCTGCGCTGTCGTCGATCGCTGCTGCATCGCTCGTCGTGCTTCATGCGCCCCGCCCTCCTCGACGCGCTGACTCGAGAATCCTCGTGCATCGCTCAGAATCGCTCAACAGTGCGCGGCGCTAGTCGGGTGGCTGCCTCTGGCGTCCTGAACCCGACGCCGAAGGGACGCGCAGCGCTGGTCGGGCGGCTGCTTCCGGCGTCCGAAACCCGACGCCGCTGGGAGGGCGCCGCCAGGTACTGGTGGTTGATGCCAGCTATCGCGCGCGGCCGCCGCGGTGTGGTCGTCGTGCTGCCTTCCCGAGCAAGAACGTGCAGCCTGCCGAACCTGCGCCCGGCAAGGTTGACTGCCGGCTTCACGGAGCGGCACCGAGCTCGCTGCGTGACGAGACACCCAAGTCACGATAGAACACGCAGATCGAAAGACAATGATAGCCGGCGTCACTCGACTGAGTCACGACGAAATCATAGACTCGAAACGTGGGGTTCTGCGCGAGCCACTGGGTCACCTGGTCGCCGAGCGCGTTGCGCCAAAAATGCATCGTGGCAGAGAACACCTGTACGGCGTTGAACGTCGGTGGCGGTGACAGTTGGGTTTGTGGCCGCGCTGGGCTCACCCGAATCGAGGTTGTCATTGTGTGCAGCCTCCCTGGCCAGTAAGCAAGGTGTCGACCGCCACCGTCGGCGAATGGCATGTCGCAGAGTCGACGGTGGCGGCCAACACGAACGTTTACGGACTGACGGTGACAAGTCTAAGTCGAAGATTGCTCCTCAGAATCGCATTGATGGATCCTCCGTAGAACATGTCATCATCGGAGAATGACAGGTGTACCTCTCCATCACGGGTCACCGTCAACGAGGAGAGACGCATGCGCCGGGTGACCTCGTCTTGAGACATCGGCGCGCGCCCCAGAGACATCAGCCAGCGATCGCGCCACCTCCTGTTGTAGATGCGCCGTGCTCTGGCCGCGATCTCCGCGTGAATTCGTGCCATCTCGACCTCACACCTGCGGACGGTTGCAAGCGCACGCTCTACCTCCCTACGATCGGCGCCACGGTCATCGACGCCGGCGGATCGCTCGATGCGAAGCGCGTACCGATCGCCTCTGCGCCCGACGAACGCGTTTTCTCGACGATCCAGCACCAGTGTCCTCAACGAGCGGTCGTGCAGGAGAATGGGGGTAGGTCGTGCGCTCGCCGGATGCAGCGTCGACGACACGCCGAGTGCTCCCCACCAGTTGGCTCCAGCTCGCGGTTGCTCAAAGTTCGTGCACCTGAGCTTCACGGTGGCGCCCCGGGTCAGGTGGGCTCGCCGGATGTCGTCCAGCTCGCGCATTCGCACCCGCAGTGGCACCTCGCTCAGCTGAGCAGTGGCGTGCGACCACCAGGGACCGAGGTAGGTGACCCACCCGCGCGACGAGCGTGAGGCATCGCGTCGCACGATGCCCTCGATCACACCGTCGGAGGGCAGATTGTCGAACGAAGAGTTCATATCGGTGCTCGCATTGGGTCAATTCGTCGGCGGGTTCTGGGCCAATCCGTCGCGTAGCGCGGTCCAGAGCTCGGCATGCTCACTCGGGCATAGGGCAACGGCCGCCTGGAGCCGGAACTCGGCAGCGTGGCGCTTGCCGCGCTGGAGGTCGTGTAGCCCGAGCTCGTTGAGTGCCTCAGCAGCTTCAAGCTTGGCACCCATGGCGACCGCCAGGTTCAGGGCATCCTCGACAGCCTGTGCGCCCGACGCCAAACCCTGCCGCATCATGGCCATACCGAGCAAGCGGAGAGCTCGGCACTCAAGGACACTTCCCTTGTCGGCAACTCGACCGGCCTCGTTCGCAAATTCGAGCGCCTCCGCGTTGGCGCCGCAGTCGAGCGCGATGCGTGTCAACTCGCAGAGCGCCTCGGGGGATGAACCATCGAGGAGAGATGCAGCGGTCGCGAGCACGATCTTCCAGTGCGACAGCGGAAGCGGGTCAGTGCCCTCGTTCCGAGGGCGCTCGACGAGCGCGCGCAGCGTATGCAGAACGCGCTCGACGTCATGAACGATTTCTCCGGTCAGGAACCACTCCTGCCAGCGTAGTTCCTCGTAGCAGACAACCGCCTCGACCCCTTTCGTTGCCAGGAGCGCGAGCTCGGTCGTGAGGAGGGGCCGAAGTAGCGCCCAGTGCTCGAACCTCACCAGAATCGCTAACCGCGTGTGGGGTGTCGGCGGCGAAGGCCCGGAGGGCCAGGACGTAGCAATCACCTTGCAGTGTTCGAATGGCGCAGACTGCGCCATGGTTAGATCGAGGACGAGCAAGCCGCGCAGATCGTGGAGAAGGAGCAATGCCTGCTCGAGCTCTGTTGGGCTCTGATCGCCGACCGTCACGGTTCTCGGCTCTGATGAGACGACCGCTGCAACCGCGAGCGCCGTCGGCCGCGGGCGAACAGCGCGCTCGCGGAGCTCATCGCGCTCGCTGCGACGACTCAGGTCAGCATCACGCTTGCGCTCACGGAACCCAGCACGAGGCGCACGGCGCTGCCGCAGCCGAGCGCGTGCTCGCCGCGTGAGCCCGACCAACCAGACGACAAGTGAGCCCATCCAACGGATTGGACCTAAAAACGGAAGACCGATTACCCACATCCCAGTCTCCTTCTGATGCCTGCAGCTATTCCAAATCCAACACGAGGACCGAGACATTGTCTCGGCATGGCCCAGTCAGCGCGGCTTCGAGCAGTCGCCGAGCGATGTGGCTCGGCGCGTCGCGAGAGCTGAGTATCTGCTGGATCGCCTCGTCCGGCAGTGCGTCGTTGAGTCCGTCCGAGCAAAGGAGCAAGCGGTCACCAACCTCGAGCCTTTCTTCGATCAAGTCCGGCGCCACGCCGCGTTCTTGGCCGAGGTTACGCGTTACCACCGTTTTGTAGATGGCGTGAGCCTCAGGGGACAGCGGCCGGCCCTCGTCGATGTACTGCTGCGAGATCGTGTGGTCACGAGTGAGTTGCCGCATTCGCTGGTCCCGCAACACGTACGCGCGGCTGTCGCCGGCGTGCGCAATCGAGACTTGGCGCGCGGGGCCAATGAGACAAGCCACCACGGTTGTGCCCATGCCCCGATGCTCGGTGCTGTCGGTGGCAAGGTCATGCACCGCGATCGCCGCTGCGTTGAGCGCCGCCTCCAGCAAGTCGTACAGACGGAGTTCTTGTGTGCCGAGGTTTTCGCGCACGAATGCAGCGAGCGTTCGCGCGGCCAGGTTCGACGCCACATCGCCGGCAGCAGCCCCGCCCATCCCGTCGAGAACAGCGTACAGCCCGAGATCCGGTTCGACGAGGATCGCGTCCTCATTCCTTGTACGCAAATGGCCTTGATGAGTGGCGGTGCCCCATAGCCCCGATGCGGTGCCTCGTCTCGACATCTCACCCTCCATCACCGTTGTTGCAGAGAGCCTCGAAGGTATTTCATCAATACACAAGTGCGGCGCTTGCGACGTGCGCATGCCTTTGTTCCTCCCGTTGTGGGTCGTACGACCCGCGACCAATGTTGAACGCCCATCCAATCGAATCCATCCATAACCCGCCGTTCGTCGACGACGCCAGCGGGCAACGCGATCTCACGAATCATAGAGTGACCCGCAGGCGTCGGAGCGTCGGGTTCGTAATCCTGGAGCAGCGAACCGACGCGCTTGTGTCCACTGCCATGTGTGTTTCCGGATTTCGGCGCGAGCTCTGCGCCACTAAGGGTGTGCTGGATGCGTCGGGTTCAGAGTCCTGGAGCAGCAAGCCGACGCGCTTTAGTTAGGACATCGCGCTCGCGACCAGCTCGGCGCGATTGCCGCCGCGGCCGAGCTCGCCGGCGTCGACCAGCGCGATCGCCGCGGCGGCCGAGCTCGCCCCGGCGTGCTCCTGGTCGTGCTCGGTGACCAGCTCCGCGCGAGCTCGAGCTCGGCGACCGCGCGATCGCCGCCGGCTGCTGGCGGCCGAGCTCGCCGGCGTCCGACGTCGGCCAGGGCGAGGACCTCGATCTCCGCGACCAGCGCCGCGCGATCGTCGACGCGGCCGAGCTCGCCGGCGTCCGGCGTCGATCAGGGCGAGGACCTCGAGCTCGGCGACCAGGGGTCCCAGGAGCAACGGCGCGGGAGTTTACGGTAAGCGGTCCGACCTCCGAGCCGATGCGGCGAAGCAGCAGGGCAGGGCCGAGGCGATCGCCGGCGTCGACCGGTCGCCGGTCACGACGAGCTCGGCCGCGGTGATGCGGCGAGCGTCGCCGAGCTCGCGGCGGTGCGGTGAACATCGCCGGCGCGGCGATCGCCGGCGTCGACCTGGTCGCCGGGGAGCCACTTCAGGGAGGCGACGAGCGGCGGCGCGAAAATTTACGGTAAGCGCCTCCTAGAGACCCGATTTCCTGGCTCTAACCGTAAATTTCGGCGCGCTCGCTCGTCGGTAGGGAAGGGTGACTCCCGCGGCGTGGTGACAGAGGCGGCTTGTAGCGTCTGCCCAGACGTCTTCACGACGAGGAGCCCGGTGCCCGACGACTACGTGGAGTTGCCCGTCGACCCGACGGACGAGGAGCTTGCGCGCGACTGGACGCTTTCAGTCCCCGATCTCGAGGAGGTTCGGAAGGGCCGCGGTCCGGAGCACCGGCAACGCTTCGCCGTACAGCTCTGCGCGCTGCGCGCGCTGGGCCGATTCGTCGAGGACTTCGCTACGGTTCCTGTCAGGATTGCCAATCACGTCGGACTTCAGCTCGGCCTGCCGCCGTCGCTGGTCATCGCCGAGCCCGAGCGTCCGGCGACCGCAAGCGAGCAAGAGCAGCGCATCCGCGAGTACCTGGGCTATCGAGCGTTCGACGCCAAGGCACAACAACAGTTGAAGCGCTGGCTCACCGACATGGTGGCCCAAGGCGTCGATCCCGAGATGCTGCCCGGCCTCGCGATCTCGACGCTGCGCGCCTGGAAGGTCGAGATACCCGGACGGTCGACCCTGGAACGCCACATCAGCAACGCCACGGCGGGCGGGGCAGGGCGGTTGTGGCAACGCTTCCTCACCCGCCTGTCGCCGGAGTTCCGCGAGGCGATCGATCGCCTGCTGGAAGTCGCGGAGGGCGAGCGCTACTCAACGTTGTTCCAGCTCAAGCAGTATCCGCCGGAGGCGACCCCCGCCGCCATCCTCAGCTACCTCGAGCGCTTCGAGCTCGTGCGCTCGATGGGTATCGATCGCGTCGACGTCAGCGACCTCAACACCGAGATTGTGAAGCAGCTGGCTGACCTCGGCTACCACTACGGCGCGCGAGACCTGCGCCGATTCACGCCGGCGAAGCGGTACGCGCTGGTCACCTGCTTTCTCGTCGAGGCGCAGAAGACAACGCTCGATCACCTGGTCGAGATGAACCGGCAGTTTCTCACCGGGGTTGCCCGTCGCTCTCGCCGCGCCGTGGAGGTTCGACAGAAGGAGGTACGCCAGCGCGCCAAGCGCGGCCTTGCGACCGTCCTGCAGGCGATGGACATCGTTCTCGACGAAAAGCGACCCGCGGAGAAGCGCCTGGCGGACCTGTATAGCGAGCTCGACGAGAAGACGTTGCGCGACGCGGTCGAGACCTGCCGCAACCTGAACGAGCTCACCGAGTACGGATACCTCGACGAGCTCTGTGCTCGGCACGCGCACCTCAAGCGGTACCTGCCGCGGTTCCTCGCGTTGCCGTTCCGCGCCGAGCGCGGCAACGCGGATCCCCTGCTCACCGCGATCGACATCAGCCGCAAGCTCGAGGCTGGCGAGCTCGATCAGCTGGCACCCGACGCGCCGATTCAGTTCGTGCCGAGCTCGTGGCGCGTCGCGCTGCTCGATGGCCGCGACCGGCCGGATCGCCGGTTGTGGGAGCTGGCGCTCGCGTTCGCGGTCCGCGACGCCTTGCGTTCGGGCGACCTATATCTCGCCGAGAGCCGGCATCACGTCTCGTTCTGGAACCTCGTCTACGCGACCGACCAGTGGTCCGCCAAGCGCGAGCAAGCCTACGAGGAGCTGTCCATGCCCTCGGAGGTCGACAAGATGGTCGAGCGCCTGCGCACCGAGCTCGATGCTGCCGCGCAGTCGTTCGCCGCGAACCTCGAGACCAACCCGTTTGCCGCGATCCGCGATGGCCAGCTCGAGCTCCGGCGCCGCGACGCGCTCGAGCTGCCCGAGCACGTTCGCGAAATCAAGCGGGTGATCGAGACGCACCTGCCGAGGATCCGGATCGAGGAGCTGCTCGTCGAGGTCGATCGATGGTGCGGGTTCACTCGCGAGCTCGTGCCCCTGCCCGGCTACCGGGCGCGGACGGATCGACCCTACGCCGCGCTCCTGGCCGGGCTGGTCGCGCACGGCACGAACCTCGGGATCGCGACCATGGCGCAGAGCACCGAGGGCTTGACTGTCGACGTGCTGCACGAGATGTCGAAGTGGTTCCTCCGCGCCGACACGCTCAAGGCGGCCAACCGCGTGCTCGTCGACTATCACCATCGCCTGCCGCTGTCGTCGGCGTGGGGCGAGGGTGCTGCGTCCTCGTCGGACGGCCAGCGCTTCGGGGTGCAGACGAGCTCCTTGCTCGCCTCGTTCTATCCCCGGTACTTCGGTTACTACGACCGGGCGATCACGGTCTACACGCACGTCTCCGACCAGTTCAGCGCGTTCAGCTCGCGCGCCATCTCGTGCTCGCCGCGCGAAGCCATCTACGTGCTCGACGGCCTGCTCGAGAACGACACGCTGCTCCGGCCGCGCGAGCACTACACCGACACCCATGGTTTCACCGAGCAGCTGTTCGGCCTGTGCTACCTGCTCGGCCTCTCGTTCATGCCGCGCCTGAAGGACCTGAAGGACCAGCAGCTCTATCGAATCGACCGGACCAGCGCGCACGGCGCCGTCGACGTTCTGTATCGCGGTACCGTCGACGTCGCGCTCATCCGAGACCAGTACGACGCGCTGGTCCGGATCGCGTCGTCGCTGCGCAATCGGACCGCGCCGGCGCACGTCGTGCTTGAGCGGCTGGCCGCGAGCTCCGATCGACCGGCCAAGGCGCTGACCATGCTCGGCCGCGTCGTCAAGACGACCTACATCCTTCGGTACCTGCAAGACGCCGCGATTCGCGATCGCGTACAGCTGCAGCTCAACCGCGGCGAGTCGCGGCACGAGCTCGCGCGCCGGCTGTTCTTCGCCAACCAGGGCGCGTTCCGGACCGGCGACTACGAGGAAATCATGAACAAGGTGAGCGCGCTGTCGGTGCTGTCGAACGCGGTGCTGGTGTGGAACACCGTTCGGATGACCGACATCGTGCGCGCGCTCAAGACCGCAAGCGGCGCAC
>JBOGYW010000079.1:0-11260 GCA_050696815.1 Solirubrobacterales bacterium | reverse complement strand
GTCAGAAACTGCGCGAGACCGTTGCGCAGGTCGAGCGCCGTCTGCTGCCGCCAACTGCGGCTCTCCAATAGCTTCGCGTCCTTCGCGCTGCGCATGTTGCCGAGCTCAACCAGCACCTTTGGCACGTCGGATAGGTTCAGCCCGCCCAGGTCGGTGCGCTTGTCCAGGCCCTTCTTGCCGGCGTAGGTGGAACGCTGGTGGTCGCCTGCGTCGAGCGCCCCGCGCGTATCGACCGCCAGACGACGCGACGGCTTGAGGATGTCTTCGGTGTAGCCCTTCACGAGCCCCGGATAGATCACGTGGAAACCGCGGCCGCGCGGCGGCGCGCCGTCGGCGTGGATCGAGATCGCGACGTCGGCCTTGGCGCGGTTGCCGATCGCGGCACGCTCGTTGATGCACGGGCCGACGCCCTTGTTGTCCTTGCGCGTGAACACGACCTTCGCGCCGGCGTCCCGCAGCGCCTTGCGCAGGCGCTTGGCGACGTCCCAGTTGAACGCCGCCTCGCTGAGCTTGCCATCGTTCGTGGCGGTGCCCGTCGTGTCGCAGGCCTTCTTGAATCCGCCGGCCGGAACGAGCTTGTTGATCTCGTCGGGATGCGCGGCGTTGCCGCCGTTGTGCCCGGGATCGACGAGCACAGTCTTGCCGGAGAGCGCGGTCAGGTCGTACTTCGGCGAGTCGGCGGCCGGTTGAGCCGCAAAGGCGAGTGAGATCAGAACCGCGGTCGCGGCAATCATTGAGTTCACACCCTCGAGTTTGGCGGATCAGCCGGGCTTGAGGACCATCACGAAGACGGTCGCCCACAGCAGCACGAGCTCGATCGCCGACCAGAGCAGCAGGAACGAGACCTTCTTCGTGTATTCCGGCGAATCGGCCTTGTCGTCGCCGGCCAGCTGCTCGAGCTGCTCGGCGGTCGGCGAGAGCATCGCGATCCCGATCAAGAACGAGATCACGAACATCGTCAGGCCCGTGTCGACCCAGGGATCGCTGAACGACCACGGGCCCTGCCACACCGAGATCGCGCCGAACGCGACCGTGAGCAGCGAGATCGGGATGAAGAAACGCGGCGTCAGCCACACCAGGTCGGAGACGAACGGCTGCAGCTCAGCGGCGTTGTTGCGCGCGACGATGCGGCGGCCGTTGATCTGCGTGACCGTGTTGCCGCCGACCCAGGCGACGGCGCCCGAGACGTGGATCGTGACGTAGAGGTCATACGCGGTCATCGCTTGCGGAAGCGTTTCTTTTTCGGGCGCGGCGGCGGGTCGAACTGCGCCATCGGATCCTCGCCTTTATAACGGACGGCGCCGATCAAGGTGTAGACGGCGACGCCGAGCAGGATCAGCGCGGACAACGTCAGCACGTCGATGCCCGAATAGCTGATCACAGCGACCGTCATCGCGAACAGCACCGAGGCGAAGGCGAGGCTGATCCAGAGCACGGTCTTGCGCGCGTTGTCGGACGGGCGGTTCGGCGCGCCCATCATCTCCATCGCGGTCAGCTCGCGTTCCTCTTCGAGCAGCGGCTGATCGCTTTCCGCATCGCCTTCGACCGGAAATCCGAGGTCTTTGTCTGTGTCGGGATCCACGAGCGAAGCCTATACCCGGCGGCGAAATGCGCTTTGAGCAGGCAATACGCAATTCGTTGATGCCCTACCGCAACTCCTGGGTAGAGGGTCGGTTATTGCACATGACTGGCAGTACTCAAACGCTCGAAACCCCTAAAAATCCTCGGGGAGGGAAATCAATGAACGTTCGCAAATCATCCATCTTTACGGCCGTCGTAACGGCGCTCCTCGCGCTTACGGTGTTCGCCGCAGTCGCGGTCGCGGCGACGATCACCGGCGACGACACGAACGAGCAGCTGATCGGCACCAACAACGGTGACACGATCAACGCGCTCGGCGGCAACGACCTGGTCATCGCGCGCGGTGGCAACGACACCGTCGACGGTGGCGTAGGCAACGACAAGTTGTTCGGCCAGCGTGGCGACGACACCCAGAACGGCGGCGACGGCAATGACGTGCTGCACGGCGGCTGGGGAGACGACACGCAGCATGGCGGCGCAGGCGACGACATCATCTTCGCCGGAGTCGGTGTCGACGAGTCATTCGGTGACGACGGCAACGACAAGCTGTGGGCACTCGCACGTCGCGATGTCAGCGGCCGCGACGACACGAAGACCGACACGCTGCACGGCGGCAACGGCGACGACACCTTCCGCACGCGCGACGGCGAGGCCGACGTGATCGACTGCGGCGAAGGCAACGACACCGCGTACCTGGACTTCAAGGACAAGATCCTCGACGCAACCGCCGACAAGCCGAACGGCTCCTGCGAGAAAGTGCTCCGCAAGAAGCGCGCGATCAAGGACCACCAAGAGCTGAGCTAGCCCTCCCAGGCGTCATCCCCCCCTCTGAACCCCGGCAGCCACCTTGTCCGGGGGGATGTTCACGGACAGGTCACACGCTGAGACCCGGGTCGCGACTGCGACTCGGGTCTTGTGATTTTCGGTCAGCGATAATCACCGGCGATGGACGTATTCGAAGCGATTCGCGGCCGGCGCACGGTCAAGGCGTTCGGCGACGACCCGCTGACGCGTGAACAGCTCGAGGAGCTGTTCGACCTGGCGCGCTGGGCGCCGAACCACAAGCTGACCCAGCCGTGGCGCTTTCGCGTGCTCGGCGACGCCACTCTTGCGGCGCTCAAAGAAGCGGCGGCGGCGCAGGCGATTGCCTCCGCCCCGGAAGGCGCCGATCCGGTGAAGATCGGCGAGACGGCGGCGGCAAAGCTCGACCGAGCGCCGACCATGGTGGTCGTATCGTCGCTGCGCAATCCCGATCCGGTACTCGACGGCGAAGACTTCTCGGCCAGCGCGATCGCGGCATACATCGTTCTGCTCGGTGCACACGCCCGCGGACTAGGCGGCTACTGGCGCACCCCCGCCGTGCTGCGCGATCCCGCCGGTCTGGCGGCGATCGGCGTCGGTGGCGACGAGGAAGTGCTCGGACTGCTGCATCTGGGCAAGGCGCGCGGAACGGTCGAAGCACCGCGGCGCGACGAGCAGACCAGTTTCGTCGAATACCTCGACTAAGCGCGCGCGGCGGCCAGACGCTCGGGCACGTGCTCGTCGGCGTGGTAGCTGCTGCGCACCAGCGGGCCGGCTGCGACCGACTCGAAGCCGAGCCCGTAGGCGATCGCCTCGAGCTCCGTGAATTCGTCGGGGTGCCAGTAGCGCACGACCGGCAGGTGATTGCGGGTCGGGCGCAGGTACTGGCCGACCGTCAGCACCTGCACGAGGCTCTCACGCAGCAACTTGAAGGTCTCGACGAGTTCGTCCTTGGTTTCGCCCAGGCCGACCATCAGGCCGGACTTGGTCGCGACGTGCTCGCCGCCGTAGAGCTTGGCGTTCTTCAGCACGCGCGTAGAGCGCGCGAAGGTTGACCCGCGGCGCGCGTACGGGTAGAGCCGCGGCACGACCTCGACGTTGTGGTTGAAGACGTCGGGCCGCGCCTCGATCACCCGCGCGAGCGGCATCTCCTGGCCGCGGAAATCTGGCGTCAGCACCTCCACGCGACAGCCGGGCGCCTGGGCGCGAATCGCGCGGATCGTCTGAACGAATGCAGCAGCGCCGTAGTCGGGCAGGTCGTCGCGATCGACGCTCGTCACGACTGCGTGTTTGAGGCCCATCTTCTTGACCTGCGCGGCGACCTTGAAGCCCTCGATCGGGTCACTGAAGGTCGGCTTGCCAGTCTTGACGTTGCAGAAGCCGCAGCGGCGAGTGCAGGTGTCGCCCAAGATCATGAAGGTCGCTGTGCCGCGCTCCCAGCACTCGCCGATGTTCGGGCAGTTCGCCTCTTCACAGACGGTGTGCAGGCCCGCGCCTTTGATCTCCTTGCGGATTTCGCGGTAGTTCGGGCCGCCCGGCGAGTGCACCTTGAACCACTCGGGCTTGCGGTCACGGAACGGGCGCACTTCGCCGCCGCCGAGGTCCTGCGCAAGTGCTTCTTTGCTGACTCCGCCCGGGTTCGCGCGCGAGCGCGTCTTGTGCTCGCGAGGTTCGATCGCTGTTTCCGTCACGCGGCGAACACTAGATTGTTGACGGCTGCGTGGAGTCTCGCAGCGCTGACCAGCCGCTGGCGCAGGCCGAGGTCGCTCGCCAGTTTGTAGGCGACGCGCCTGCTGAAGCAGCGCATGCGACCGGTTTCGCCGGTCACTTCGGCGATCGAGCTCGCGGCATCGTCGAGCCCGCACGGCTTGATCCAGGTGAACGGCTGCAGGTCGTTGTCGACGTTGACCGCAAAGCCGTGAGTCGTAACGCCCTGGGTCACACGCAGGCCGAGCGAACCGATCTTGCCGTCTCCGGCCCAGACGCCGCGTCCCGCCGGGTCCGGGCGCGCATCAACGCCTTCGTCGGCAAGCGCGTCGATCAGCACCCGCTCGATCGTGCCGACCAGCCGCGGGATGTCGCGGTCGACGATCGCCGTGTCGAGAATCGGATAGCCGACGAGCTGCCCGGGTCCGTGGTAGGTGATCTTGCCGCCGCGGTCGGCGTCGCGCAACGCGATGCCGCGCTCGGCGTACCACTGCTCGCCCATCGGTAGTTCGGCCGGCTCGCTGCGACGGCCGCGCGTGTAGACCGGCGGGTGCTCGAGCAGCAGCAGGATGTCGGGCACGATGCCGGCGACGCGCGCGTCGCGCAGACGGTGCTGCAGGTCGAGCGCTTCGTCGTATTCGACCAGACCGAGGTGAGTGACCCAAAGCTCGGAAGCTGCGCTCATGCCGTTGATCGTACTCGCGGCGCCTAAGATCAGCGGCGATGCGACGGACCTTCTCGAACCGCACGGTCGCGGTGCTGGTCGCCGTTTTCACGGTCGTCTGCGCGGTGATCCTGCACTCGAACCCGTTCGGCAGCGGCGACATCCCGTGGATCGGCGCAACGATCGTTTCGCTGGCCGGCAACTGCTTCCTGGCGTACGTGCTGACGTCGTGGGCCGCGCCGTACGTGGTCTCGACCGGCGGCAAGGCCGGTGCCGAACACGCCGACCCGCAAGCCGTCGGAGTCGCGGAAGACTGGATCGCCGGCACTCTGATGTCGATCGGCGCAGTTGCGCTACTGGCGATCTCGCTTGCTTCGTCGGACGTGATCGTGACGCCGACCTCACGCCTGGAGGGAGTCGCCAAAACTGTCCGCAATACCGTCGAGTCGCAGGCACCGCAGAAGTACCAAGCAGTGCTCGGAGCGGCAGACACGTGGAAGATGAGCTCGACGCTCTACCGCACCTGCGTGCCCGACCCCGGCGGCGACAAGCACAAGGGCTGGTGCGTATTGATCCGCGCACACGACAACGACATGATCGTGCTCAAGTACGGGCCGGGCCCATCAAACGCCGCACAGTTTCTGAAGTGGCACCCGGACTACAAGCCGGAGCACAAGTTCGAGTAGTGGCTACGGCAGGTCGACGACGAGCGCCTTGAGACTCTCGTCGCCTTCGTAGTTGGTGTCGCCCGCGGTGCGCTCCGCGTAGCTGACGACATAGGTGGTCCCGCTGCACACAGCGCGGTAGAAAGTGCCCGGCGACGGTGCGCTGCCGGTGCCGAGAAGTTCGCTGGTGACCGCACCGTCGAGGCCGCGCAGCTGAGCCTGGAACGAATGGTAAGTGTTGCCGGCCACGACGATCCGGCTGCCGCAGAACTGGGCCGACGAACCGAGGCTCGCCCTGCGCGTGTCGAGCAGTAGCGGGGCGCCCGGCGCGCCTGGCGCCGGGTAAAGGTAGATCGAGCGCATGCTCTTGCCGTTGCGGCCGCTTTCACGGGCTGCGAGCACTTCGCCGTTCGGGCCGAGCGCGGCGGCGGCGTCCGCCACTCTCCTGCCTGAGTTCGCTGCGATCGCGCGGACCTTGCCGGTTACGAAGTTGATCTCGCGCAGCCGGTCACGGCGCTCCCAAAAGAGCGCATAGTCACCTTGCAGGCCCGACACTTGGCTATTGCCTGAGTCGGCCCAGTAGAACCACTCGCTCAGCGTGAGGCGACGCCAACCCAACAGAGCGCGCACCACCCCGCCAGCTTTGCGGACTTCGTGCTTGACCTTGAACCGCATGCCGCGATAGTCGTTACAGCGCGGATGCTTCGCCGACTGGGATAACGCTATTCGCTGCCACGCCGCCGCGCCCGTGTCGGAGACGGCGGCGATTGCGACGTAGCGTCCGCAGCGATGCTTGCTGTGCTTGGTGACATGCGCGATAGCACTCGCAACCACGCTCTCGCTGCCATCGGGCCTGCGCACTACGACCTTCGAGCGGAAGCCACGCTTGCTCGGATAGCTGAATGAATACGCCAGCATGCTGCCGCTCGCTTGGAGCCCGGTCAGGTCCCTGCCCCGGCGCATTCTGAATGCAACGGTCTTCACGCCTGTGAGCAGGTCGGTCTTGGAGACCGCGATGCTCTGCTCCGGCGATGCGTAGCTGTCGCCGTCGGCCGAGTAGATGAAGCCGTCGGCGACCACCGGCTGAATGCGCCCTTCGAAGTTGACACCCGTGAGCTCGCGCGGCGAGACGGCGCCGGCCGGGGTGGCGGAGCAGAGCAGCGCGCACGCGGCTGCCAAGAGAATCAATGTCCTTCGCGAAAACATCCTGTCGTTCGCGAGGGGGGCCTCCACGCGCTGTGGAGAGTATGGCGCATGCCGGCTAAACCGGCAAGAGCTGCGGGCTTTCGAGCCAAGCCTTGATCGCACCCAGGAATTCGGCGGCTTCGGCGCCGTAGAGGATGCGGTGGTCGCAGGTGAGCGTGACGGTCATCATCTGGCGCACGACCAGCGACATGCCGTCTTCCGCGATCACGGCTTCGCGGTTGATCGCGCCGACCGCCAGGATCGCCGCCTGCGGCGGGTTGAGGATCGCGGTGAAGCGGTCGACGCCGTACATTCCGAGGTTCGAGATACTGAACGTGCCGCCGGAGAGCTGCGAAGGCTGGATCGAGCGTGTTCGTACCGCGTCGGCCAGCTCGATCGATTCGCGCGCGATCTGCGCGAGGCCCTTCTGGTCGACGTTGAACAGCGTCGGCACCGCGAGCAGATCGTCGGCGGAGACGACGACGCCGACGTTGACGTCGGAGTACTGCTCGAAGTGGCCGTCTTTGTAGGCACCGTTGACCTTCGGGTACTGGCGCAGCGCCTGGGCGGACGCCTTGATCACGAAGTCGTTGAAGGACGGCACCGGGCTTATCGCGTTGCGCAGCTGCTCGCGGTAGCTGACCGCGTTGGTCATGTCGACGTCGGTCTCCACGAAGAACTCCGGCGCGGTCGCCTTCGACTCTGCCATCCGCCGGGCGACGGTCTGCTGCGCGGTGGTCAGCTCGCTCGGGGTCGAGGTGCCGCGGGTGGCCGTGCCGGCGGCGGGCTGCTCGCTGGTCTGCTGTTGCGTCTGAACCGGCGGCTGCTGCGGCGGTTGCTGCTGTGGCACCGCGGGAAAGCCGCCGGTCATGCCCGCGACGAACGGCGGCGGGCCGGGAAACGGCTGCTGCGGCTGCGGCGGGTACGGCTGCTGCGGATACACGGGCTGCGGCGGTTGAGGCATCGGCGGTTGTGGTGGCGGCGCGATCGGCGCGGCCCCGGCAGGCGGCGCCGCAAACTGCTGTTCCTCTTGGTACGGCGTGAACACAGGCTCGTCGGGCGCGGGCGCATGGATCGGCGCGGCCGTCATCGCCGGAGCGGCGGCCGCGGCGTTGGCGGCGGCCTCGACGTCTTCCTTCACGACCCGGCCGCCCGGTCCGGTGCCTTCGACGCGTTCGAGGTCGACCCCGAGCTTGCGCGCAAGCCGCCGCGCGATCGGCGAGGCCTTAACACGGCCGTGAGCGTCGCCGGGCTCGGCCGGGACCTGCTCTTCGTTGGCGTAAGAAACTGCGTTCGGATCGAAGCCGGCCGCGGCGGCGGCGTGCTCGGCCGTGGTCTGCTGCGGCGGCGGCTGTGACGGGGGTTGCAACGCCGGCTCCTCGCCCGTCTGCTGGGCGTAGCCGTACTCGCCGGTCTCCTGCGGCATCGGCAGCGGCGCGGGGGCCGGCACCGCGAGCGGTGGTGGTGGCTGTTGCTGCGGCGGCGCGAAGGCGGCCTCAGCGGCGTCCTGCAACAGGGCGATCTGCGTTCCGACCTCGACGGTCTGGCCTTCGCCGACGAGAATCTGTACGACGACGCCTTCGACATCGGACTCGTAGGTGATCGTCGCCTTGTCGGTCTCGATCTCGACGATCGGCTCACCGCGCGCGACGTGCTCGCCCGGCTGCTTGAGCCAGCGCACGACAGTCCCCTCCGTCATCGAATCGGAGAGTCGCGGCATCACGATGTCACTCATCTAAACCACAACCTACGTACATTCACTCGATTGTCCCAGCGCGCGCTGCAGCCCGCGCCGGAATGGCTACTTAGGAGTCTCGTTCAACCGTCACACGCGATCCCCTGTATCGAGGGTCGCCATCGCCGCCGCGACAATGTTTTCTGCATGCGGAAATGCGGCCTGCTCGAGGGGCTTGGAGTAGGGCATCGGCACGTCTGCGCCGGACACGCGCTGGATCGGCGCGTCGAGATAGTCGAACGCCTGCTCCTGGATCAAGGCCGTGATGTTCGCGCCGACGCCGCCGTGCGGCCAGCCCTCCTCGACGACGACGACTTTGTTCGTCTTCTGCACCGAGCGGAGGATCGTGTCGAGGTCAAGCGGGCGCAGTGTGCGCGGGTCGATCACCTCGGCCGAGACCTCCAGCTCCGCGAGCTGCTCGGCCGCCTGCATCGCCGTCACCGCCATGCGCGAGATGCCGACGATCGTCACGTCCTCGCCCTCGCGCCGCACCTCGGCCTGGCCGAACGGCACGACGAACTCAGGGTCCTCCGGCACCTCGCCGGTCATCCCGTAGAGCGTCTCGTGCTCGATGAAGACGACCGGGTTGTCGTCGCGGATCGCCGCCTTCAACAGGCCCTTCGCGTCGGCCGGCGTGGACGGCGTCGCGACCAGCAGCCCCGGCGCGTGCAGGAAGAAGGCCTCGAAACTATGTGAGTGCGTGGCGGCGAGCTGGTGGCCGGCGCCCTGCGGCATACGCACGACCATCGGCGCCTTCGCCTGGCCGCCGAACATGTAGTGGATCGGCGCCATGTGGTTAATGATCTGGTCCATCGCCAGTAGCGAGAAGTTGATCGTCATCAGTTCGACTACCGGGCGCAGGCCGGCCATCGCCGCACCCAGGCCCATGCCGACGATCGTGTTCTCGGAGATCGGGGTGTCGCGCACGCGCTTCTCACCGAACTCTTCGAGCAGCCCTTCGGTGACCTTGAAGGCGCCGTTGAAGACGCCGATGTCCTCGCCCATCAGAAAGACGTCAGGGTCGCGCCGCAGCTCCTCGCGCAGCGCGAGGTTGAGCGCTTCGCGGTAGCGCATCTCGGCCATCAGGACTCCTCCTGCGGCGGCATCGGCAGCGGCGGCAGGCCACCCGGCGTGCCACGCGCCTCGCCTTCGCGCATCAGCCCGGCGTCGCCCCACTGATCCTCGTCGCTGGCGGCGCCGGCCTCGGCGATCCGCTGCAGCTCAGCATCGCCGGCGATCCGTTCGCCACGCTGGGCGCCGGGCGAGCGCGTGTCGACCGAGTACCAGCCGCGCAGCTGGTCGCCGAGCACGTAGACGTCTTCGTACAGCGCGCTGAGCTCGGGAAACGGCGACTGGTCGGCGAACGTCACGGCCGAGTCGACCTCGGCGAGCGCCTGGCGGTCGAGCGTCTCGGCGTCGCCGCCGCTGATCGCCCCGCCCTTGATCAGCCGGTTGGCGAACTGCATGATCGGATCGCGCTCGCGCCACTGGGCGACCTCGTCCTCAGTGCGGTAGTCCTCGGGGTCGGCCATCGAGTGGCCGCGGAAGCGGTAGGTGACGGCCTCGATCAGCACCGGCTTGCGCTCGCTGCGCGCCAGCTCGAGCGCCGTCTTCACAGAGGCCTCGACGTCGAGCACGTCCATGCCGTCGCAGCGCATGCCGGGCACGCCGTAGCCCTCGCCCTTCGCCGACAGGTCGGTCTGCGCGGAGTGGCGCGCGAGGCTGGTGCCCATGCCGAACTGATTGTTGACGATGATGAACACGACCGGCAGGTTCCACAGCGCCGCGAGGTTGAGCGTCTCGCCGAACGTGCCCTGGTTCGAGGCGCCGTCGCCGAGCATGCACACGACCGCCTCGTCGGTGCCGCGGTAGGTGTTGGCGAGCGCGAGGCCGGCAGCGATTGGCAGGTTGCCGCCGACGATTCCGTAGCCGCCCATGAAGCGGCGCTCGGCGTCGAACATGTGCATCGAGCCGCCGCGGCCCTTCGAAACGCCGGTCGTCTTGCCGAACAGCTCGGCCATCACGTACTTCGGCTCGGTGCCGCGGGCGAGGACCTGGCCGTGCTCGCGATAGGTCGAGATCAAATAGTCGCTCGTGCGCATCGCCGCGGCGGTGCCCACCACCGTCGCCTCCTCGCCGATGCAGAGGTGCAGGAAGCCGCCGATCTTCGCGCGCGCGTACATCTCGCCGGCGCGCTCCTCGAACCGCCGGATCAGCAGCATGCGGTACAGCAGCGCCTTGCCGCGCTCGGCGTCCGGCAGCATGTGGTCGGGCTGGAAGCGCGGTGAGGACTCCATGCTTCCCACCCTATTCGTCAGCCCAGCGACGCGAACTCGGCCAGCGCCGCAGAGAACAGCTCGCTCTCGAACAGGTGCAGGCCGTCGTCGCCGACGATCGTCGGCAGCTCGGTACGCCCGCCGACACGCTCGCGGAGGTCGGCTCCGGCGGTCGCAAGCGATTCGGCGACCGATTTGGTCTCGAGCGCCTGCAGCACCGCGCGCGGATGCATCTCACAGGCGGCAGCGGCGAGCAGGATCGTGTCCTCCTCGTCGACCGGCTTGGCGGCGTTGAAGACCTGGCGGAAGGCAGCAAGGCTGAAGGCGACAGTCCGGCCGATCGATTTGGCGTAGGTCGACGCGAGCATCATCTTGCGCGTGTCGGCGATCGTCAGGTTCATGCGGTCTTCGTTGAAGCGCGGCTCGATCAGGCCGAACTTCTGCGCGTAGTCGTAGATCTTCTCTTCGTCGCCGTCCCACAGCGGGCCGTCGTCGACGTCCGGCTGCAGCACCGGCTGCCACTCGGCCGCCGGCAGCGACTGAGCGATGCGCTCGGCGATCACCCACGAGTAGGGCGAGCCGATGTCGTAGTAGAAAGTCAGGTTCGTAGGCATCGGTAGAGCCTATGCGTGCAGCACCCAGCCGT
>JBOGYW010000078.1:0-11686 GCA_050696815.1 Solirubrobacterales bacterium | reverse complement strand
TCGTTGGTCAGGTTGACCGTGCCCGTGTCACCGAGCACGTAAAGCAGCGCGCCCTGCCACGCGAGCAGACCGGCCAGCGTGATCACGAACGGCGGAATCCCGAAGCCGACGGCCAGGCCGCCCTGGGACAGCCCGATGAGCAGTCCCGTGGCGATGCCGGCGGCGATCGAGAGATACGGGTTCCAGCCGTGCTTGACGTTGAGCACCGCCATCACCGCGGCCGCCAGTCCGCTGACCGCGCCGACCGAGAGGTCGACCTCGCCGAGCAGCAGCACGTACACGACGCCGACCGAGATCAGGCCCACGGCCGTGATCTGCAACATCAGGTTCGTCAGGTTGGTCGCGGAGAGAAAGCGTTCGTTCTGCGACTGGAAGATGATCCAGATGACCGCCAGCACCAGCACCACGCGCAGCGAAGCGAGGTCGCCCTGCAGTACGCGCTTGACGATGTTCGGCTTCGTGTCCTGGACCGCCGGGTGCTCGGAGGTCTTGCCGCCGGGCAGCGGTCCGGTGTGTTGGCCTGTGTCGTTCACGACCTGCTCCCGTTCTCGATGTTCGAGCCGGTGATCGCGGCAACGACCGCGTCACGGTCGGTCGCGCCGACCGGGAAGTTGCCGGCCTCGGCGCCGAGGCGCATCACGTAGATGCGGTCGGCGACCTCGAACACGTCGGCCATGTTATGGCTGATCACGACGACGCCGAGCCCGCGCTCGCGCAGCCGCTTGATCAGCTGCAACACCTGCGCGGTCTGCGCCACGCCGAGCGCCGCGGTCGGCTCGTCGAGCATCACGACCTTCGGCTCGCCGAGCAGCGAGCGTGCGACCGCGACCTGCTGCCGCTGGCCGCCGGACAGTGTGCCGACCTCGAGCCGTACGTTCGGGATCGAGACCGCCAGCTGATCGAGCAGCTCGTGCGAGCGGTGCTCCATAGCCGTCTCGTCGAGCGTGCGGGTGAACGAGCCGACGCCCGACGAGATGATCTCCTTCCCCAGAAACAGGTTGTTGACGACGTCGAGGTTGTCGCAGAGCGCGAGGTCCTGGTAGACGGTCGCGATGCCGAGCGCAGCAGCGTCATGCGGCCCGGCGATCGAAACCGGCTTTCCCTCGAAGAAGAACTGCCCTTCGTCCGGCATGTAGATACCGGAGAGCGTCTTCACGAGGGTGGACTTGCCGGCGCCGTTGTCGCCGACAAGCCCGACCACCTCCCCCGCGTTCACCTCGAAGTCGAGGCCGCGCAGCGCCTGCACAGCGCCGAAGCGCTTGCTGACGCCACGCAGCGCGAGCAGGGATCCGTTTGATCCCGGCCCGCTCACTGGATGCCGGCCGCCTTGCAGTCGGCCGCGTATGCCGACGTACAGATCTGGGCCGCGGTCCAGTAACCGTCCTTGACGATCGTGTCGTTGACGTTGTCCTTCGTCACCACGACCGGATCGAAGATCACCGAGTCGACGTCCTTCGTTCCGTTGTTGGTGGTGCCGGTGACGAGTGACTTGTCCGGCGTTTCGCCCTTCACCAGGGCGACTGCGATCTGCGCCGCCGCACCGGCCTCCGGAACGATCGCCTTGTAGATCGTCATGTACTGCTCGCCGGCGAGGATCCGCTGGATCGCGGCTAGCTCGGCGTCCTGACCGGTCGTCGGACGATCGTTCGGCTTGATGCCGGCCGACTTCATCGCGGCGATCGCGCCACCGGCGGTTCCGTCGTTGGCGGCGTAGACGCCTTGGAAGCCGTTGTCGCCGAGCGCCGTGATTGCTTGCTGCATCTCACTCTGCGCCTTGTCGGGCGACCAGTCCGGCGTGTCGTACTCCTTGCCGATCTTGATGTTGCTGCTGTCGAACACGCTGTGCGCGCCCTTCTTGAACAGCTTCGCGTTGTTGTCGGTGGGCGCACCGTTGATCATCACGATCGTGCCCTTGTTGCCCATCTTGTCCTTCAGGCTCGTGGCCTGCAGCTTTCCGACTTTCTCGTTGTCGTACGAGATGTAGTAGTTGACATCGGCGTTGCTGACGAGGCGGTCGTAACTGATGACCGGCACGTTCTTGGCATTCGCCTGCTTCACGATCGAAGCCGCCGACGCCGCGTCGACGGGGTCGAGCACCATCACTTTGGCGCCCTGCGTCAGCGCCGCCTCCGCCTGCTGCTGCTGCTTCGCGGCATCTTGGTCGGCGTTGCTGTAGATCACTTTGCAGTCACTGCAAAGCTCTTTGACCTTTTTCTCGAACTGCGGCTTGTCCTGCGTTTCGTAGCGAGCGGTTTTCGACTCGGGCAGGAGCAACGCGATCGTGCCACCGCCTCCACTCGAGCTACCGCTGCTGCTGTTGTTGTCACTGCCGCAGCCAGCTGCGACGGCGCCGATCGCCAGCGCGAGCACGGCTGCGATCAGGAATCTCTTTAGCGACATTTCGTCGACCTCGGCTTTCCGGGGGTGAAATCGCGCAGTGCCGCCGTTCTGTACCGACAAGCGGCAGGGCGCCCAGCTTGAGGGGTATGAAAATGCAAAGTCCCTCTCCCACCTGCACATTATTGAAATTCGTCCAACTCTGCTTCACGCGTTTTCGGGCACAAAAAAGCCGCCCAAATGGGCGGCTTTTTCGCGGATGGGGGATCCTGGGGTGAACGCGTTGTTAGAACTCCGCGAGCGCGACGTCGCCGATTTCGGCGGCACGCTGCTCGCTGGCACGCATGATTTCGATCTGCTCTTCGGACCCGTGCCGCGGCAGGAACAGCGACGGGATGAAGGCCAGGGCGATCAGCCCGAGGCCCCACCAGTAGGTGTTGCCGAACGACTCGGCCATCGCCGGAGCGAGCATCTGATGCATCGCCGGCGTGACCGACTGAGCGGCTTCAAGGCCACCGGCGCCCGGCAGGTTGGCGGTCAGCTGGTGGGTCAGCACGACCGACAGCAGCGCGACGCCGATCGAACCGCCGACGCGCTGCACGACGTTGAGCGCCGAGGTCGCGCGCGGCACCGCCGCACGCGTCATCGTGCTGAACGCCGCCGACATCGCCGGCATCATCGTCGCGCCCATGCCGAGGCCGAGCACGAACAGCGTGATCGCCAGCTGGGTGTACGAGGTGTCGGCCGCGATCTGTGTCAGCGAGAGCATGCCCGCGGCGATCGCCACCAATCCGAACGGCACGATCCGCCCGGCGCCGAAGCGGTCGGTGATCTTGCCGGCGATCGGCATCATCACGGCGGCGCCGAGACCCTGTGGCGCGATCAACAGACCGGCCTGCAGCGCCGACTCGCCGCGCACCACTTGGTAGTACAGCGGCATCAGCAGCATCGCGCCGAAGAAGGCGGCGGCGAGCGTGAACGTCGTCAGCGATGCGGCGGCCATGATCTTCTGCTTGAACAGCCTGACGTCCAGCAGCGGCTGCGCGTCGCGCAGCGCGTGCGCGATGAACGCACCGACCAGCAAGGCGCCCGCGACCATCGGCGCGATCACCTTCCAGGAGTTGAAGCCGCCGACCGGGCCGGTCTCGGCGAGGCCGTAGACGAACAGTGCGACACCCGGCGAGAGCAGCGCGAGACCGCGCCAGTCCAGCTTCTCGGACGGCTTCGGTTCGTCGCGATCAAGGAACCGCTGCGCCAGTGTCAGCGCGACCATGCCGATCGGGATGTTGACGTAGAAAATCCAGCGCCAGGAGACGTCGTCGACCAGCCAGCCGCCGAGGATCGGACCGACGATCGGTGCGAGCAGCATCGGCACGCCGATCACGCCCATCATCCGGCCGACGCGCTGCGGGCCCGCCGCCTGGGTGAGGATCGTCATACCGGCCGGCATGATCATGCCGCCGCCGATGCCCTGGAGCACGCGGAACGCGATCAACGAGCCTGCGGACCAAGCGGCGCCGGCGAGGGCGCTACCAACAAGGAACAACAGGATCGAGAGCATGAACAGCCGCTTCGTGCCGAAGCGGTCGGCGGCCCAGCCGGTCAGCGGGATCACGCTGGCGAGCGCCAACAGATAGCCCGTCGAGACCCAGGAGATCGTTGAAAGGGAGGTGTGGAAGTCGCGCGACAGCGTGTCGATCGCGACGTTGACGATCGTCGTGTCAAGGATCGACATGATGATGCCGAGCACGACGACCGCAGAGATTTGGATCAGCCGGCGGTCGAAGAGCTTCTCCGGCACGGCGGCTGCGATGGCATCGCTCATTGGCTTGCCTCCTTGCAGTCGGGTTGGGGGATGGTCGCGATCAGCGGCGCCAGCGCTTCGCCCAGCGCGCTGCGCTGGTCGTCGCTGAGCTGCTTGACCGCGGCCTCGACCGCGGCCAGGCGGGCATCGGCGACGCGACTCGTCGCCTCGTCGCCGTTCGCGGTCAGCGCCACTCGCTTGACCCGGCGGTCGGCCGGATCCTCGGTGCGCGATACGAGGTCATTGCGCAGCAAAGCGTCGACGGCACGGCCGGCGGCGGGCAGCGACAGGCCACTCGCCCCACCGATCTCGTGCAACGCCAGCGGCTCGTCGCTGTTGGCGAGGATCATCAAGATCTTCAGCTGCGACAGCGTCAGGTCGTACTTCGTCGTGAGCTCGAGGATCGGTCCCTGGCTGCTCTTCATCATCGAGTGGACGACGGCGATCAGCTGCTCGGAAACGGTCTTGGGGGACTGCGTAATGACATTCATGCAAGCAATTATATCGCAGACGCAAGTATTTCGCGTGCGCAATATTTAGCATTTTGTTAACTAACGATGGACCTGCTCTGCGGCGTAGCTCGCAGAGTTTTGGGAGGATTGCCAAGGCCCGGCTCCTGCCGGGCAGACATCTTCCAGGGGAGGAACACACATGGAACCCGCGCGCACTCACCCACGCGTTTCAACTCCGCTGCTCGCTCTGCTCGCGAGCCTCGTCATCATCGCCACGGCCGCGCTCGCATGGGCGCCGGCCGCGGGCGCCCATCCGAAGATCGACTACGTCGCGCTCGGCGATTCGTATGCCGCCGGCCCGTTGATCCCGAATCAGATCGCCGTCGACACCCCGCCGGGCTGTGCGCAGTCCGACCACAACTATCCGCACGACATCGCGGCGATCAGCAGCCTGATCGATCTCACCGACGTGAGCTGTTCCGGCGCACGCACCAACGACATGTTCACGCCGCAGACGACCGCCGCCGGCATCAACCCGCCACAACTCAACGCGGTGACCACGAAGACCGTCGCAGTGTCATTGACGATCGGCGGAAACGACATCGGCTTCAGCTCGATCATCGCCAGCTGCATCTCGCCAGTGCCGGTCGGCCAGCCGTGCCAGAACCTCTACGTCACCGCGAGCGGCGACGCGCTGCGCCAGCGCGTCGACGCGACGGCGCCGAAGGTCAAGGCGGTGCTCGACGGCATCAAGGCCAAGTCGCCGCACGCGCGGATCGTCGTCGTCGGTTACCCGGACATCCTGCCACCGAACAGCCCGGGCTGCTGGCCACAGATTCCGTTCACCCCAAGTGACACCGCGTACCTCGACGGCGTTGAGCGGTACCTCAACGACATGTTGCGCACGGTCGCGCGTGCCAACGGAGCCGGCTACGGCAACTCGTACGCGCTGTCGGTCGGCCACGACGCCTGCCAGACGCCCGACGTGCGCTGGGTCGAGCCGCTGGTGCCGGTCAACCCGGCCGCCCCGGCACACCCGAACGCGAAGGGCGAACAGGCGATGGCCGGTGCCGCTCTACTGGGGGTGCTGTTCTAGGAGAACTGCTTGCGCAGCACTTTTTTGTCGAACTTGCCGACCGACGTCTTCGGCACTTCCGCGATGAACTCGACCCGCTCGGGAAGCCACCACTTGGCGACGCGCGGCTCGAGGAATTCGCGGATGCCGTCGGCGTCGACGTCTGAACCCTCGGCGAGCACGACGCAGGCGCACGGCCGCTCGTCCCACTTCTCGTCGGGCACGGCGATCACCGCTGCTTCCATCACCTCGGGGTGGGCCATGATCTCGTTCTCGAGCTCGACCGACGAGATCCACTCGCCGCCGCTCTTGACCAGGTCCTTCGTGCGATCGACCAGGCGGATGAACGACCTGTCTTCCAGCTTCGCGACGTCGCCGGTGCGCAGCCAGCCGTCGTCGGTGAACTTCTCGCCCGGCTCCGGGTCGTTGTAGTACTCGCTGGCGATCCACGGACCGCTGATCTGCACCTCACCGCCGGCCTCCTCGTCGAGGCGGATCTCGACCAGCGGCAGCGGGCGGCCCTGCGCCGTGCGGAAGAAGTAAGCGTCGTCGCTGGTGCGCTCGTCCATGTCGTGAGGCAGGCGACTGACCAGACCGAGCGGACTCGTCTCGGTCATGCCCCAGCCCTGCAGCAGCGGCACGCCGAACTTCTCGTCGTAGGCGCGCATCAACGACTCGGGCACCGCGGCGCCGCCGCCCATGAACTCCTCGACGTGCGAGAAGTCGGGCGCCGGGTCGAGCTGAAGGATGCCGTGCCAGATCGTCGGAACGCCGGCCGCCCGGTTGACATCTTCATTGACGATCAGGTCGGCGATGCTCTGCGGGTCCATCTTCGGACCGGCGAAGACCTGACGTGCGCCGTTCAATGCGCAGGCGTATGGGAAGCCCCAAGCGTTGACGTGGAACATCGGCACGAGCGGCAGGATCGAGTCGCGCTCCTTGACGTTGTTCTGGTTCGGCAGCCCGACGGCCAGCGCGTGCAGCACCGTCGAGCGGTGCGAGTAGAGCACGCCCTTCGGGCGCCCGGTCGTGCCGCTCGTGTAACACATCGCCGCGGCGGCGTTCTCGTCGAACTTCGGGAACTCATACTCGGGGTCGCCGCTTGCGATCAGCTCTTCGTAGTCGAGGGCGCCTGCGCGCTCGCTCGGCGCGCCGTCGCTCATAACGACTTCGGTGATGTCACCTTCGCTGGTCGGATCGAACTGCGGCATCATCCCGGAAAGCGAGCTGTCGAGGAAGATCATCTTGTCACCGGCGTGGTCGACGATGTAGCGCAGGTCCTCTTCGAACAGGCGAATATTGATCGTGTGCAGCACGGCGCCCATCGCGGGCACGGCGAAGTAGAGCTCAAGGTGATGCGCGGAGTTCCAGGCAAAGGTGGCGACGCGGTCGCCAGGCTTGATGCCCCGCTTCTCGAGCGCGCTGGCAAGCCGGCGCGCACGTGCGATCACTTCGGCGTAGCTGCTGCGCTTGATCCCGTCAAGCGTGTTGCTGGTGATCTCGCGGTCGGGATACACCCGCTCAGCGTGCTCTGCGATGTGACTTACGAGCAGGGGGTAGTCCTGCATCAGTCCGTCCATATGAAGCGCTCCCCTAAGAGTTAAATACGCAAAGCGCTGACACTACAGCCCGGCGGGATGGCGCAGCTTGAAGCTCTTCGTGAAGCGTGGCTCGACGCGCCAGCGCGGACCGCTCTCGCCGGCGCCCGAGGTGTCGAAGCGCAGTCCGGCGATCACCATAAAGACGTGGCCGCTGTTGGCGTAGATCTGCACCCAGCGGCCCTGGCCCTTGAGGCCCCACTTCGCGAGGTCACCGGAGACCAGCGACCAGTCGAGCAGCCCGGTTGAGTGCAACACGTAGCTGACCGAACCGGAGCAGTCGTAGCCGCGGTCGTGCCATGTGCCGTGGCCACCGCCCCATTTGTACGGCTTGCGCGTGATGCTGTTGGCGGCCTTGATCATCTTCTTGACCGGCGGCGGGGCCGACTTCGGCGCGACCGCGGTACGGCCGTTTGCACGCAGCTTGGCGACCGCGCCACGCGGCGGGGCCGGCCAGTAGGTCACGGGCGGCTCGGTCGGACCGGTCGGGGCCGTCGGCTCCTCCGGCCACTGTGGCTCGGGCGGACCGGTCGGGGCAGTCGGACCAGGGTCTTCGTCGCAGTCGTCCCAGTCGACCTCGTTCCAGTCATCGCACCAGTAGTCGCGTGATTGGTAGTCGCTCACGTAAGGCTGTGCGACAGTCGCCTGCACGTTCGCGCGCGCACTAGCTGCGTCGATCAGCGAGATCGCGGCAAACACGGCGACGAGCAGCGCGGCTGCGGCGAACCAAATCCTTTTGGCATCAAGCGAAATCATGCGGAGCAATGGAACCCCGCCCCACGCAGGGTTTCCATAAACAACGTTACGGCCGTAGCGCCGCGCGACTTGAATGAACGTCCAGGCGCAAGCGATTTGGCATACTCGATTCGCCTTGAAGATTCCCTCGCCAGACGCGCTGCCGGTCACGACGTTCACGGACGCCGACGCGTTCGAAACGTGGCTTGACGCCAACTTCGAGAGTGCGGCCGGGGTCTGGATCGCGGTCGCCAAAAAGAGCACCGGCGTCGCGAGCGTCAGCCACGCACAGGCGCTCGACGTCGCGCTCTGTTTCGGCTGGATCGACGGGCAGCGCCGTGCGCACGACGAGACCTATTTCCTGCAGCGATTCACCCCGCGCCGCGCGCGTTCGCCTTGGTCGCAGATCAACCGCGACAAGGTGCTCGCGCTGATCGATGCCGGCCGGATGCGCCCGTCAGGGCAGGCAGAAATCGACCGGGCGCAGCAAGACGGCCGCTGGGAGGCCGCCTACGCAGGCGCGCGCACTTCCACGATCCCGGAGGATCTTCAGCGCGAGCTGGACGCCGACCCCGCCGCCGCGGCGTTCTTCAAGACCCTCAGCAGCCAGAACCGCTACTCGATCACCTACCGCCTCAACGAGGCGAAGAAGCCCGAAACGCGCGAGCGCCGGCTCGCCAAGTTCATGGCGATGCTGCGCAGCGGCGAGACGGTCCACCCGCAGTAGCGGTCAGCGGCCGGGCTGCGGCAGTGAAGCCGTGTCGACGACCTCGAAATCGCTGCCGCCGAGCTGTTGCAGCGAGTGCAGGTCGTCGTTGTTCCAGCCACTGCTCGGCGCGCCCGAGAAGTAGAACGGCGAGCCGTTGTCGGCGAGAATCGCGCCGTAGCGACGCAGCGCCGTCAGCACGACGCGGGTCTGCTTCGGGAAGCTCGCGATGTCGACGCTGGCCTTCAGGCGGATGCGCAGGCCCATCGGCGGCAGCGCCGGGTCGTCGTCGCTGCTTGCGAAGTGGCGCGCCGGATAGACGAACTGCTTGCGCGTGCGCGGCGCTGTGAAGCGCAGCGCGTGGTCGATCTCGCCGGTCGCCGCCTCTTCGTAGCGGGCGAGGCCGGGCAGGATCGGCAGGCCTGCCGCGTCGGCGCTGGTCCAGCCGCTCGGCCGCAACCGGTTCGATTTCAGACTCCAGATCGCGCCGGAACCTGCGCGCCAGCTGCGCCCGCCGCGCTTCGGGTATGCCGAGTAGAGCTCGTAGAGCTTGCAGCGCGAGCGGTCGACGACGATCACGTGGCGGTCGCCGTCGGACTTGCGGCCGCCCTCGATCGGCGCCTTCTTCGGGATTGGATAGCGCGAGCCGTCGGATTCGTCGGCGTAGTCGAACTTGACCCTTACGCGCTTCTGGTGCTTGCTGACGACGACGTAAGGAATACCGATCGGCGCGCCGTCGTACTTGCCGGAGCCGAAGTCGGGGTGCGCGTGCGCGTCGGCGCCGATCGAGCCGATCAGCGTGTCGCTGTCAGATACCACCGGCAGCGCATCGACGCGCTGGTTCCAGGCGTTGTCGGCGGGAAAGATCGGACAGCGCGGTGCACGCTTGAGCGGCTTCGCGTCGACCGACGCGAGCGTAAGCGCAAGTCCCAGCAGGGCGGCCAGCGAGAACCAGACCGCGCGGCGCATCGCGCTACTCGACCGGCGAAAGCTCGGAACCGACCGGCAAAAGCTCGGGACGCTTCGCGCTGATGCCGTCACCGGACGACTGCCCGCGCAGGCGGCGCATGATCCACGGCCGCAGGTGCGTCCAAACCCAAGCCGTCTCGTGCGCGATCGCGCGCAGGCGCGGCTGCTTCTCAACGACCGGCAGCGGCGGCGCCAGGATCGCCGCGAGCTCTTCGGAGGCTCCCGGCAGTTCGAGGCCGTCGGCGGCAGCCAGCGCGATCAGCTCGTGGCCCTTCGAGTTGGCGTGCAGGCGGTCGATGCTCCAGCACGCGGGGTCGTAGGCGCCGGCCTGGCGCGCGATGTCGATCAAAAGCGCACCGCTACGCTGAGCGGCTTCGCGCATCGCTTGGTTGTAGTGCTCGAGCCGCTGGCTGACGATCTTCGCGACGCCCATCGAGTCGCTGAGATCCGGCAAGGTCATTCCAATCACGGTCGCGCCCTGGTCGACCAGCGCGCGCTGCATCTCCTCCATCTGGCTGCCCAGCTCGTCGATGTCGACCTTCGGCCGCAGGATGTCGTTGACGCCACCGATGATCGACGCCAGGTCGGGATTCATCGCCAACGCCGGCTCGAGCTGCTCCTCGCGGATGCCGCGCATCAGGCGGCCGCGTACGGCGAGATTTGCGTAGCGGAAATCGGGGTTTAGCCGCGCCAGCCGCTCAGCGAGCCGGTCGGCAAAGCCACGGTAGACCTCGGAGCCGGGATACGGATCGTCGAGACCTTCGGTCGTCGAATCGCCCAGCGCCACATAACGAAAGATCGAACTCATGCTCAAAGACTAGGCGGCGCGCCAGATTTCACAGCGAATGGGAATTAGTTCACAATAATTCAAATATTTCTACCGCAGACGTGTGAGTCGAGGCGAAAACGGGAACGTACTAGTTGGTAGACGCACCTGTCTTATTTGCTTAGGGGACAACATGTCAAGGATCGACACTTACTTACGGGCTCTCTGCGTTGTGCTGCTGGCGGGCCTCGCAATCGCCAACAGCGCAGCCGCGAACGTGCAGCCGCAGGCCCAATTGAGCCTGCCGACGACGACCGCGGCCGGCGCGCACTCGGACCAGCACCTCGTGCTGGACTATGGCTACAGCGACGGCGGCGCCGAGTCGATCCGCAACCTCGTCGTCGACCTGCCGCCGGGCGCGCTCGGCAACCCGCGCGCGGTGCCGGAGGGCGATCGCTGTACGGTCGATTACACGGCCCCCACGAAGGACTACAGCGCCTGTCCGGCATCGGCCAAGGTCGGCACGATCGCGGTGACCGCGAACGTGCCGGTCCTCGGCCTGCTGAGTGTGCCGATCGTCGTCAACGGAACCTTCTACGAGTTGAAGAACCGCCCGGCGGCGGCGCCTGAAGTGCCGGCCTACCTCGGCCTCTACATCGCACCGCCGGCAGGCCTCCCAGTGGCGTTTCTCGGCATCAACCTGACGATGAAGATCACAGTGCGCACGCGGATCGACGCGGGCAAGGACTACGGCCTGCGCGTCGTCGTGCTCGAGGACATCCCGAACACCAGCGGCGTACCGATCACGATCAGCAGGATGGACATGCTGCTCAATCGCAAAGCGCCCGACGGCACGAACTTCCTGACCAACCCGACGCGCTGCGACGGCTGGAGCGGCAAGGCCTACGCGCGCTCCTACGGCAGCAATACGAACACCGACAAGACGATCGACGGCAAGGACTACAGGACCGTCGCGACCAACACGATCACGCCGGACTGCACAGATCTTGCGCCGTACGAACCAACCGTGCAGTTCAGCACCACGTCGAGCAAGGCCGGTGAGCCGGTCGGCGTCTCGGTGACGGTGCACAACGCCGTCACGGAGCCGAACGAGAAGGACTCGTCGTACTTCAAGACCTCCGACGTGGTGATGCCCGACGGCTTCGAGATCAACCCGGCACTCGGCAAGGACCTCGGACCGGTCGGCTGCACCGCCGCCGAGTTCAACAAAGCTGACCCGGACA
>JBOGYW010000077.1:0-11769 GCA_050696815.1 Solirubrobacterales bacterium | reverse complement strand
CGGCACCGGCCGCGTGCCGACGTCGGTGCTCGCGAGGTCTTCGCGGTCGACCAGAAAGTCTGTGATCGTCTCTGACATGCCAGGCGATTATTCCACGGTCTCGGTTACGATCGGCCTCGTGGCCGTCCTGCACTTGGAACATGTCGGCGTCGTGGTGAAAGACCTGCCGGCCGCGACGGAGTTCTTCCTTGCGCTCGGACTAGAAATCGAAGGGAAGACTTCAGTTGGCGGCGAGCAGGTCGATCGAATCGTCGGCCTTGAGGGCGCGCAGTCCGACGTCGTGATCCTGCAGACCCCCGGCGGGCAGGCGAAGCTTGAGCTCTGCACGTTCAACTCGCCGGCATATGCCGGTGAGATTCGCGAAGAGCCGTCCAACGCGCCGGGGATCCGTCACGTTTTGTTTGCGGTTGATGACATCCATGAAGCGGTCGCCCGAGTGAAGGATCGTGGCTATGAACTCGTCGGCGAACTGGTGAACTACAGCGACATGTACTGGCTCTGTTACATCCGTGGCCCCGAGGGGATCATCGTGGAACTTGCGGAGCGAGTCAATCGTCAACCGTGATATGCGCACTTTACAATATGACGTTATTGTGATACCGTCGCGTGTTCCGTGAGAGATATCCCCCGACTCAAAGCCGAGTTCTTCAAGGCGCTCGGTCATCCGCTACGAGTGCGCCTGCTCGAACTACTCATCGACGGCGAGCGGTCGGTCGGCGATCTGCTTGAGGACGTTGACGCCGAACAATCGCACCTTTCGCAGCAGCTCGGAGTATTGCGGCGCTCCGGTTTCGTGGTTTCGCGACGCGACGGATCGTCAGTCTTGTATTCGTTGGCCGACGAGCGGATCGCCGAGCTGCTGACTCTGTCGAAGCAGATGCTGCTCGACATGCTTACTGAGTCGCGCGAAGAGCTGCGCGTCTCGTGATCCGCTCATTCGCTGAGCGACTGCTACCGCGAAGGAGCGACTACCGCTCGCTCGGCGAGTCGTGGCGCGGCGACGTTTTCGCCGGTGTGACCGTCGGCGTCGTGGCCTTGCCGCTAGCGCTGGCCTTCGGCGTTGCCTCGGGACTCGGGGCCAACGTCGGGTTGGTCACCGCAATCGTCGGCGGGCTCGCCGCCGCTGTTTTCGGCGGTTCGCGCCTGCAGGTGTCTGGGCCTACTGGAGCGATGACCGTGGTGCTGGCCCCAGTCGTGGCAAAGGTCGGCGCCGACGGCGTATACGTGGTGGCGCTGGCCGCTGGAGTGCTGCTGGTAGCCGCCGGCACTGCGCGGTTGGGCCGCTACGTGAGCTTCTTGCCGTGGCCCGTGATCGAAGGCTTCGCCGTCGGCATCGGTGTGATCATCTTCCTGCAACAGGTTCCGGCAGCGCTCGGCATGTCGAATCCGGGCGACGGTCGCCCCGCGGTGGCGGCTGCAAGCGCGTTGTCACACGTCGCCACAGCACAGTGGCAGGCCATCGCCCTGGTTGTGTTGGTGGCGACACTGATGGTCGCGCTTCCTCGCATCCATCGCACCCTTCCTGCCTCGCTGATCGCCGTTGCGGCCGCAACGGCCGCCGCGCAGCTGGCAGGTTGGGACATTCCGCGCATAGGCCACATCCCATCGGGTATCCCACTGCCGCAGTTGCCCCACTTCGATCTCGCTCGCGGTCAGGAGTTGGTGTCGGCCGTCATCGCGGTCGCGATGCTTGCCGCCATCGAGAGCCTGCTTTCGGCCAAAGTCGCGGACGGGATGGCCGACGGCGAAGACTACGAGCCCGACCGCGAATTGTTCGGCCAAAGGGGTCGCAAACGCGTGCTCAGCTCTGTTTGGCGGCATGCCCGCCACGGGAGCGATCGCCCGCACCGCCGTCAACGCACGCGCCGGCGCCCGCACGCGTTTCGCAGCGGCAACGCACAGCCTCGTCATCCTGCTCGTCGTTCTCTTCCTGGCATCAGTCGTGGCGATCATCCCGCTTGCCGCGCTTGCCGGGGTGCTGATGGTGACCGCCGTCCACATGATCGAATTCGGAACAGTTCGGCGCATACTGCTCTCGACTCACGGGGATGCCGCCGTTCTCGTCGTTACCGCGGCTACAACTGTTGCGGTCGACCTGGTGGTGGCAGTTGAAGTGGGCGTCGTGCTTGCCGGCGTTTTGGCGCTGCGCTCGGTTGCGAAGTCGACGATGTTCGAAATGGATTCGTTAGAGACGATCGACATTGATCCCGCGACAGAGCACGAACTGCTCGGCGAGCACGTCGTCGCATACCGGTTGGACGGTGCACTGTTTTTCGGGGCCGCCCAACGATTTCTGCTCGAACTCGCCGACGTCTCCGACGTGGAGGTCGTGATCCTGCGGTTAGGTCGCCTGAAAGTGCTTGACGCGACCGGCGCACAGGCGCTCGGCGACCTCGTAGCGCGTCTCCAGCACCGCGGCATCATCGTTCTGCTCGCATGCGTGCGACCCGAACATCGCCGGATTGTGGAGCAAATCGGCGTGATCGAAACGCTTGCCAACGAAAATCAAGTTGTGCCGAACATCAACGAGGCGCTGATTCACGCACGCCGGCACATGGAGCGCAATCGCGCGCTCGTGCCAGCCTAATTCACTGAGAATGACGGAATTCACGAAAACGAGGCGGAAACGTCACGAAAGTGAGAATCCGGCAGGGCATGCAGACGTTTCGGTGTGATTTCATCGCGCACCACGTGAGCGTTCGATGAACAGCTGGCTAGCTCGATGGAGGATCTTGGTCGCCGTACTAGGGTTGGAACCATGCGACCTTCGTCGCCTGAGCGAGCGGGGAAGTCGCAATGGATGAACTGAAATTCGACGTGGCAGGCGAGGGGCCGACGTTGCTTTTGGTGCACGGCGTTCTCCACCGGCGCCACGCGTGGGACGCGGTGCTGCCTCTGCTGACTCCGCACCGCCGAGTCGTCGTCGTCGACCTGCCCGGACACGGGGAATCTGGTCCGCTGGACATGTCTGGGCCATCCATCTTGGCGCAGTTCCTCGAGCCGTTGAATGACCTCATCGACCACACCACCGAACCTGGGCAGCCCGTCCACGTGGCTGGAAACTCGCTTGGCGGATGGCTCGCATTGGCGCTGGCGGCTCAAGGAAGAACGGCGTCAGCGACAGCATTGTCGCCGGTCGGGTTCTTCGTAAACAGCGCCGACCGAACGAGGGCGATGGCGACGTTCAGGCTGGTGCGCGCCCTCGCCCGCGTCGGTGGGCGTTACACGCCGGACCTCATGCGTTACCGGGCGATCCGGTATCTGGGGCTTGCTCCGTTCTTCGCCCGCCCGAGCCACGTGCCCTACGAGACCGCGCTCATTGACATGGAGGCAATGCTGGACAGCCCTTTGCTCGAGGCTGGCAACAACGGCCTCGACTTCCCTCCGATGGCATCGGACCTACCTACGACAGTTCTCCCTGCGGTTCCCGTGACTGTTGCTTGGGGGAGGCGGGACATCATGCTGCCGGTCTACCAAGCGCGTCGCGTGTACAGATCCTTCCCGCACGCCCGCCTCATTGTGGTTCCGGGAGTCGGCCACGTCTCGATGAGCGACAACCCCGAGTTGATCGCCTCGATTCTCCTTGCTGGAAGCGAAACCGCAGCGGCCTCGGTCTGATGCGCTAGCGCCGCATGAGGCTGAGCTTTGAGAACGCAGTTCATTCACAGTTTCGCGTTGGTCCGTGATCCGACGCTGCGGCGTTTGATCAAATAGCCAATCAACGGCGCCTGTTGCGATTCTCACTTGCGTGGCGTCGCGTTGTCTCGCATTCGTGACGTAAGCATCTCAATGTCGTGACGTCGGACATTCGAGTTGCAACTCGGAGCGGTTTCGCGGTCGCCGTGCGTTAACATAACGTCAATTATCGAGCATTAGGCAGAAGTCGGTCGCAGCCCCCGCACGATCAAATCGATCGCGGCTTCAAGGATCTCCTCAGTTGAGTAAGGGTCAGGCGGATCCAGGACGGCTCCGTGAACCTGAGCTTCCACGGATTCTGCCAGCAGCAGGGCCGTCAATGCAAAATCCGGTCCGCCGACGTCGAGCCGCCGCAAATGATGTTCCACGTCCGCTGCCAGCAGCGCCTGAACTCCTCGAAGATGCTCCGCGGTCTCGGGTGTGCGCGGCGCGAGGTCGTATAACAGCCGATGCATCCTCGGATCCTGGCGGTGAAGGTCGGCAAGAGCGTTGACGAGCAGACGGACCGACTTTTCCAACGGAGGGGCCGCTTCCTTCATCCTCTCGGAAAGCGCGCTCATTACGGTGATGATCTCTCTCACATGACGCTCTCCGAGCCCGTAAAGGATCGCGTCCTTATTGGGAAAGTATTGGTACAGCGATCCGATCGAGACGCCGGCTCGTTCTGCGATGTGATTTGTCGTCGTGCCGGCGTATCCCGCTCGCTCAAAAAGCTGAGTAGCCGCGTCAAGAACGGCGTCGTAGGTGTACTGGGAGCGCTGTTGGCTGGGACGTTTGCGAGGCGAGCTCATGACCGGAAATGCGAGTTGTTTAATGTGAGCAAAACTCATATTATACGGCGATGTTCGAATTCGACGTAGATCCCGCCGCGCTTTTCGAAGAACGCACGGGCCAGTTCCGGCAGGCCGGTATCTCACGCGGCGACGTGAAGCGGGCCAGCTCGGCGATCGTCGATATGTGGAGCGATCAGGAAGGCGGATGGGTTCCTGAATGGGCACGCCTTGCCAACCGGGCGAGTGCCAAGGGCAACCATTTGCAGGCCTCCCTCCTATGGGGTGCCGCGAAGTTTCCGAGCCTCGCTTCGCCCCAGAAGCAACACGCCTACGCCAATCAGCTAGACAGCTACTTGCAGGCCGCGAAGAGCTTCAGGATCCCTTTTGATCGACGGGTTTTCAATGTTTCGGCGGGTGACAGCACCACAACGGTCGCTGCGCATTGTTTCGGCAAGCCCAAACATGGCGTGCTCATCGTCTCCGGTGGAGTAGACACATGGAAGATGGACCTTCATCGTTTGATGGTCGCGTTGGCGCGGTTGTCGCGCCGCTTGGTGGTGGCCGTCGACATGCCGGGAACAGGCGAGTCAGAGGTCGATCTCTCGCCCGATGCCGACCCCGTTCTGGTCGGGCTCGTCGACCAACTTCGTGACGACTATCCGAGTAAGCCGATTGCTTTCATGGGGCTGAGTTTCGGTGGCTATTGGGCGGCGAAGCTAGCCATCCTCGGTGCCGTCGATGCAGCGGTTGACATCGGTGGCCCCACCGGTCTCGCGGACCAAAAGGTCGATCTGTTGAATCTGCCCTACGGGATGCCCGGAATCGTTGCGAACGCCGTCGGGCTTGACGCGATGCCAGACCTTGACTACATCGACGAAGCACTCGACGCGTTTTCGCTTCGCCAGTTGGTCCGCGCCGCTTCAAGTTCACCGCTCTACGCCATCAACGGCGAAAACGACCAGTACGTCCCCGCGGCAGATACGACACTGCTTCAAAACCTGCCCAACGCCAAAGTTTGGATGGTCAAGAACACGACGCACTGCGCCGTCGAGCGCTTTCCGCTCGTCGTCCTGTCCGCACTGCGGTGGTTGAGGAAACAGCGTTAAGCCCAAACCAATCCGAGGAGAGCAATGACATTCCCCCAGCCCAACCCCAACGGAACGTGCATCGTTACGGGCGCATCGTCAGGGATCGGCGCAGAAATCGCACGCAACCTCGCCGGCCGCGGCTACAACGTCACATTGGTTGCGCGACGCGAAGCGCTTTTGCAAGAACTCTCGCGTGAACTGTCGGTCGAGCAGGGAGTAGATGTCGATTTCATCGCATGCGATGTCACGACCGCCGAAGGGCGCAACGCGATAGCGGAACACGCCGAGCGCGACGATCGCAGGCCTTTCGCGCTGATCAACTGCGCCGGATTCGCCAGCGCCGGCGATGTTCTGGAAGTCGATGAAGCGGCGCTACTCGAGATCGTCAACGTGAACGTCAGCGCACTGGTCTCTTTGACTCGCAAGATCGCTCCGCTGATGATCGACCAGGGCTACGGCGCAATATTGAACGTCGCCTCGACTGCGTCTTTTCAACCGATGCCACACGAAGCCACATACGCTGCAAGTAAAGCCTTTGTTTTGCACTTCACCGAGGCACTGGGCCGCGAACTCAAGGGCACCGGCGTCACTTGCACCACCCTCTGCCCCGGACCAACCGCGACCGATTTTGCGGCGATAGCCGGACTGCAGGAGGCGCTTGACGAGTTGCCGAGTTTTGCCGTGTCCAAGCCGCGGGCCGTCGCGGAGACGGGTGTCACGGCGATGATTCGAGGTCGCCGTACTCGCACGCACGGCTCGCTCAATCGCATCGGCGCAGTGCTCGGCAGATACTCCCCGTCGTCGATCGTTCTACGTGTTGTCGACGCGCTTTGGCCTCGGCCGGCGGCATGAACTCGACTCTTACGCGCCGTTACGGCTTTTCGGGGCCGTGACCGTCGGCGATTCTGCGACTGTGCATGACTTCCCGAACCTTTTTGACAGCGTCGTCGACCGTTTCTTTGGGCTCGTCGATGCCGTGCTCGATCTTGGATTTGAGCTGAAGATCCGTTTCCTTGACTCGGTCTTTGAGGTCGGTTACATGGGTCATCGATGATCGACTCCTTGTTCGCGTTGGGCACGCAGGAGTCACCTACCCGGATTGCGCCGTCGCGAAGCGGCGCTAGGCGTCAATATCGGCGTAGATCGCCGCATGGTCCGAAGCGGCTTCCTCGGCGTTGGTGATCGTCGGGTAGTGCTCGAACAACGTGCCGTGCTTGCCGCCCCAGACGCCCTTGCGGAAGATCCCGCCTCCTTTCACGCGCTTGAACAGCTCCGGCGAAAGCAGGATGTAGTCGATCTTGTTGTTTGCGGTACCCGTGCCGTAGGTGCCCGGGCGGCCGTCCGACGTGAAGTTCGGGTGCTCGGTGATGTCTCGCAGGTTGGTGTTCTCGAGCAGCGGCTCGAGCGGCGCGGAGTTCGGCGTGTCGTTGAAGTCGCCGACGACAGCGATCAGCTTCTTGCCCGAGTTGCGCAGCCGGCGATAGATCTTCGCGACCAGCTCCGCCTGCTCCTTGCGCCGCGCGTTCGATGTGGCCGGCTTGCCGTAGCCCTTGCTCTTGAAGTGGTTCACGAGCACGACGATTTCGTCGCCGCCCGGCGTCTTGATCGTGTACTCGGGACAGTCGCGGCTGAAGATCGGTCCTGTGTCGTCGGCGTCGTCCACGTGTGAGCGAATGTCGACGATCTCGTAGTTCGAGCGCGTGAGGATTCCGACGTCGATACCGCGGCGGTCGTTGCCGTCGATCAGCATCGCGTGCTCGAACGGTTCGCCGTCGACGGCCTTGATCAGGATCGATGAGAAGTCGTTAAGCGCGATGCGGTTGTCCGCTTCGATCACGGCCTGGATGTCGGCTTCAAGATCGCGCAGCACCATCGCCGTGTGCTGTGTCGCCTTCTCGTTGATCGGCTCCATCTCGAGCTCGACCCAGCCGATCCAGTCTTCACGGCCGTTGGCGGTTATCTCCACCTTGCCCTTGGAACGCTTGAGCAGATGACCACGGTTCTGGCGAAGGCGGGCGAACTTGCCGCCGTCGTCTGCCTTCTCGAGACCGAGCGCCTTGAGCAGCGAAACGATCTCCTTCTTGATCTCTGGCGAGTAGGTGTCTTCGTTGAAGAGCGAATTGATCCGGGAGTACTGCGCGAGCACGGACTTCCCCGTCTCGCCGTTCTGCCGGTCGAGCGCACGCGCGCGGCTGAACAGGCTCTCTACGTTGTACGAGGCGATCCGCATTGCTCTGCCTTTCCGAGATAGGCGCCGAATTGAGCTTCGTCGCGAACATACATCCTCTGAGAGCTACGGGGCGGTAGGTGCCGGACGCCCTCGGAACGTCCGGCACCTGTTCTGCGGCTACTTCTTGAACGGAGCGCCCGCGCCGAACGCACCCGACGGCTCAGGGGCGTCTTCGAGCACGCACGAGTTCACTTCGCCGGCGCCGATCTGCACACTCACACTTGTCGAATTGGCACCGGAGTTGCCCTGGATCACGAGGGTTTTGCCCTGCTCTTGCTTGACCGGAATCGTGAAGCGCGTCTTGCCGTTGACTCGCTGGATCTTCAGCTCTCCAGGCGGCGGCGTTCCCGGTGTTCCGGCGCGCTTTGTGCGGAGCTCCCTGTCATCGCCACCCTTGACCTTGAAGTGCCTCTCACCCTTGCCCCCGGGCGGAAGCGGCCCACCGGACGAGTCGAGCGACTCTTCGTTCGCGCCGGTTGGCGCGACCTTCGCAGCGAAGCCCTGCTCGCTGAATTGCCCGTCGCCCTGGTCGTTCTTGAACCGCGGCCCTTTGCAGGCCTTGCCGTCGGGCACGTAGTCCACGTAGGCGTTGATGCCGGCGGCGCGCAGTTTGCTCTGCAGGCCGGAGGCGTCCTCCAGCGAGCTGATCTCTACGGAGATCGTTCCATTGTCGGTCGTTTCGACCGCGTAGGCCGGGCTGGCCTCATCGTGGCCGACGAGGAACGCCACGCCGGCGATCGCGGCAAGCGTGGCGCCGGCAGCGGCGTAGCGGTAGCGGCGCCCGGGCGAGCGCACCGGCGTGGGTGTCATCGTCACGCTCGGCGCTTCTTGCGGCCGGGCGGCGACGTACTGGCGCAGCTCCGAGAGCAGGCGGTCCTCAAATCGGTTGTCGTTCTGATCGTTCACGGTGCCTCCATCGGTCGTGGTGTCAGGTTCGTGGCAGCGGCGTCGGTGCGCCGTTTGAGCGCTCGGCGCGCTCTGTGGATGCGGACGCGCGCCGTCACCGGCTTGATGCCGAGTGCCGACGCCGCCTGGGCGACGTTGAGGTCGTCGAGCACGACCAGTTCCAGCACTGCACGTTCGCTCTCGGGCAGCTCACGCATGGCGGCATACAGCGCACGAGCTTCGCTCGCTGCGTCGATCCGCTCCTCCATGCGCAGGATGTCCGAACCGTCGAGCATGCGCCTTCCGGCGAGCCGTGCGTTGGCGCCGCGTTCACGGCCGGCACGGCGGTGTTCGGACGCGACGACGATGCGAGCGATGCCGTACAACCAGGCGGACGGCGTTCCGCGATCAGACCGGTAGTTCGACGCCGATTCGATCGCCGTTACGAACACGTCGCTGGTCAGGTCCGCCGCCAGGTGAGGGTCCCCCACTCTGCGCACGACGAAACGCTGGACTGCTTCGATGTTTTCGCGGTAAAAGGACTCGAACGCGTCTGCGTCGTGCCCGATCTCCGCAAGCTCGTATTTTGGTTTCATACCCGTACTTGGTCGCAGAGCGCGAAAGCGTTACGTTGCCAATGAGGCTAATTCGTCAATGCCGGGCCGTGATCGCACGTTCCGTGAACACCGGCAGCGACCGATCGTCCGTCTCGGTGACCAGAATCACGCGGCAGGGCCGCTCAGCAAGGATCGCCTGCACGCTACGTGGAAACAACGAGGCTTCTTCCTTGCGATTCAGCGCCGCGACTACAGCGCGAGCGTTCATCTCATTCGCGGTGTCGATCACACGACGGCCGGCCTCGCCGGGGCGCACGGCTTCGACGTGTCCGCTGACACGGCGCCCGCCGATCTGTCGTGCGCGTTCAATCGATTCCGCGGCGCGCGCGGCCTGAGCGGGCGGCAGAATCCCCGGAGGAGTATTCCAAGGTATCTCGATCGTCACGATCACGTGGATCGCGCGCTTGCGCCGCGCGGAGAGCTTCACCGCTGTCTCTATTACCTGACGAGAAAAGCACGCCTCTTCGAACATCACCAGGACGCTTTCGTACTCGACTTCTTGATCCACCGCCGGTTTGGCCATCGCAACTTCGGCGGTCTCCCGCATGCCGAGTCCAAGCGAACGTCGATACAGCCCGTACAGCGTCAAGCCGATTCCGACCCAAATCAGGCCGCCCAGGAAGACTTTCGGATCGCGGCCCAGCACGGTCAGCCACGCCGCGCCCGTGCCGATCCCGCCGACGACGGCGAAGACCGGGACCTCGTGCCCGCGCAGATGAAAGGTTCCTGGCCCGCGATACGTGCGTTCAAGCTCGGGTTGTGACCAGCGCAGCTTGATCACGGAGGCGTGAGCGATCGTGAACGAGAGCATCGCTCCGAACGCATAGACCTTGCCAAGAAAGTCCGCTTGGCCGGGCAGCACGGTGAGCGAGGCCACGACGCCGAAACAGATGATCGCAACGTACGGCGTTTTGAAACGCGGATGAAGTTTTCGAACGGCCAGTGGCAGCTGACGATGCAGGCTCATCGAATACGTCAGTCGCGAGACGCCGATCATCCCCGCGTTCGTAGCGATCAGCAAGATCGTCGCGGCGAGCAGGCCGACGTATATCTCCGCCGGCGCCGCGAGCACGCCCAGGTGCAGCTCTTTGACGATTCCCAGTACCGGATCGCCCGCATACTGCGTCACGAGCAACGTCGTGCCGTTGTGTACCGGCATCGCGGAGAGCGCGACCGACGGTAGAAACGCGTAGATCGCAAGAACGGCGGCGACAGTCATTTTTGTCGCACGCGGAACCGTCACCTGATGTTCGCGCGCTTCCTCCGCCAGATTAGAACTGGTTTCTATGCCGGTGTAGGCGATCATCGCGACGGGAATCGCGACGATGAAGTTCTTCACCGTCGGGTAGGTGCCGAAGTCGACGTTCTGCACCAGGATCTGCGGGCTGGTGACGAGAATCAATCCGATCACCACCAGCACCGCTTGGGTCGTGAAGTCGATCGCCGCGAGTACGAGGTTGACGCGCGATGATTCGCGCACGCCGATCACGTTCACGCACGCGAGCGAGGCGATGATCACGATCGCGAAGATCGAATCGTACGGCCCGCCGCGCAGCGCCGGAAACACGACGCCGAGATAGTGCGGTACGAAGAACGCCGAAATCGAAGCCGTGATGATGTAGTTCAACATCTGCCCCCACCCCGCGATCACCGACCAGACTTCGTTGAATGCGTGGCGCGCAAACGATGACGATCCTCCGGCCTCCGGGAACATCGAGGTCGCTTCCGCGTAAGTAGCGGCGGTCATCACGAAGAAAACGCCGGCGATCAGGAAGATCACCGGCGTCATTCCGAGGGCGAGCGCGGCGACCAGCGCCAACGCGTAGTAGATCGAGCTGCCGACGTCGCCGTACGACGTCGCGAAGAGATCGCGTGCGCGCAGGACCCGTTGCAGCTTCGCGCCGTCCGTGCTGCGTCTCGCCATGCTTTAAACGCTGACAACCGCAGCGTGACCAAAGCGTTGCAATGAAGCCGCTCCGCGTGTCGAAAGTGTTACGAGGCGCGTTTTGCGGGTTCGCGCGGTGGCGCCGCCGTCGATCGCCGGACTACGCTGCGGGTATGGCTCGAGACTCTGCCACCGGCAAGCCTCGCGATCGGCCTGCGCTGCTCGCAGCAGTGTCAAGCGTGCTGGTCGCGGTAGGCCTGATCACGATCGCGATCTACCCCGTGAAGACGGTGATGGAGCCGATTGCAGCCGTCGTGCTCTACCTACTCGCGGTCCTCGTTGTCGCCTCGTATTGGGGCGCGCGATTTGGCTTCGTAACGGCGATTCTCAGTGGCCTCGCGTTCAACTGGTTCCATATTCCTCCGACCGGGCGCCTCACGATTGACAGCAACAAGGACGGCGCCGCCTACGTCGCGTTTCTGGTCGTCGCGGCCGCCGTGAGTGTGATTGCCGACCGCACGCGCACCCGCGAACTGGCAGCCGAGAGCCGTCGCCAGGAAGCTGACGACAGCGCAGATCGCCCGCGGCTGGTGCT
>JBOGYW010000076.1:0-11815 GCA_050696815.1 Solirubrobacterales bacterium | reverse complement strand
TGATTGGGGCGTTGCCGTTCAGCTCACCAACGGGAAGGTGCCTGGCTGACGGCTCTGACTAGGGCGTCACCCCGCAACCGCAGGGGAGCCGGACGCTCCGCTTGAAAACGCCGCCGAGTCTCCCAACTCGGCGGCGTTTTCGTTTAGATCGCGAGCAGGCGCGTGGCCGCTGCCTTCCAGACGGCAGCCACCCGTCCGCCGGATCGCAGTTCAAGCCGCTCAACCGACGTCGCCGTGACTTCCGCGACCAGCGGCTGCGGCGTCACCAGGCCGACGCGAGCGCGGTTGCCGATCGTCGTGATCGAGACGATCTCGGCCGGAAGATGATTCAGCGCCGAACCGTCGTCGGCGGCATCTTCCGCGCGTAGCTCGACGTCCCACGGGTGCACACCGACGGCGACCGGCCCGAGCGCGCGGTCGACGCTGACGACTCTGCCGCCGCCATCGAGTGCGACTTCGGTGAGGCCGTCGCCGCGTTCCACCGCGCTGCCGCGCAACACGTTGGCCCCGGTGAAGTCGGCGACAAACGCCGAGTTCGGAGTGGCGGCAAGCTGAGTGGCCGTCCCTCGCTGCACGATCCTGCCGTCGTCGATCACGGCAAGCGAGTCGGCCAGTAGGGCCGCCTCCATGTAGTCGTGCGTCACGAGCACAGCCGGCACGTTCAGCTGATCGAGAGCGGCACGCAGTTCACCGGCGGCGCGCGCGTGACTGCGGACGTCGAGAGCGGCGAGCGGCTCGTCGAGCAGCAGTACCCGCGGCCGCCGCGTCAAAGCCCGGGCAAGCGCGACGCGTTGGCGCTCGCCGCCCGAGAGCGACGCGGGCCGCGAGTCGGCCAGATCGCCAACGCCGAGCCGTTCGAGCGCCGCGACGGCGAGCTCACGTCGCCGGCCGCGCGGGGCTTCGAGCCCGTAGGCAACGTTTCGCCACGCGCTCATGTGCCCGAACAGCGCGTAGTCCTGGAACACGACGCCGCAGCCGCGCTCTTCCGGCGGCAGATCGATGTCGTTTTTCGCGTCAAACCAGACGCCGCCGCAGTCGATGCGCCCCGCCGCCGGAGGCAGCAGGCCGGCGAGCATTCGTAAGACCGAAGTCTTGCCCGCACCGGACGGCCCGGTCAAAGCGAGCACGTCGCCGCTCGCGACCTCAAAGGCGACGTCGATCTCGACGCTGCCTACCGTGCCGCTGAGTTCAGCGCGCAGCACCGGCCACCGTCGCTTCGCCGGCCACGAGTTTGACGCTCAGCAGTAACGCCGCCGAGACGACGACGAGCACCGCGGAAAGCGCGAGCGCCGAGTTGAGGTCGGTCGCGAAGCGGTCGTAGATCGCCAGTGGCGTGGTCTGCGTGATGCCGCGGAATGAACCGGCGAACATCAGCGTCGCGCCGAACTCGCCGAGTGCTCTGCCCCATGCCAGCGCGAGGCCCGCCGAGAGACCCGGGACCGCCGCCGGAATGCCGATCCGCAGAAAGGTCCGCGCCTCTCCCGCACCGAGCGTGCGCGACGCGTCGAGCCAGTCAGGGTTGACGGCCGCGAAGGCCGCCTGGGCCTGACGCAGATAGAAAGGCGCCGACACGAACGTCAGCGCAACGACTACCCCCGCCGTCTGCAGCACCAGCTCGACACCGGCGGACTCGAGCGCGCCGCCGAGCAGTCCGTTTGGCCCCAAGGCGACCAGCAGCCCGATTCCCGCGACGGCCGGCGGCAGCACCAGCGGCAGCTCGACCAAGGTAATGACCAGTGCGCGGCCGCGGAACGACCGCGTCGCAAGCAACCAGGCGGCCGGCGTGCCGCAGGCGACGATCAGCACGATCGCCGCGGTCGTCGTCTTCAGACTCAGCCAGAGCGCGTCGGTCGCCGCCGGGTCACGCAGGCCATCGATCAGCTCGCGTGGCCCGGCGTCGACGAAGATCGCGACCACCGGCAGGACCAGGAACACGAGTGCGACGGCGAGCGTCGCCCAGAGAATCAGCGTGAACCAGATCCGTCGCATCGAACTACTTGGCCGGCGGAGGCTCGAATCCCGCAGCCGCGAGCGCCTGTTGACCGGCGCCCGACAGCAGTCCGTCGATGAACTCCTGGGCCTGCTCGGGATACTTGGCGCCTTTTACGACGGCCGCACCGTAGGCGACGCTCGGCTGCAGCTTCTTCGGCAGCTCGATCGCTTTGAGCTTGCCGCCGCTCGCCTCGACGTCGGTCACGTAGACGAACCCGGCGTCGACGGCGCCGGTCGCGACCTTGCCGACCACGCCTTTCACGTCAGGCTCGTTGGACCGGAAGTTCGCTTCAATCGCCTTGGCTTCGCTCGGAGGAAGCCCCGCCAGCACCTTGCGCGTGTACGTGCCAACCGGTACCGACTCCGAGCCGGCGGCGATCGTCACACCCTGCTCGTCGAGGTCGTCGATCGACTTCACCTGGCCGCCGTCGCTTGGCACCGCGATAACCAGCCGGTTGCCGGCGAATACCACCGGCTTCTCGACCAAGCCCTGCGCGTAGAGCTGATCCGGGATCTTCGTATTCGCGGCCGCAAGCACGTCGGGCCGCGCGCCCGACTCGATCTGCGCCGCCAGTTCGTCCGTGCCGGCGAACGACGTCTTCACGTCGGCCGCGTCGAACTGCCCGGCGTAGTCGCCGAACGCCTTCTTCAGCGACGAGGCCGCGGAAACCACCAGTTGAGGACTTGCCGCTGAGGACGATTCGTCTTCGCCACAGCCGGCTCCCGCCAAAGCCACGAGCGCGATCAAGCACGCCGCGACCACCCACTTAAGTTTGCCGAGCAACTTCTGTCTCCTTATCGTTCGATCATCACGGAAGTGGCCTTGACGGTCGCGGTCGCCTGGACGCCTTCGCGCAGACCGAGCTCCTCCACCGCATCGCGGGTGATTGCGGCGACGACCCGGAATGGGCCGGCTTCGAGTTCGACGAGCGCCATCACGCCATCGACCTCAACGGATTTCACGGTTCCGGCAAAACGATTGCGCGCCGATAGCGGGTGTCCGGCGGGCGCTCGCTGCGGGCGGGTCGTCAGTCGCTCAACTTCGGCGACCGGGACTTGCCTGCGATCGCGATCGTCACGCACCGTCTTCAGCTTGCCCGAGCGGTCCCAGCGCCGCAGCGTGTCGGCGCTGACGCCGATCGCCTTGGCTGCTTCGCCGATCGTCATGGTGCGTGCGGTCACGCGCGGGAAGGTATCACGCTGCATAGGCACTGCCTAAGCACACTGATTCGACGTTGCATTCCCCAGCCGTTTCCTGTATCGTTCGAAACCGGAATGACGTGTCATTCTTTTTTGATCTGCCGCCCAGAACTTTGCTTGGAGACCCGATGAGCACCAAAACGACCGCACCAGACCCGCTGGACCAGCTCGAGGCCGACGCGCCACGGCGCGAGGTGAAGATCCTGATCATCGGCGGCGGATATTCCGGCATCGGTGCGGCGATCCGCCTGCGCCGGCAGGGCATCACCGACTTCACCCTGCTCGAGAAGGCGCACAAGCTCGGTGGCACCTGGCGCGAGAACACTTACCCCGACTGCGGCGCGGACACGCCGTCGCTGATCTACTCGTTCAGCTACGCGCGCAATGCCGAGTGGGACCGCGTCTTCGCAAAGCAGCCGCAGATCGAGGAGTATCTCGACCGCATGGCCGCAGAGAACGGCGTGCTCCCCCACTGCCGCTTCAACGTCGGCGCGGAGCACGCGCGCTGGAACGACGAGATCGCGCGCTGGGAGATCGAGACCAGTGAGGGCACCTATGTCGCCAAGTACGTGATCGCGGCGACCGGCCCGATGCACGAAGCGGCCTTCCCCGAGCTTCCAGGCGTACACGACTTCAAGGGCGCCGCCTTCCACTCATCGAAGTGGGACCACGACGTCGACCTCACCGACAAGCGCGTCGCGGTGATCGGCACCGGCGCCAGCGCGATCCAGTTCGTGCCGAAGATCCAGCCGCAGGTCGGCAAGCTCGACCTGTACCAGCGCACCGCGCCGTGGGTGCTGCCGAAGATGGACCGGCCGCTCAGCGAGAAGCACAAGCAGCGGCTACGCCGCTTCCCTGCGATCCACCGCGCGATCGCGCACGTCGTGTACCTCGGCTCCGAAGGCCTGCAGCGCGCGCAGCGCCATCCGAACGTCATGCGCCAGATCCAGAAGCTCGGCACGCGGCACATGCGCGCGCAGGTGAAAGACCCGCAGCTGCGTAAGCAGTTCACGCCCAACTTCGTGCTCGGCTGCAAGCGCATGCTGTTCTCGAACTCCTGGTACCCGGCGATCACCGCGACCAACGCAGAGGTGATCCCGAAGGGCGTCGCCGAGGTGACGGCGACGGGCCTGGTCGACACCGACGGCGAACACCGCGAGGTCGACGTGATCATCTACGGCACCGGCTTCCGTGTGACCGATCCGGACATCTCGCACCGCATCACCGGCCGCGACGGCCAGCTGCTGAGCGAGCTTTGGCAGGGCAGCCCGCAGGCCTACTTCTCGACCGTCGTCTCCGGGTACCCGAACGCCTTCGTGATGCTCGGCCCGAACGTCGGCAACGGCCACGGCTCGGTCTCGACGCTCGTCGAGATGCAGGCCGACTACATCGCCAACGCGATCGACACCGCCGAACAGGCCGGCATCGAGACGCTCGACGTCAAGCAGCGCGTGCAGGACGTCTACAACGCGGAGATGCAGGACGCCCTCCAGGGCACAGTCTTCAACGCCGGCGGCTGCTCAAGCTACTACCTCGACGTCAACGGCCGCAACAGCTCGATCTACCCGTGGACGACGCTGAAGTTCCGCAAGGACACGGCGACCTTCAAGCTCGACGACTACGAAACGACCGTCGCGCAGCCCGCGACCGCTCCGGCCGGAGCGGTCGCATGAGCGCCCCGGCAATCGACCTGAACGGCGCAGTCGTCGCGATCACCGGCGGCGCCCGCGGAATCGGCTTGGCAACGGCGCGCGAGTTCACCGCTCGCGGCGCACGCGTCGCGATCGGCGACCTGGACGGCGACGCCACCGAAGCCGTCGCGGCGCAGATCGGACCCGATGCAATCGGCCCGCCGCTCGACGTCACCGACCGCTGGTCGTTCGAGGCCTTCGTCGCCAACGTCGAGCAGGAGCTCGGCCCAATCGACGTGCTTGTAAACAACGCCGGCATCATGCCGGCCGGCCCGTTCCTCGACGAAGCCGACGCGACCAGCGATGCGCAGATCGACGTCAACCTGCGCGGCCCGATCCACGGCATGAAGATCGTGCTGCCGGGAATGATCGAACGCGGCCGTGGTCACGTGGTCAACGTCGCCTCGATGGCCGGCAAGGCGTACGTGCCGGGCCTCGCGGTCTACAACAGCACCAAGTTCGCAGTCGTCGGACTATGCGAAGCGGTGCTCGATGAACTCGACGGCACCGGCGTAACGATCACGGCGATCCTTCCCACCGCGGTGAAGACGGAGCTGATCAGCGGCCTGCCCGCGAAGGGACTTGCGGCGGTTGAGCCGGAGCAGGTCGCGAAGGCGATCGTTGACAGCGTCGGCCACCGCCGCCCCGAGGTCGCGGTGCCGCGCTGGTTCAACGCCTACCCCGTACTCAAAGCTTTGACGCCGCGTGCCGTCGAGCGCGCGATCCGTAGGTGGATCGGCGGCCGGCGGCTGATGAAGCCGACCGCGATCGACCACCAGGCGCGCGGCGGCTACGACGAGCGCATCGGCGAGTCCTCGTCGCGCGTCGAGGCCAAACGATGACGCCGGCTGCGACCGAAACCGTTCGCACCGGTCGCCGCGCCGAACGCGCCGAGGCGCGCCGCGAGGAGATCCTCGACGCGGCCGAGCGCGTCTTCGCCGAGAAGGGCTTTCACGAGACGGGCATCGCCGACATCGCCGCCGAGCTCGGCATCGGCCACGGCACCTTCTACCGCTACTTCGACAACAAGCAGGACATCGCCGCGCAGGTTCTGGAGCGCGCGGTGATGGGCATCGCGAAGGCCGGCTTCAGCGAGGACCCGGAATCGACGAACACGCTCGAGGATTACCGCGCGCAGACCACGCGGATCATGACCAACATGTTCGAGGTTCTCGAACAGAACCCGGCGGCGATGCAGCTGTTCCACGCCCAGGCGCAGGGCATCGACGCGCAGGCGCTGCAGCGGTCGTTCGAGGCCTACTCCGAGTTCACCGAGCGCTTCCTGGTCAACGGCGTCGAAAAAGGCTTTCTACGGGCAGAGCTCGACACCGAGATCACCGCGCAGGCGCTGGTCGGCCTGATCTTCGAAGGCACTCGCCGCGCAGTCGTCGAAGACACCCCACGCGAACTCTGGCTGCGCTGGATCGACGCCGGCGTGGCGTTGATGTTCGACGGCGTCAAGGTCTAGCCGCGCCAAATCAAGCACGGCCCGTCCCACTGCTTCGACGACTCGCCAGTCGGCGCGACGTACCACGGACAGGTGAATAGGCTCTCGGCCGATGGACGGTTGGGACATTCTGCTCTACATCCACCTGCTCGCGATGGCGTTCTTCGTCGGTGGCCAGCTGGTGCTGGTTGCCGCGGTCGTCCCGGTGACACGCAAGCTGGACGACCCCGAGCCGATGCGCCAGATGGCGCGCAAGTTCGGGCAGGGCACGTTGGTCGCTTTTGCGGTGCTGATCGCCAGCGGCGCGGCGATGGCCTCGCACCTTCACCTGTGGAGCGACAACACGTTGCAGATCAAACTCGGACTCTTCGTCCTCGCTGCGGTGTTCATCGGGCTGCATATGAAGCGACCGCAGATGCACGCGCTCGAAGGCGTCGTCTTCGTGCTTTCGCTTGCGATCGTCTGGTGTGGCGTCGCTCTGGCGAACTAGTCGGGTCTGCGCGGATCGTCCGGCCGCTTCATGCGACGGCGGATCGGCAGGTAGAACCACAGCAGACTGAAGGTGGCGGTGCTGAGCGTGAAGACGATTGCGGCGACGCTTGTCGCGTAAAGCAGCGCAGCGATAAACGTGAGCGCGCCGATCATCGACCAGGCGGTGAAGAACAGGCCCGCGATCGCGAGCTTGTTGAACAGCAGGATCATCGAAGCCTTGTCCTCGTTCCGGAAGTCGATTCGATGGATCGCCGACGGCGCGATCAGCAGTGCCGTGGCGATCGCCGTGCTGCTCAACGTGACGTAGAAGATCGCGCGCTCGTTGTCGCCGATTTCGGGGAAGCGCGTGCTCAACGGCACCGCCAGTAGGAACGCGAACATCACCTGCACGCCGGGCAGCGCGACACGCAGCTCGTTGAGCAGCTCGATCAGCTCGCGGTTCGTCCGCTGTTTCGCAGTCTCCTCCGGCGCCGTCTCCGGCAGGTTCGGATCGGTAGCCATCACCGGTATGTAAGCAGCGAACGGTCGCGCTCGAAGTGCGCGTGGCCGTTGTAGCTCACGACCGAGGTGCCGCTGCGCCCGGCGACGATCTTCGTCTCGCCGCCGTTGACCATCACGCGGTTGAGCTGCAGCCAGCCTTCCACGCCAAGTCCGAGCAGTCGCGCGCAGACGGCGCTGATCGGTCCGCCCGACGTGAAAACCAGAACGTTCTTCGCGTCGGCAGCCTCGTCGTGCACCGCGGCAACGCCCGCGTTGGCCCGATCGACGAACGCGTTCCATGGCTCGGCGTAGTCGTCGTCGTGCTCGCCGCCGGTCCAGCGATCGAGCGCGGCGTCGAACATCAGCTGAAAGGCACGGCGCGTGTCGCGCTGGCGCCCCAGGTCGGCCGCCATCACGGTGCGCGAGCGGTAGGCAGGCTTGTGCTTGACGATCACTTCGTGGTGGTCGTACTCGTTCCAGCGCTCGTCGACGCGCGGCGCCACGTCACAGCCCATCGCTGCCAAAGCGATCGCGGCCGTCTGCTTGTGCCGGTCCATCGCGCCGGTCACGACCAGGTCGACGTCAGGCACGCGCTCGCGTAGCGACTCGCCGAGCACCCGCGACTGCTGTTCGCCGAGCTCGCTGAGCTTGTCGTAGTCCTTCAGCCCGAACGACGCCTGTCCGTGGCGAATCAGATACAGGACGGCCACGTGGCTACTGCTTCATTGCCGCGCGCGCCGCGCCGTGCAGCCACCAGACGCCGATCCAGAACTGCTTGAAGCGCGGATTCGTCGTCTCTTTGTCGTGGTAGCGCTTGTAGATCTGCTGGATGATCCCGGCGAGCCGGAAGTAGCCGTAGACCGTGTAGAAGCGGAAGTCTTCGATCGGAATGCCGCTGCGTTCGGCATACAGCTCGATGATCTCGGCGCGCGTCAACATCCCCGGCAGATGTGAAGGCTGGCGGCGGAAGCGCTGCGCCAGGCGCGAATCGCCCGGCTCCACCCAGTACGAGAGCGCGCTGCCGAGATCCATCAGCGGGTCGCCGAGCGTCGCCATCTCCCAGTCGAGCACGCCGATGATCTGCTGCGGGTCGTCGGGGTCGAGCACGACGTTGTCAAAACGCCAGTCGTTGTGGATCACGCAGTTGCCGACGTCCTCCGGCATGTTCGCCTCAAGCCAGCGTATGACTTTCTTGAAACTCGGGACGTTGCGCGTGCGTGCAGCCGTGTAGCGCTTACTCCAGCCGCCGATCTGGCGTTCCACGTAGCCGCTGCCGCGACCGAGGTCCTGCAGGCCGGCCGCGGCGGGGTCGACCTTGTGCAGATCGGCCAAGCGCTCGACGAAGCTGGTCGACAGCTGCCGCGCCTGCTCGGGCGTCAAAGCCATGCCCGCGGGCAGGTTCGAGCGCAGGATGATCCCGCGCATCCGCTCCATCACGTAGAAATCGCTGCCGATCACCGCGTGGTCGTCGCAGAACGCGACCATCTTCGGCACGTACGGAAAGACCGGCGCCAGCTTCGACTGCACGGTGAACTCGCGGCGCATGTCGTGGCCCGACTTCGGCAGGTGCCCACCCGGCGGGCGGCGCAGGATCAGGTCGCGCCCCGGGTAGCTGAGCATGTACGTCAGGTTCGAGGCGCCGCCGGGAAACTGCTTGACGCGCGGCGCGCCTTCAAGGTCGACGTGCTGCTTCAGGTACGCGTCGACGGCGGCGACGTCGAAGGAATCCTCACCGCGGACCTCGTTCGGCTGGTCGACGACGGCAGTCGCCATTGCTCAGCCCTTCGAGTCCTCTGCGTACTGGCGCAGCTCGATCCGCGCCACGACGCCGCGATGCACTTCGTCCGGGCCGTCGGCCAGGCGCAGCACGCGCGCGTTGGTCCAGGCCGCCGCCAGCGGAAAGTCGTTCGAGAGACCGCCGCCGCCGTGGATCTGCATCGCCATGTCCACGACCTCCTGGGCCATTATCGGCGCCGCGACCTTGATCTGTGAGACGGCGGAAAGCGCTCCTTGCAGTCCCTGGGTGTCGATCAGCCAGGCGGCGTTCAACACCAGCAGCCGCGCCATGTTGATCTTGATCCGCGCGTCGGCGATCCGCTCGCGGTTGCCGCCGAGGTTCGCCAGCGGCTTGCCGAACGCTACGCGCTCGGTGGCGCGCTTGCAGGCCAGCTCCAAAGCTTTTTCGGCGAGGCCGATCAGCCGCATGCAGTGGTGGATGCGGCCCGGCCCGAGGCGCGACTGCGCGATCTCGAAGGCGCGGCCCGGCCCGGCGATGAAGGCGCTCTTGGGCAGCCGCACGTCGGTGAAGCTGACCTCACCGTGTCCGCCCGGCTCATCCCAGAAGCCCATCGTCGTGAGCATCCGCTCCACCTTCACGCCCGGCGTGTCGAGCGGAATCAAAACCATCGAGTGCTGGGCGTAACGGTGGGCATCTGGGTCGGTGAGGCCCATGAAGATCAACACCTCGCAGTTGGGATGCCCGACGCCGGTGCTCCACCACTTGCGGCCATTGACGACGATCTCGTCGCCGTCGACCACCGCGGTGGCCTGCATGTTCGTAGCGTCAGACGACGCGACGTCCGGCTCGGTCATGCAGAAGGCTGAGCGGATCTCGCCGGCCAGCAGAGGCTTGAGCCAGCGGTCCTTCTGCTCGTCGCTGCCGAACATGTGCAGCACTTCCATGTTGCCGGTGTCCGGCGCGTTGCAGTTGAAGACCTCGGGCGCCACGAACGAGTGGCCCATTCGCTCGGCGAGCGTGGCGTACTCAACGTTGGTCAGGCCGGCTCCGTACTCCTCGTCTGGCAGGAACAGGTTCCACAGGCCCTGCGAGCGCGCCTTCTCCTTCAGCGCCTCGAGCTCGGGCGGCACCTGCCAGCGGTCGCCGCTGTCGCGGTCGAACATCGTCAGCCGCGCGGCCTCTTCCAATGGCTCGATCTCAGTGCGGATGAACTCGTCCACGCGCGCCAGGTAGTCCTGCGCCTTTGCCGACTGCTCGAAGTCCATGTCTCTCCCCCGCGATCTGTCTGGATGGCCGCGCGTAAGGCTAGTTGAACACGGTGCAAGCAGGCCGATCGGGCTGACAGTGCAGCTTGAACCAAGCGTTTAACCCTGGACTTTCGTCCCATCTGCCGTTCGCGATTTCCGGCAAAATGGTCATCAGTCCTGGGTACGGATGCCAGACGTTTTGTCAACACTTACAGCATCGATTCCCGCCTGGGGGCAGATCGCATCAAGCGCTCTGATTGGTGGAATCGTTGCAACTGCCGGAGCCATGGCACTTGGTCGGAAGGTCCGGGGACGCGCCCATCGCACCGCGTTCTCGGACCATCTGACCGGTATCGCCAACCGGCGCGCATTCGAGCGTGAGCTCGAGGCCTCGTTCAAACGTGCCACGCAACAGGAGCGCGAACTCGGGATCCTGATCATCGACGTCGACGCCTTCGGTGACATCAACGAGCTGTACGGGCGAAACGCCGGCGACCGCGTGCTCGCCGAGGTCGCCGAGCGGATCAAGCTGCGCGTGCGCGGCAGCGACTTCGTCGCGCGGCTCGACGCCGACGAATTCGCGGTGATCTGCCGCGACACGAAGGAAGAGGGCTTGAGCGCACTGCGCCGCAACCTCGAGGCCTACGTGAACTACGCGCGCACCGCCCCGGTCGTCTTGAGTATCGGCATCGGCCTCCGCCACGATGCCGACCACAGCTACGAGCAGCTGCTGCGCCGCGCGCGCGAGTCGGTGCTCGAGCGCCGCGACGAACGGCCGATCAAGGTCGTCGACGAGGCGCTCGCCGACTTGCTATCGCGCTGAGCGTCACGCGCAGAAAGAGGTGAAGCCGGGCCCGCATCCTGCGAGACCCGGCTCCATGTTCGAAGTGTGAGGACTGCATGCGGCCTGGCATTGGTTCCAGCCTGGCCGGCGCCCTCGGTCTTGTCTTCCCCCGGGAAGTCTCCACCAATACCGGGTCAGTCAAGCAACGGTTTCAACGCTTCATGCGGCTCCGCCGTTGCGATGTTTTCGGTAACCACCGCGCGGGTCCTTAATCGTTCGACGGCGAATGAAAAGCGACTTGCAAGTAGCTCGACGCGGAGGGGTTCCAGGCGCCTATCGCCGCCGTAAACGCAAAATCGCCTGTTTGCCTACCTAATACACATGTCCACCATTTAAGTGAGGAAATGCCGATAGGTAGTCATAATTGTTAGTAGCGCTCGAGCAAGCTGTATGTAGCGCGACTCTCCCCCCCACCCCCCGAAAACCTAACGGAGCTCCGCAATGGACTTTTCAACTGGCGCCCGCAGGCTCAACCGAGCCTTCTTCATCCTCATCGCCTTTTCCGCCGTCTGCGCATTGATGCTGCACGGCCAATCCCGTGGTGTTCACACCTCGGGCATTGGCATCGAGGTCGGCGGCGAAAAAGGTCTCCTCAACATCGACCTCAATGCCCAACCGCAGAGCAGTGCGCCCGCCTCGAGCGCGCCGGCGAGCGGCGAGTCGACCAGCGGCTCGACGCAGACC
>JBOGYW010000075.1:0-11879 GCA_050696815.1 Solirubrobacterales bacterium | reverse complement strand
CACAACGGGCGACTGGCCGCTCTCGAGGATCGCGCCGCTCGAACGCAACATCTTGCGCGTCACGATCAACGAGCTCTACAACCGCGACGACGTGCCGCGAGAGGTCGCCGTCAACGAAGCAGTCGAGCTTGCAAAGGGCTACTGCTCGGCCGACGCGCCGAAGTTCATCAACGGTATTCTCGGGGCAGTGCTGAGGGGCATGCCCCCAGTTGAATCTGATCGTGAACCTGACCGTGAGGAGAGCGCCGAAGATGAACAATCTTGAGTCCACACAGTCTGAGCCGAACGCGGCGGCCGACGGGCCGCTGACCGAACTCGAAGTCCTGATCGGCGAACTCAAGGAAAAGGTCTCGGCGTTGCGCAACGGCGAGCTCGACCCGGCGACCCTGGAAGCGCGTCTGCGCGAACTGACCGACCTGGCGAGCCGCGCGGCGTCGACCCTGGACAACGCGTCGCGGTGAGCGGCGCGGCGATCGCGTTTCCCGACGCCAAGCGCGCGGCGGTCGACGCATACCTCGAACAGCTCGACTTCGAGCGCACCGAAGAGATCGGCGGCGTGGTTGACGCGATGCGTTACTCGCTGCTCGCCGGCGGCAAGCGCGTGCGACCTGTGCTCGCGCTCAGCACCGCCCACGCGCTCGGCCACGACCCGGCGGCGGTGATGCCGTTCGCCGCCGCGCTCGAACTGGTGCACACCTACAGCCTGATCCACGATGACCTGCCGGCGATGGACGACGACGACCTGCGCCGCGGCAAGCCGACCTGCCACGTCGTCTACGGCGAAAACGTCGCGATTCTTGCCGGTGACGCGCTGTTCGCCGAAGCGATCCGGCTGATCACTTCGTATCAGTCGGGCGAACCGCTGCACGTCGTCGCTGCGCTCGACGAGCTGCTCGGCGGGACCGGCGCCAGCGGCATGGTCGGCGGCCAGTACATCGATATTGCCGGCACCGTCGAGACCGGCGCTCAGCTCACGCAGATGCACCGTCTGAAGACCGGCCGGTTGATCCAAGCCTCGGTCAAGGGCACGGCGATCACACTCGGCGCCGAGCCCGCAACCGTCGAGAAACTGGGGGCTTTTGCAGGCGAGTTGGGGGTGCTCTTCCAGATCATCGACGATATCCTCGATGTAACCGGCTCGGACGCCGACCTTGGGAAGCCAAGTGGCAGCGACGAGCGGCACGGTAAGGCCACGTATGTAAGTGTGTTCGGTTTGGAGCGCGCTCGCGAACTAGCTGACGAGAGTTACGGCAGGGTTCAGGCGTTGCTCGGCTCGATCGACTTTCGCGGCGATTCCAGCGATCTACAGGCTGTGAGCGCCTACATCAACGGCCGCGACCGGTAGAAATAGCACCGAGAAGGCATCGCACCCTTGGCGAAATCAAAGGACAAGACCCCCAAACCTGAGCCGCTGCTGCCCTCGATCGATGGCCCGGCGGACCTCACCGGCCGGAGCGACGAGCAGCTGCAGCAGATCGCGCAAGAGGTGCGCGAGCAGCTGATCGACACCGTCGGCGAGATCGGCGGCCACTTCGGCGCAAACCTCGGCGTCTGCGAGCTCAGCGTGGTGCTGCACGCACTGATGGACTCGCCGACCGACAAGATCCTCTGGGACGTCGGCCACCAGGCCTACCCGCACAAGATTCTCACCGGCCGCCGCGAGCAGCTGCCGACGATCCGCAAGTACGGCGGTCTCGCGCCGTTCTGCGCGATGCACGAGTCGGAGCACGACATCATGGGCGCCGGCCACGCCTCGACCTCGATCTCTTACGGCGTTGGCCTGAAAGAGGCGATGCGCATGGGGCAGGGCCCCGACGGCAAGGTCGTCGCCGTGATCGGCGACGGCGCGATGACCGGCGGCGTCGCCTTCGAGGCGATCCACAACGCGGGCGGCCTCGGCACGCCGATCGTCGTGATCCTCAACGACAACGGCATGAGCATCTCACCGAACGTCGGCGCGCTCTCGCGCTACTTCAACCGCGTGCGGCTCAACCCCAAGCTCTACAAGGCGCGCGACGCCGCCGAGAGCGGGCTATCGAAGTTGCCGGCCGGTATCGGCGCACGCTTCGAGCGTTTCGGCCCGCAGTTCAAGGAGTCGGTCAAGGCCTTCTGGGCGCCCGGCCTGCTGTGGGAAGAGCTCGACTTCGCCTACATCGGCGTGATCGATGGCCACGACGTGTCGCAGCTGCGGCCGGCTGTCGAGGAGGCGCTCGCCGCCAACCGCCCGGTCGTCGTGCACATCGCGACGGTCAAGGGCAAGGGCTTCGCGCCGGCCGAAGAGGGCGGGCTGGAAGGCATGGAGGAGTGGCACGCGGCCAAGCCGAAGAGCATCGCCGATCGCAAGCCCGCGGCGGCGAAGGCAGCGAAGAACGGCAACGGCGCCGCGATCAAGAAGTCGCCGCCGCAGTACACGAAGGTCTTTGGTGAGGCGCTGGTGCGCGAAGCGCGCCGCGACGAGCGCGTCGTCGGCATCACAGCGGCGATGAACTCCGGCACCGGGCTGTCGATCCTGCAGAAAGAGCTGCCCGAGCACTACTTCGACGTCGGCATCGCCGAGCAGCACGCCGTGCTGTTCGCGGCGGGCCTTGCCTTGCAGGGCGTGAAGCCGGTCGCGGCGATCTACTCGACCTTCCTGCAGCGCGGCTTCGACCAGATCGTGCACGACGTCTGCCTACAGAAGCTCAACGTCGTCTTCGCGATGGACCGTGCCGGCCTGGTCGGCGACGACGGCCCGACGCACCACGGCGCCTTCGACATCGCGTACCTGCGGCCGCTGCCGAACATCGTGCTGATGGCGCCGCGCGACGAGGCTGCGCTGGCAGACATGCTGCATACGTCCTTGGTTTACGACGACGGCCCGGTCGCGATCCGTTATCCGCGCGGCGAGGCGGTCGGCGTGCCGATCCCGGAACGCCCGGCCGTGGTCGACATCGGCGTGGGCGAGGTCTTGAAACGCGGCGACGGCTCGGTTGCGCTGCTCGGATATGGCTCCGGCGTGGGCCTGGCCCAGGGCACGGCCGAACTGCTGGCCGAAAACGGCGTTCAGGCAACGGTCGCCGACGCGCGCTTCGCCAAACCGCTCGACACCGAGTTGATCAACGAACTCGCCGCCGAGCACACGCTGCTGGTCACGCTCGAAGAGGGCGCCCTTGCCGGCGGTTTCGGTACGGGTGTGATCGAGCACCTTGCCGACAACGGCCTGCCGGTCTCGACGATGCGCGTCGGCATTCCGGACCGCTACGTCACGCACGGTGCACCCGCGCTGTTGCACAAAGAGATCGGCTTCACGCCGGAAGCCGTCGCCAAGCGTGTGACCGACCGGCTCGCGGCGAAGACCGCCGCCGAGAACTAGTTTGCGGCGGCCGGCTCGCGGGCCGGTTCGCCTTCTATGACCTCGATCGAGATGCCCGCTTGCGGCAGGCGCTCGAGCAGCGCGTCGCCGCAGGCGGCTACGGGAGTGAGTTGTCCGGCGCGGTCCGGGATGTCGTCGAGCGCCAGCGCGAGGCCGGTCTCGGCGAGCATCTTCGACGTCTCGCTGTAGCCGGGGTCGCCGCCGCTGAATTCGGTCTTGACGGTCTTTCCGCCGCCCTCGCCGGTGAAGCGAACTTTGAACCAGCTCTTCGCGCGCAGCTCGGCGCTGGGGCCCGTGCCCGGCGGCTGAACCTTCATGATCTGGCGCCGCAGCGGCGGGATCTGCGCCGCCACGAAGCCGACCGTGATCATTCCGCCGAGGCCGATGATCGTCGCCAGGTGTGACGCGGCCATATTGTGGCTGTACTTGAAGTCCGGTCCGTAGCGGTCGAGACTCTTAGCCGAACGCTGAACCACGAATCCATCGATCGTCGGCAGCGGCGCGGTCCAGCCGCCGTCGGGATTGCGGCGCACGCCGCGCACCTGCAGGCTGGTGCGGCGGCCGGGCGGATCCACGTCGAGCTTTGCTCGCGCGCGTCCGGCCTTGATCGTCTGGCGCGCGCGGCTGAAGCCGAGCAGCGCCGAAAAGAGCGTGCCGCCGGACAGCCGGCCGCCGGTCTTCACCGTGCCGCTGATCTTCACCGGCACGTCCTCCGGCAGCTGCAGCAGCGTGAAGTAGGCGCCGAGGTCGTGCGGGATCGAGTCGAAGCCGCTGGTGTGCACGATGCGCGCGCCGTTCTTGATTGCAAGGTCGTTGTACTTCAGCCAGATCTCGTCGACGAACTCCGGCTCGCCGGTGAGGTCCGTGTAGTCGGTACCGGCGTCGACACACGCGGCGACCAGCGGCTCGCCGTAGAGCGCGTAGGGGCCGACGGTCGAGATCACGACGCGCGTCGACTCGGCAAGCTCGCGTAGCGAGGCTGCGTCGCCGGAGTCGGCCTCGATCAGCGGCAGGTCGGAGAGCCGGGGGTCGATCTTCGCCAGGCGTTCGCGCACCGCTTCGAGTTTTGCGGCGCTGCGGCCGGCGATCGCCCAGCGCAGTGAGTCGGGTGCATGCTCGGCGAGATACTCCGCCGTGAGGCCGCCGGTGAACCCGGTCGCGCCGAAGAGGACGATGTCGTAGGTGCGGTCAGCCATGCGCTTGCTCCTGCTCGTTTGGGGGACTCATGCAACCTATCGATATCGTGCGCGCAGCGTGGCCGCTACCCGGAAGTAACAAGTTTGTGCAAGTGTGATCAATCTCACACACGCATCACACAACTGGCCGTATCTTTGTTTCCAGATACGGAAGTCGCCTCCACGCTTTACCGGACACGACTTCTCCGCGATGGCCCGCTCCCCCAAGCACAGGCCATCCCAGAGACACAGCAGTATCCTCCCCAGAGACAGACCTCGCCTAACGCGGGGTCTTTCTCTTTGTAGGGGACCTTTATAGGAATAAGGATCTTTTGGCTAAGCAGAGAGTTGACGTGATCCTTGTCGAGCGCGGCTACTTCGAGTCGCGCTCAAAAGCCGCTGCCGCGGTGCTCGCCGGCGACGTCCAACTGGACGAGGGCGGCCGCAGGATCGAGAAACCGGGTCAGACGTTCGAGCCCGACGTCGCGCTGCGCGTGGCCGTGCGCGAGCGCTACGTCTCGCGTGGCGGCATCAAGCTCGAGAACGCTCTCGCGGCGTTTCCGAAGATCAAGATCGAAGGCCGCCGGGCGCTCGACGCCGGCGCGTCGACCGGCGGCTTCACCGACTGCTTGTTGCAGCGTGGGGCGGAGCATGTGATTGCGGTCGACGTTGCGTACGGAGAGCTGCACTGGTCGATCCGCGAGGACGCGCGCGTCACGGTGATCGAGCGCAGGAACATCCGCGAGCTGACGGCCGCGGAGCTCGAATACGCAGCGGAGCTGATCGTCGCCGATCTGTCCTTCATCGCGCTCGAAAAGGTGCTGCCGTCGATCCTTGCGGTCGCATCCAAGCGGTTTGACATGCTTGCGCTCGTGAAACCGCAGTTCGAGGTCGGGCGCGAGCGAATCGGCAAGGGCGGCGTGGTGCGTGACCGTGCCACCCGGATCGACGCGATCGCCGGCGCGGCCGTAGCGGCTCAGGCCGCCGGATTCTCGGTTGTGGGCGCCTGCTCGTCGGGTCTGCCCGGCCCGGCAGGCAATCGCGAGGCGTTTCTCTGGTTGGCCGAGCAGACGCGTCCCGGTGCCGAGGATCTTCGCGAGCTCGCCGAGTCCGTCGAACCTGAAGGCGCCGACGCGCGATAATCCCTGCCGATGCGCGCCGCGGTCATCACACACCACTTTCCGCACGACAACGCCGAGCCGGCGATCGCGCGCGTCTGCAAGCTGGCAGCCGAGCGCGGGGCGGAGCTTGTCTTCGAGCGCGCGGACGCCGAGCGACACGCGATCGAGGCAACCGACGGCATCGCGGTTGTCGACGACTTGATCGCCGCGCAGCCCGACGTTTCGATCGTGATCGGCGGCGACGGTTCGATCCTGCGCTCGCTGCGCACCTTCGCGGGCACCTCGGTGGCGACCTTCGGTTTCAACTTCGGCACGATCGGTTTTCTGGCGACCGTCGAACGCGAGCAGCTGCTTGAAGGTGTCGAGCTCGCGCTGACCGGGCAGTTCGACGTCTTGAAACTGCCGGCGCTACGCGTGCGCTACCGCGATCTCGACGTCGTCGCCGCCAACGACGTGTCGTTTATCCGCAGCCGCGAGGCGCGCGTCGCCGAGGTCGCGTATTCGATCTCTGACGAGCAGGTCGGCCGCGTCCGCTGCGACGGCGTCGTGGCCGCGACTCCGGCCGGCTCGACCGGTTACAACCTCGCCAACAACGGGCCGATCCTCGCCTGGGGTGTGGAGGGCTACGTGGTGAGCTTCATCGCGCCGCACACGCTCACTGCGCGGGCTTTGGTTGCGGCGCCGGACGACGTGCTCGGCGTGACCAACGCGGGTCGGTTGGACGAGCTCGAGATCACGATCGACGGGCTGATGGTCGGTGCGTTGCCGGTCGGCGAGACGGCGACGATCTCGTTCGAGGACGACGTGGCGGCGCTGGCGCAGATCCCGGGATCGAACTTTTACCACCGTTTCCGGGAGAAATTCGGCAAGCTGGCAAGCTAGGCCGCATACGAACATTTGTTCGTCCGGGGCGCTCGGTATCAATGCCGTGTGCTGATTGAACTGCGCATCGAAAACCTCTTGCTGATCGAGCGGGCCGAGCTAGCGCTCGGTGACGGGCTGAATGTGATCACCGGTGAGACCGGCGCGGGCAAGACCGTGCTTGCGCACGCGATCGACCTGCTGCTCGGCGGCAAGTCGCGACGCGGCATCGTGCGGCCGGGAGCGGGAGAGGCCTATGTAGAAGGTCTGTTCGCCGTTCCGGAAGGGCTGCTGGCGCGAGCGGAGTTCTCGGAGCTGCGTGAGCGGCTGTCGGATCCTGATGCGACAGAGCTTGCGCTTGGGCGCCGCGTCACCCCCGAGGGGCGCACGCGCGCCTACATCGAAGGGCGTTCCGCGACGGCTGCCGACCTGCAGCTACTCGGTGGCGCGCTGGTTTCTTTTTACGGCCAGCACGAGCACCGCAAGCTGACGCTGGCCGGGGCCCAGCTGGCGACGCTGGACGGATACTGCGTCGGCGACCATCGCGCTCGCGTGGCCGAGGCCGCGGCCCTGCACTCGGAAGCCAACGCACTGCAGGCACAGCTCGCCGAGTTCGAACTGCTCGACGGCCGTCGCGAGCGCGAGCTTGGTTTGATCGAATTTGAGCTTGCCGAGATCGACGAACTCGCTCCGGATCCGGACGAAGAAGTCGCACTCGGCAACGAGCGTGCGCGTCTCAAATCTGTTGACGCGCTGCGCTCTGCCACGGACGGCGCGCTGCTGGCTCTCGACGATGAAGAGTCCGGCGGTGCAGTCTCGCTGGTCGCCGGCGCGGCCGGACAGCTCCAAGCCGCCGCGGTCGATACGGCCGTCGGTTCCGACCCTGCCCTCGGATCGCTCGCTTCGCGCGTCGAAGCTTTGCTGCTCGAGCTTCAGGATGTGGCTGGAGAGTTGCGCGGTTTCGCCGGCGGCCTGTCAGACGACCCGGAACGACTCGCGATCCTCGACGACAGGCTCGATGGCTACGAGCGGCTCAAGCGCAAACACGGGGGGAGCGTGGAAGCCGTGCTCGTGCATGCCGAGCGCTGTCGCGAGGATCGCGAGCGACTTGCCGGATCACAGGACCAGATCGAGCGGGCTGGCGACCAGCTGGTCGACGTGCGCTCGCGCCAACAGGCGCTGGCGGCGAAGATCACGAAGGCGCGCGGAAAGGCAGCGCCGGCACTGGCAGCAGCCGTGCGCGAAGGGCTCGCCGAGCTTGCGCTTGCCGAGGCGTCGTTTGAGATTGAGATCGCCACCGCTGAAGGCGACCCGGGTCCAACCGGCGCCGACGCCGTCGAGTTCATGATTGCGCCGAACCCCGGCATCGCGGCGGCGCCGCTGCGCGAAACTGCGTCCGGCGGAGAGCTTTCGCGGGTGATGCTCGCGCTGCTGACAGCCTCCGGAGCCGGTGGCGACCAGACCTTCGTGTTCGACGAGATCGATGCTGGGATCGGCGGCCACACGGCGCGTGCGGTCGGCGAGCAGCTGCGCGCGCTGGGCGAAGCGCGTCAGGTGATCTGCATCACCCATCTGCCGCAGGTCGCGGCGGCGGCGGAGCGCCACTTCCAAATCGAGAAGTCTTCCGACGGCAGTGAAGCGCGCACCGATGTCAGCCAGCTGGATGACAAAGCAGTCGTCACGGAGCTCTGTCGGATGCTCGGCGCCGACGCCGACGACGCGGCGGCGCGCAAACACGCGCGGCAGTTGATCGCGGGCAGCCTTCCAATAGCCGCTTAGGCAAAAATTCACCCGTAACTTCCTCTAAATGGCGCTGTTACTACTGTCCAAGGAGATGGCTGGGACAGCTGGACAGTCTTTGTCCCGTTTGCAGATGGGCAACGGGCGCATTGAGGCAAAACCGCGCACACGGACGGTGAGCGGTGTCGTTCGCCCGGGCAAACGCACGAAGCTGCTCACGAAGGAGCTGCGGCCGGGCGAGATCGCACTGATCGACCACAAGGACATCGATCGCGTGTCGGGCGAGGAGCTCGTTCGCAAGGGTGTTTCGTGTGTGATCAACGTCGCGGAGTCATCGACCGGCGACTACCCGAACACCGGGCCGCAGATCATCGCTGACGCCGGCGTGCATCTGGTCGACGCGGTCGGCGAGCCGCTTTTCGAAGCTCTCGCGGACGGCGACACGATCACTGTCCGCGGCGGCGAGATCGTCAAGAACGGCGAGATCGTCGGGCGCGGCGAGGTGCAGTCGAAGCAGATCGTCGCCGAGAAGTATGAGTCCGCGAAGCGCCAGGTCGGACAGGCGCTTGAGCGCTTCGCCGAAAACACGATGCATCACATCCGCCAGGAGAGCGAGCTGCTCAGCGGCAAGCTCGACCTGCCCGAGCTCGACACTGTGTTCCGCGATCGCGACGTGCTCGTTGTCGTGCGCGGCGTCGACCACCAGAAGGACCTCAAGGCGCTGAAGACCTACATCCGCGACGAGAAGCCGATTCTGATCGGCGTCGATGGCGGCGCGGATGCGCTCGTCGAGGAGGGGCACACGCCGCACATGATCGTCGGCGACATGGACTCGGCCGCCGACTCCGTTCTTACCTGCGGCGCCGAGCTGCTGGTGCACGCATATACCGACGGCCGCGCGCCCGGCCGCGAGCGGCTGGAGCGGCTCGGTGTGCCTTACAAGACGGTCGCCGCCGCCGGAACCAGCGAGGACATCGCGATGTTGATGGCGGCCGAAGAGGGCGCCTCGCTGATCGTGTCGGTCGGCGCGCACTTCAACCTCGTCGAGTTCCTCGACAAGAACCGCAAAGGCATGTCGTCGACCTTCCTGACGCGTGTGCGAATCGGCGAGATATTGATCGACGCGAAGGGCGTCAGCAAGCTCTACCGGGCGCGTGCCTCGAACAGCGCCGTCACGGCGGTGCTGGCGGCGGGAATCTTCGCGCTGCTGATCGTTGTGCTCGTTACGCCGGCGCTGAACAACCTGATGGACCTGCTCTGGTTGAAGCTGAAAGTGATCTTCGGCATTGGCTGAGCCTGCGCGCCTGGCCGGATCTGATTCCATTTCCGCCCGATGATCGACTTTCGATACCACGCGATGTCGCTGGTGGCGGTGCTCGTAGCGCTGGCGCTCGGCCTGCTGCTCGGCGTCACGATCGGCGACAAGAACCTCGTCTCGAACTTCCAGGGCGGCCTGGAGGAGTCCCTGCGCAACGACGTTGAGTCGGCGAGCAAGAACGAGAAAGAAGCGAAGAACGCGCTGGACCAGCAGAACGAGTTCATCGCCGCCGCCTACCCGCAGATGGTCGAGAACCGCCTGTTCGCACAGAAGATCGCCTTCATCGGCACGGCCGGCGTCGATCGAGCGAACCTGAAAGGCGTCACCGCGGCGGTCGAACCGGCCGGCGCGAGCGTCGTCTACGCAGGCGAACTACTGGCGCAGCCGCGCTACCAAGAGCTCGCCGCCGCGATCGGCGAGCCGCAGCTGATCGACTCCGAGAAGCCGACCAGCAGGCAGACGGACCAGCTCGGGCGCGCCGTCGGCCGCCGACTGGCGCGCGGTCGCAGCCGTGTCGCGATGCGGCGCTTCGTCTTCAGCCGCCTGAGCGGCCGGATCACCCGCGTGCGGCTGTTCGCCTTCGCGCGGCAAGAGCCGGAAAACGCGAAGACCAACGACGGCAAGCTGCTTGACGGCTTCGAGCGCGGGGTGGCGGCCGGCCTCTCGCAGCAGGCGGCGCGTGTCGCCGGCGTCGAGACCTCGGCGACCGACCCGTCGAACATCAAGTGGTACAACTCGCTCGGCCTCTCAAGCGTCGACAACATCGAGAACTACGCCGGCCGCTACTCGCTGGTTCTGATTTTCGGCGGTGCGAAGGGCGCGTACGGCTTCAAGGACACGGCTGACGCGGTCATTCCGCCTGTCGCGCAGTAGTTGTCGCGCGTTCGCGGATCCCCAACAGCATTTTGCGCTCCATCACGAGCGATCCGGGTTCCATCGGCAACATTCCGAGCTTGTCAACGAACCGTGGCAGACGAAAACGGTTGCGGCTGATCATGCGCGAAAAGCCTTGTTCACCGGGCTCGATCACAAATGCCCAGATCCAGTTGCCGTGGGTGGCGCGCCACACCATCGCGTGGTTGCGCTCGACCACGGCGAGCTCCATCTTGTTGCTCCCAAGGCCGATCGTCTCGCCGACCTGCGGGTCCTGGAATTCTTCGATGATGCGGTCGGAGCTGTGCATGTTCAGGCCGAACAGGTTCTCAATCCAGTCGTAGGTGTAGACACCCGCACGTGGCGAAGGGCCGATCTGCACGATCCATGGCCAGATCGCTTCCGGCGGGGCCTCGATCGTGATCGCCCGGGTCGCCACGCCGTCGGCGTCGGGCAGTAGCTCGTCGCCCGGGAGCGTGGCCTTCGCCTCGTCCTCGGTTGCGCCCCAGTTCAGAACCGACTCGCGCAGGAGCTGGTCGTAGGCGGCCCATGTCGCCGCCGCGGCTGCCGCGAGTTTGAAAGGCCGACGCACGCTCGAAGTATGTCCGGTGGCGGGGCCGTCGTCGCAGGCAGCAGCTACCGTTCCCGCGTGCAAGCACTACCGCTGATCCTCGCTTTCGGCTTTGCGCTGGCGGTCGCGCCGGTGTTGCTCAGAGGCCTCAGCGAGGCGGGATTCCTGCGCACCAACTACGCCGGCAGGGAAGTTCCGGTTCCGGCCGGCCTGCTGATTCCGCTCGCCGCTTTCCTCGCACTTGGGGTGTCCGCGCCGCTCGACCGGCTTGTCGATGACAGCATCCTGAAGGGTGTTGGCCTCGCCGGGGCGATCATCTACATCATCGGCGTCTGTCTGCTCGGGCTGGTCGACGACCTGCTCGGCACACCAGCGATCGAAGGCGACCTTGGCCGCAAGGATCCACGCGGCGTAAGGGGCCACGCCAGGGCGACGTTCAACGGCGGATTTTCGACCGGCGCCGTCAAGGCCGTCGGGTCGCTCGGGCTGGCCGCGTTCGCGGTCGGCTTGATCGTTCCCGGTAAGTGGGAGTACTTGCTGGCGATCGCGCTCGTGGTTGTCACGACCAACCTCTTCAATTTGCTTGACCTGCGGCCCGGCCGCGCGCTCAAAGTCTTCTTTGTATTGATCGCGGGGCTCGCGATCGGCGCGTGGACCGTGGACCCGCTGTGGACGATGGGTGCGTTCATCGGCTCGCTGCCGGTGCTGGCCTACTACGACCTCGGCGAACAGGGGATGCTCGGCGACACAGGCAGCAATGCACTCGGTGCGATCGCCGGAATCTGGATGGTGCTGGTCCTCAACTCGACCGCCCAGGCCGTCGCTCTCGCGGTCGTTCTTTTATTCACGCTATATGGGGAATTTCGAT
>JBOGYW010000074.1:0-12325 GCA_050696815.1 Solirubrobacterales bacterium | reverse complement strand
GCCAAGGACCAGGCGTCCTTGAAGGGCGGCTCGCTGCGCTGCGAGGGTTCGCACGGGCAGCCGGTGATCTTCTTCGACACCGCGAACGGCCGCACGTATGCCGTGAACAAGGCCGCCGAGAACACCGGCACCGAGTCGATCAAGAAGCTCAAGCTCGAGAACGCCAAGGAGCTGGAGAAGCAGGGCGCGGCGCTCTGCTGAGCCGTTTTTTTCACGTCGAGCGGAAATAGTTAGGGAAACCTAATACAATTCCGCCCACGTGAGTAGGAATTAACGGAGCCGGGCTTTTGTCGCGCGTGTCTCAGGCAAGGACACGGTCCCTGTGGACCGTGCTGAAACCGCACTTCGCCGAGCTCCAGGCACCTAGCTCACTGCCGCACATACGCTCCGGCCAGGTCGCAAAGACGGGGGTCGATCGCCTGGCCGGAGCGGTGTGTGCACGCTATGCCGCAGTTGCGGCGACGTACGGGATACCGGTAGCGCTGGCGCAGCGGTAGCCGTTCGGGTTCTTGCCCAGATACTGCTGGTGGTAGTCCTCGGCGTAGTAGAAGAACTCGTCGAGCTCGCCGACGTCGACGATCTCGGTCGCGATCTCGTCGTAGCCGGCCGCACTCAGCTGCTGCTGATAGCGGTCGCGCGAGGCCTCGGCGGTCGCCCGCTCCTCCTGCGTGTGCAGGTAGATGCCGCTGCGGTACTGCGTGCCGATGTCGTTGCCCTGGCGCATGCCCTGGGTGGGATCGTGATCCTCCCAGAAGACCTTCAGCAACTCCTCGTAGCTGACTCTGTTCGGGTCGTAGACCACGAGCACTGCCTCGGTGTGCCCCGTCATGCCGGTGCAGACCTCTTCGTAGGTCGGGTTCTTCGTAAAGCCACCGACGTAGCCGACCGCCGTGCTGAACACGCCGGGTGTCTTCCAGAACGCCTCTTCGACGCTCCAGAAGCAGCCCGCGGCGAACACCGCGGTCTCAAATCCCGCTGGGAACGGCGGCTTGATCGGGTTGCCGTTTATGAAATGACGGTCGCCTGGCTCGATCGCTGTGTCGCGGCCGGGAAGCGCGTCCGTCTGGTCGATCATCTCTGGTGTTTTTCTGAAAAGCATCATGCTTGACAGTCAATCAGGCCGCGAATTCGTTACGGCCATAGAATCGGTCGCATGACCACCGGCGCCGTGACCACTCCCTCGCTCGATCCGAGCGCGCGGCGCGCGCGTTACGACGAACTGTTCGACGACCGCGCCGGTCCGTTCGCGTTCATCGACCTCGACGCGATGTGGAGCAACTCGCGGCAGATGCTCGAGCGCGCGGGGACGAAGCCGATCCGCGTCGCCAGCAAATCGATCCGCTGCATCGACATGGTGCGACGGATCTTCGCGTCATCGGAGCGCTACGCCGGGCAGCTCACCTTCACGCTGCCTGAGACGCTGTGGCTCGCCGAACAGGGATTCGAGGATCTCGTCGTCGCATACCCGGCCGTCGACCGCGAAGCGCTGCGCGAACTCGCAGTGCTGACGGCGGAGGTCGAACGCGCACCGGTCGTGATGGTCGACAGCACAGAGCATCTGGACTTGATCGAGTCGGTCGCTGTTGACGGCGCGCCCGTGCGCGTGGCGATCGAAGTCGACTGCGCGTACTGGACGGCCGGCGGGCGAGTGAAGCTCGGGCCGAAGCGCTCGCCGATCCACACGCTGGAACAGGCAGTCGCCTTCGCGCGCGAGATCGAGCGGCGGCGGGGCGTCGTGCTCGCGGGGATGATGTTCTACGAGGGCCAGATCGCCGGACTCGGCGACGACGCGCCGGGCTCTTTGGCGGTGCGGGCGCGCAACCAGGTGATCCACGGCATCCAGAAGCTGTCGGTCGCGGAACTGGCCGAGCGGCGCGCGGCGATCGTCGCGGGTGTGCGAGCGGTCTGCGAGCTGGAGTTCGTGAACGGCGGCGGCACCGGCAGCCTGCACACGACGTCTCTAGAGGCGGCGGTCACCGACATCGCCGCGGGCTCCGGCTTCTACGCCCCCACGTTGTTCGACACCTACACGGCCTTCAAGCTCGAACCGGCGGCGATGTTCGCTTTGAACGTCGTGCGCAAACCGTCGCCCGGTGTGGCGACCGCGCTCGGCGGCGGCTACCTGGCGAGCGGCGTCGGCGCGAAAGACCGGATGCCGTCTCCCTATCTACCCACCGGCCTGAAGCTCGACGTCAACGAAGGCACCGGCGAGGTCCAGACGCCGCTGCTCGGCGACGCCGCGCGCGCACTGTCGGTCGGCGACCTCGTGTACTTCCGCCACACGAAGGCGGGCGAGTTCTGTGAACGCTTCAACTCACTGCTGCTGGTGCAGGGCGACGAGATCGTCGACGAGGTACCGACCTATCGCGGCGAGGGCAAGGCGTTCCTGTAGCGACGATGGCCGTGAGCGACGACATGCTCGCGTACTACGAGGACCTGTTCGCGCCGCTCGGCGTGGTCGAGACGAAGCGGATGTTCAGTGGCGCCGGCTTCTCTGCCGGCGGCTTCACGTTTGCGCTGCTACTGCGCGCCGGGCTGTATATGCGGGTCGACGATGTCACACGGCCTGCATACGAGGCGGCCGGCTGCGAGCCGTTCACCTACACCGCCCGCGGCAAAGAGGTGGTCGTGCGCCGCTACTACTCGGCGCCGGATGACGCGGTCGAGAGCGCGGAGCGAATGAGCGAGTTGGCCCTGGAGTCGCTGGCGGCCGCACAACGCGACGACGTGCGCAAGAAGCGCTAAGCCGGACGCGCCGCGCCGACCGGTCCGAGCACGCGCTCGATGTAGTCGTTCGTGAACACTCCGGCCGGGTCGAGCCGCGTGCGCACGGCTTGAAATTCGTCCCAACCGGCGTAGCGCGGGGCGAGCTTCTCGGCGGTCTGCCAGTTGATTTTGCCCCAGTGCGGCCGACCGTCGAAACCGTCCATGATCGCCTCGACGGCGTGAAAGTACGGCTCGAAGTTCATGCCCTTGAACATGTGCACCGAGATGTAGCCGGTCTCGCGGCCCGCGGCCGTCGACAGCAGGCAGTCCTCGTCGGCGCGGCCGACGCGCACCTCGATCGGGAAGTTGACCGGGAACTGGTGCTCCTGCACGACGGCCATCACGCGCTCGACGGCTTCGCGCAGGTTCGCCCGCGGCACCGCGTACTCGAGCTCGTTGAAGCGCACGTTGCGCACCGTCGAGAAGATCTCGTACGACTTGTCCACGTGGTGTACCGGCGAGAACGTCTTGGTCGCGCCGCGCGCCAGCGACGGGATCGCGCTGGGCACCAGCTTGCCCGCGTTGACCAGCGCCGCCAGCGTCCAGTTCTCGAAGATCACCTCGTTGAAGAACTTCTTTGCCGCCGGCATCGGCGCGGGCGCGGCGTCGGTGCGATTGATCCGTTTCTGGATCGCGCGGTCGGTGTACGGGAAGATGTAGTACTCGAAGTGATCGAAGTTCGCCGACAGCTCGTCGAGCGTCTCGAACGTCTCGCTGAGCGGTCGCGGCAGGTCGAGCCGGTCGAGCGTAAAGGCGGGAACGCACTGCAGCGTCAACTCGGTCACCACGCCGAGCGCGCCGAGCGAGACACGCGCCGCCTTCAAGGTGGTCATGTCCGACTCGTCGATCTCCACGATCGAGCCGTCGGCTGTCACCAACTGCATGGCGAGCACCTGCGCCGAGACGCTTGCGAAGCGCTCGCCGGTGCCGTGGGTGCCGGTCGCGACCGCGCCGGCGATCGACTGCACGTCGATGTCGCCGAGGTTCGGCAGCGCCAGCCCGAGCTTGTCGAGCGTCGGACTCAGCGTGTGGATCGAGGTACCGCCGCGCACGCGCACGCGGCCGCTCTCGACGTCGGCGTCGATCAAGCCGCTCATCGCCTTCAAAGACATGAGCGTGTCGTCGGTGCGAACGATCTCGCTGAAGCTGTGAGCGTTGCCGACCACGCGGATCTTGCGCCCATCCGTGGCCGCGTCGCCGACCGCCTCGACGACCTGCGAGAGCGTCGCCGGCTCGAAATACGCGCGTGGCGTGAAGCGCTGGAATCCAGACCAGTTGCGGAACTCTGCGGGCATCGCGACCAGTTTATGCATCCGCGCTGAACTACCGTGCTGGCCCAATGAACGACCGCCCGCCCGACCAAGAGGCACGCGTACAGCCCGACCCCGCACGGCGCAACCACGAGATTCGCGGTGATGCCCAGACGGCGCTGCTCGCGGCCTACGCGATCCTCGCCTTCGCCGCAGTCGGGCGCTCCACCTACGAGCTCGTCACCAAGTTCGACGAGGCGCCGGTCGCCTACTCGCTGTCGGCCTTCGCCGCGGTCGTCTACTGCGTCGCCACCTGGGCGATCTGGGACGGAGGCCGGCGCGCGATCGTGATCGGCCGCATCAGCTGCAGCTTCGAGATGATCGGCGTGCTGGTGGTCGGCACGATCACGACCTTCAACAGCGACGCGATCGCAGACACCGTCTGGAGCTACTACGGCCGCGACTACGGATGGCTGCCGCTGGTCGTCCCAGCGCTCGCGTTGTGGTGGCTGTTCAAGCAGCACCCCGATCGATAAACTTCCGCGCTGTTTCTCCGGGAGAGGTGGCGGAGAGGCTGAACGCACTCGCCTGCTAAGCGAGTATGGGGTTTATAGCTCCATCGAGGGTTCGAATCCCTCCCTCTCCGTTTTTGGCTGACTGCGCATTTCGCGCGAGTCGGGTCGTCGGCGCTCGGTCACGCACCAAAGTGCGCTCCCTCGCCTCTCCTCGCCGACTCGCACGAACTGCTTGCGTCCAAAACCGGAGAGGGCGTCGGTTCGGGATTCTTCGAATCCCTCCCTTGGTTAGGGTTCGGGGTGTGTCGGTGGCCGCTGAGATTCGGTTTTTGACGATGGGCGGGCGTCGGCTCGGGTATGAGGTGGTGGGCGATGGAGCTCTTGTTCTCGCGCCAGCCTGGTGGGTCAGTCATCTTGAGGAGGATCGGCGGAATCCCGCCTTCGCGCACTTCTGGACCGCCGTCGGCGAGGGCCGTACGGTGGTCCGCTACGACCGTTTTGGTGTCGGCGTCTCAGACCGCGATTTGCGAGACGAGGACCTCACCGTCGACGGCGAGGTCGAAGTCATCTGCGCCCTGCTCGATGAGCTCGGCGCGGAAAAACTCAGCTTGTTCGGCGGGTCGTCGGGCGGATGCGCGGCGATCGCGTTCGCGGCTCGCTATCCCGAGCGGGTCGAGCGGCTGGCGCTCTACGGCTCTTATGCCGAAGGCCCGGCGATCACTACTCCGGCGGTCGGCGAGGCGATCGCGGCCGCGGTTCGGTCGCACTGGGGCATCGGGTCGCGGCTGTTGTCGGACATCTTCCTCGGCGAGGTCAGCGGTGCAGAGCAGAACGAGTTTGCGCGCTTTCAGCGCGAGGCGGCGAGTGCGGAAACGGCGGCCCGGTTGCTCGAGCAGGTCTATCGCAACGACGTTCGTGACCAACTGCCGCTGGTCAAGGCCCCCACCGTGGTGGTCCACCGGCGCGACGACCGCGCGATCCCATACAGCCTCGGCCGCGAGGTCGCCGCCGGGATCGCAGGCGCACGGCTCGTCCCGCTCGCGGGAAGCGCGCATTTTCCATGGAACGGCGACGCCGACATCGTCGCCAGGGTGCTGCGCACGGGGCGCGAAAACGGCGTCGCCGAAGAGTCGGCGGCCGGGCTGTTGTCGAGGCGCGAACGCGAGGTGCTGGAACTCGTCGCGCAGGGTTTCAACGACCGCGAGATCGCCGAGCAGCTGATCCTCAGTCCGCACACCGTCCACCGTCATGTGGCGAACATCCGTGACAAGCTCGGCCACGGATCCCGGACCGCGGCAGTCGCCGAAGCAGCTCGCCTCGGGCTGCTCTGAGTGGCGCAACCACCTGAACCGGCCATTTTTCACAAATAGGTGGTTCGGGCGATGCGAGCCATCGCCGCTCGCCGTATCGTCGACGACATGACAATCAACGACTCGAAAACGAACCCCGCAACCCACACTCGCGTGTGGTCCCGCGTGTTCGCCGGCGTGTACGACCCATCCCTGTGGATCGGTGAGCGCGCCGCCATGCGCCGCTACCGCCGTGATCTGCTGGCTCAGGCGCGCGGGCGGACCCTTGAGATCGGCAGCGGAACGGGCCTCAATCTCACCCACTATCCGAATGACCTCGAAGGTCTCGTGCTCTCAGAGCCCGAACCTGCGATGCGCAGGCGGCTTGAGAAAGCGGTGCGCCGCAGCCGTCCCGACGCGCAGGTGATCGGCGCCGGCGCGCAGCAGCTGCCCTTTGCGGATGCGACGTTCGACACCGTCGTCTCGACGCTGGTTCTGTGCACCGTTGACGCCCCCGACGCGGCGCTGCGCGAGATCGGACGCGTACTGCGTCCGGGCGGGCGGCTGCTGTTCATCGAACACGTACGATCCGACTCCCCGATGCTCGCCCGCTGGCAGGATCGCCTCGAGCGGCCATGGCAACGCTTCGCCGAGGGGTGCCGCTGCAATCGCGCAACTCTGGAGCTGATGGATGCTTGCGGGTTCGAGCACCACGCGCGACCGGCGACGTGGCGGTTGATGCCCCCGATCGTCCGGCCGCTGGTGATCGGCCAGGCCACGATTACTCAGTAGTAAGTAATCGCCGTGTACTCTGCGCTGAATGCAGAACGGCAAACTCAAAGCCGGCGAGCTTCATCGCATCTACCACCCGAAGCTCAAACTCTTCCTCGGCGCCGACGGCGCGTCGGCCTCTTGGAACACGATGCGCATGCACCTGCTGCACACGCTCGGTAAGCAGGCCGACATCTATCCCGAGGGTCCGCTCGGCGCGTACCGCGACTTCGCGGGCCAGGTCAAGTGCAAGGCAGACTTCGGCGCCAACGCGGCGACGCCCGGTACCAGCAACCACGGTCTCGGCCACGCGGTCGACGTCAACACGCATGCGATGGCTGACCTGATCGACAAGTACGGCGGCATGTTCGGCTGGCATCACTGGGACGCGACCTGGGAGTGGTGGCACCGTGAATACGACGGCGGCTTTACGCGACCCGACCCCGGGATCGACGCTCGCAACCCGATTCTTCGGCTCGGCTCCGGCGGCGCCGGTCAGGCCTGGGCGGTCCGCCGCCTGCAGGCGCACCTCGACGAAGTGACCTCGATCGAAGTCGACCACGACGGCGACTTCGGCGATGAGACCCGCAAGGCCGTGGTGCACTTCCAGCGGATGAACAAGCTCAAGGCCAACGGCGTCGTCCACAAGGACACCTGGGCCGCGCTGCGCGCCGCGCCGCCGTTCAAGGGCAAGAAAAAGGCCCCGAAGCGCACCCCGGCCGCGATCAAGAAGAAAAAGACGGCCGATGCGCAGACCAAGCGACGCCTACGCGGGTTCGACGTCTCGGACGGCTGCGGCGACATCGACTTTGCCAAGGCAAAGCACCATCATCAGGCCTTCGCGAGCGTGTCGATCGGCGACGGCGACATTCGCGACACCCGCTACGGACCCGGCCGCGTCAAGGCGCTGCGCGAGAGCGGACTCGCCTGGTTCCCGTACTACTACGCCCGCGTTGCCGGCCCGCACAACGGCGAGCGCAGCGGTGCCGACGAGGCGAAGATGGCGATCAAGATGGCCAAGGCCGGCGGCTGGGGCAAGCAGGGCGACCTGCCGCTGGCATACGACTTCGAGACCTTGAACGGCCAGAGCGCAAAAAAGTGCGCCCGCCACATCATCAACTTCATCAAGGCCTACCGCGCGGACCGCGGTCACCTGCCGATCATCTACACGATGCCCGACGTCTGGGGATCGGTCTACCCGCACTTCGATTCGCGTCAGCGCGACCTGCTCAAGCAGTGTCCGCTCTGGATCGCCCACTGGGACGTGGCCAAGCCGCAGTTCCTCTCGCCGTGGGGCAACGGCTGGTCGCTCTGGCAGGACTCCGATCACGGAATCGTCGACGGCGTGCCGGTCCCGACCGACACCGACTGGTACAAAGGCGCGCCCGGCACGTTCGACCGGCTGATCGTGCCGTAAGGTCGCTGAATGGTCTCCCGTCGCGCGGCGGCCGGTCCTTAGGCGTAGCGGTTCTCGAGCTCGGCGAAGAAGGCCTTCGAGAGCTTGCTGAAGTCCGAGGCGCTGAGCTTGATCGTGTCACCGACCTCGTACTTCAAGACCGAACTGACGACGTCGTACTTGATCGAGCTGTCGGCGGCGAGCTTGCCGTCGTTGTCCATCAGCGAAGCGCTGAGCATCCGCACCTCGTTCAGTGGATTGCCGTCCTTGCCCTCCATGCCGCGCATACGGTGGATGAAGAAGCTGTCCATCACGATCACCAGGTTGTTGAAGAAGTACGGCTCAAACGCCGAGGTGGCCGACGAGCCGGCGCCGGTGTTCTTGACGAACTTCTTGTAGGCCGACGAGTGCTTCTTGATCTTGCCGCGGCAGTCCTCAACGTAGTCGGGCTTGTATTTCTTGACGGCGAGCATCGGCGCCCACTCTAGCTAGGCTCGCGCGCGATGACGGTTCGCAACTTCCGCTATCTGGCGCTCGCCGAGGCGATCAGCTTCTTGATCCTGATCGTCTTCAGCGTGATCAAGAACACCGGCGGCAGCGAAGCCGGCGTGCAGGTGATGGGTCCGATCCACGGCCTGCTGTTCATCGGTTACATCGCGATGGCGCTAGGGCTGCGCGCGGCGGCCAGCTGGAGCGGCAAGGTGACCTTCTGGATCCTCGTCGGCGCCGTGCTGCCGTTCGGTGGCTTTGTGGTGGACTGGTGGCTGGGGCGCAACGCCCCGGCGACCGCTTCCCAGTAGCGCTCGTGATGGAATGACGGCTCGTGGCCGCCGCAATTGAAATCCAGAACCTGCGCGTCGTTCGCGGTGACAACGAGGTGCTGCCGGATCTCACCATTCAGGTCCCTTCCGGCACGGTGACCGGCTTGATGGGCCCGTCCGGCTGCGGCAAGTCGACCTTGATGCGCGCGATCGTCGGCGTGCAGAAGGTCGCCGGCGGCGATGTGACGGTGCTCGGCGAGCCCGCCGGTTCGGCGGCGCTGCGTTCGAAGGTCGGCTACGTCACGCAGGCCCCTTCGGTCTACACCGACTTGACCGTCCGCGAGAACCTCAGCTACTTCGCGAGCATCGCCGCCGTACCGCACGAGCGGATCGACGCGGTGATCGAGACCGTCGACCTCGGCCGTTTCGCCGATCGTGTGGCCGCCAACCTGTCGGGCGGTCAGCGCTCACGCGTTTCGCTCGCCGCGGCGCTGCTCGGCGAACCCGCGGTGCTGGTGCTCGACGAACCGACCGTCGGACTCGATCCGGTGCTGCGCAAATCGCTCTGGGAGTTGTTTCATCGCCTCGCCGGCGGCGGCTCGACCCTGCTGGTTTCAAGCCACGTGATGGACGAGGCGTCGCGCTGCGACCAGCTGATCCTGATGCGCGAAGGCCGGATCATCACGGAGACGACGCCGAATGAGCTGCTCACGCTCACAGGCGCGAGCGAGATGGAGGACGCGTTCCTAAGATTGATCGAATCCGCGGAGACGACGGCGCCGTGAGCCCGCGAATGACGATCGCCACCGCTGCGCGCGTCGGCCGCCAGCTGAAGCGCGACCCACGCACGATCGCGCTGATCCTGGTCGTGCCGAGCGTGCTGATCTGGCTGTTGAGCGAGATCTTCGGCAGCGACTCCAAGACGTTCGACACGATCGCCGTACCGATGCTCGGACTCTTCCCGTTCATCATCATGTTCCTGATCACCTCGATCACGATGCTGCGCGAACGCACCGGCGGCACGCTCGAGCGGTTGATGACGACGCCGATCCACAAGCTCGATCTGCTGTTCGGCTACGGAATCGCGTTTGCGTTCGTTGCAGCCGCACAGGCCGCCGTGATCTCGGCCGTCGCATACCTGCTGGTCGGGCTCGACACCGCCGCGCCCGCCGGAATCGTGATCGTGCTGGCAATCGCAAACGCGATCTGCGGGATGTCGCTCGGGCTGTTCGTCAGCGCATTTGCGAACACCGAGTTCCAGGCGGTGCAGTTCATGCCGGCCTTCCTGCTGCCGCAGATGCTGATCTGCGGACTGTTCGTCGCGCGCGACCAGATGGCCGACTGGCTGCAGAAGCTGAGCGACGTGATGCCTTTGACCTACGCCTACGGCGCACTCGCCGAGGTCGCCAATCACGGCGAGATGACGAGCGACGCCTGGGTCGACCTAGCCGTCGTCGCCGGCTTCACCGTTCTGGCTCTCGCCGCCGGCGCCGCCACGCTGCCGCGCCGCACCGCCTAGCCAACCTGCTTCAACCCCGCCACTGCAAGAGCGGAGGTTGCGGGTAGAAACCGCTTAACCATGCGGTTTAGGCAATTCTTCACCTAAACCCGATAAATCTGATCCGATTTTTGTGTTATCGTTTTATTCTGCACTGATTTGATTGCCTAGATCGGTTTGATCGATTTAGTCGAGTCAGTGCAGTTAACCAATCCATTTCATCTCCTTCCAGAAGGAACTGAGAAAGGCGACGCACATGTCGAAGACGATCAAGCTCACTGCCCTGTCAATCACCGCGGTTATCGTGGCCGCCGTTCTGGCCGGCTGCGGCGGCGGCAGCTCGTCGAGCAAGCTCGCGCTGGTCGCCTACTCCACACCCCAAGAGGCCTACAGCAAGTTGATCCCGGCCTTCCAGGGCACGACCGACGGCAAGGGCGTCACCTTCAGCCAGTCGTATGGCGCCTCCGGCGACCAGTCGCGTTCGGTCGTCTCCGGCCTGCCGGCCGACGTCGTCGAGTTCTCCTACGAGCCCGACATGAACCGCCTCGTCGAGGCGAACAAGGTCGCGGCCGGCTGGAACAAGGTCCAGTACGACGGCTTCGTGACCAACAGCGTCGTCGTGTTCGCGGTGCGCAAGGGCAACCCGAAGGGCATCAAGACCTGGAGCGACCTCACCAAGCCCGGCGTCGACGTGATCACCGCCAACCCGGTCGTCTCTGGCGGCGCGCGCTGGAACCTCGTGGCCGCCTACGGCCAGGCGCTGAAGGGCGGCGCAACGCAGCAGGAGGCGCTCGACTACCTGAAGCAGCTGCTGGGCAACGTGTCGGTGCAGGACAAGTCCGGCCGTGAGTCGCTGCAGACCTTCCTCGGCGGCAAGGGCGACGTGCTCCTGACCTACGAGAACGAGGCGCTGACCGCGCAGGCGAAGGGCGAGAAGATCGACTACGTGATCCCGCCGACGACGCTGCTGATCCAGAACCCGCTCGCAGTCACGAGCACGAGCAAGAACCCCGGCGGCGCAAAGGCCTTTCAGGACTTCCTGCTGAGCGACCAGGGCCAGAAGATCTTCGCCGACGCGGGCTACCGCCCGGTCAACGAGTCACTCGTCGACAAGACCAAGTTCCCGGCTCCGGCCACCCTGCTGACCGTCAAGGAGCTGGGCGGCTGGAGCAAGCTCAACGACCTGCTGTTCGACGAAGAGAACGGCGCAGTCACGACGATCAACGAGTCCAATGGAGTCGCTGGTAAATAGCGGCACACCCGCGCTTCCCGCCCCGCGGCCGAGCCTGCTCAGCCGCGCGCGCCGGCACGTCACGGCTGCCGGTGCGGCGGGCGCGGGACTGGGCGCGCTGTACGTCAGCGCGATCGTTCTGCTGCCGCTGATCGCCGTCGCCGCGACCTCGCTCGACGACGGCATCAGCGGTTTCTGGGACGCGATCACTCAGCCCCAGGCGAAGGCCGCGCTGGAGCTGACGATCGCGCTCAGCTTCGTCGTCACCTTGATCAACGCGGTGATGGGCACGCTGATCGCCTGGGTGCTCGTACGCGACGAGTTCCCCGGCAAGCGCTTCATCAACGCGCTGCTCGACCTACCGTTCGCGCTGCCGACGATCGTCGCCGGCCTCGTGCTGCTCGCGCTCTACGGGCCGAAGAGTCCGCTCGGCGTGAACATCGCCTACACGCGGATCGGCGTCGCCCTGGCGCTGCTGTTCGTGACGCTGCCGTTCGTCGTGCGTTCGGTGCAGCCGGTGCTGATCAGCTTCGACCGAGAGATGGAGGACGCCGCGGCTTCGCTGGGCGCCGGCCCCTGGACCACTTTCCGCCGCGTGATCCTGCCGAACCTGCGCGGCGCGGCGCTCGCCGGCTGCGCCCTGAGCTTCGGCCGCGCGCTCGGCGAGTTCGGCTCGATCGTGCTGATCGCCGGAAACCTGCCTTTCAAGACCGAGGTCGCCTCGGTGTACCTCTTCGGGCAGATCGAGAACGACAACCTGCAGGGCGCTGCCGCGGTCTCGGTCGTGCTGCTCGCGGCCTCGCTCTTCTTCATCGTCGTGATCGGGATCCTCGCGCGCAGGGCTGAAC
>JBOGYW010000073.1:0-12329 GCA_050696815.1 Solirubrobacterales bacterium | reverse complement strand
GGTACTTCCCATACTGCAGCTGGTACTTCGAGTCGGCGGTGGCGCGCTTTACGAGGTCGACGGCTTCGGCGCGCTGCGCCGGCGTCATGTTCGGTCGCAGACGCACCTGGATCAGCGCCGAGTTCTTGTTCGGGAAGAGGTAGTTGAAGCGCGACTTCGGCACGTCGGATCCGCTCGCGGGGTCGAAGATCAGCTGGGCGACGAACTCCTGATTGGAAAGCGATGGCAAGTTGGCCGCGCTTAGGCCGTACTGCTGGCCGAGTCGCAGCGAATCTCTGAGCGCCTCGAACTGCGCGATCTGCTCAGCCGCCTGCTTGGCCTGCTGCTGGGCGAGCTCGGGCTTGCCCTGGCGCCGTGCGATCTCCGCAGCGGCCTTGCCGGCCTCCGCGCCGCGCTTCTGAGCACGTTTGGCGACCTTGCGAATGCCTTCAGTGACCGAGCTGGCGGCCGTATTGACGAAGGTGCCCGGTCCGTAGACCGCGACCGCCGGTTTGAACTTGGCGATCTGACGACAGATCTGCGGAATGTTCGCCTGGGCCTGCGCGGTCGCCGGAATGTTGCCCGAGAGACAGCCCTCAAGACCCGCCATCACCCCGAGATCCGACCCAAGCATCATCCGCGGCAGCGGACCCTGAACGAGCACGACGATCGGGTCGCCGCCGAACTGCTTCGACCACTCCTGGGTGGCCTTGTAAGTGTCGGACGACGATCCAGTGATCGACTCGACCCCGGTGTCGGGGCTGAGCCGCAGCGCGCCGAGCGCGCCGGCGAGTGCGATCAGACCGACGAGCGCGATCACAACCGGCGGTTTCTTAAGCACAAGCGCGGCGACGCGCTCAGTGAATCTGCGGAAAAAGTTCATCATCGTCACGGCCCCTCGCCGTCCAGTCTTGCGGCCGGACCGGAACTAAGGCGCAGGCGCCTCGGTGACGTGCGGGAACATGTTCGCGCCGTTGAAGTTCAGGGTCGGCTGCTGGCTGCAGGCCGGGGCTGGGAGCGAAGTGGCGTTTGTGGGGCCGACGCCTGCGTACATGACTTGGTTGATCAGGTTGAAGTAGGTCTGGTTCTCCGTTTGGACGGTCGGGTCAGGGTTGGTAATCCAACTCGAATCCAGCGGCGGAACCGGGATCGTGCCGCACGGTGACTGGTCAAAGACCTGCAGCGTGTCGGCGAGGTGCGTGTACCAATCCGGCACCGGGTAAGCATTCGACCGTGTCTTGTCAGTCTTGTTCGGGAAGTAGCCGAGATTGTTGGGATCGAGCGTCACAAATGCGCGCAGGTAGTGGCCGGCTGAGTTACCTGGAGCCCTTTGTCCCGGCGTCTGCGGAGTGAACTGCGCCTGCGAAGCGGCGGCGTCGTTGGCGAAGAAAGCCGTGATCTCCTTTTGGTACAAACCGACAAACTGCAACGCAGGATTGAGGTTTCGCAGGAACGGGTCCAGCTGTGCCAGCGTCGGCTTCGCCAGCGACAGGAATTCGTCGGTCGCGGGAAGCCCCGAGTCGGCCTTGTCGAGCAAAGGCTCCAAATTGTTGACGAGCGCACGAGCGTCGGCCGTGACCTTGACGGACTTCTTCAACACCGGAGACGACGCTTCGCCGAAGTCAGAAGCATTGGCCAGCAACGGCTGCGTCTTGTCGGCAAAGTCGCTGAACTCGGAGATTGTCTTACGAGTTTGGCGCAGGAATTCTGGGAACTCGTTGAACGTCTCGGTCAACTGTTGACTGCGGTTCGCGGTTACGCGCAACAAACGGTTCGACGCGAGGATCAAGTCGGTGAGCTGCCCCGGACGACTGTCAATCGCTTCGAAAATGTCGGCGGTGTTGCGGAAAACGTGACTTAGAGCTTCGTCTTGACGATGCAGCACCGACAGCAGGTCATTGCTGTCCGAAAGGAAAACGGGCAGAACTCCGAACACCTGGTTGAGATCCTGGCCGCGCCCGCGCACAGCTTGCGACTGCCCGACAAGCCAGTCGCCAAACGCCTGGCGAGTAGCGGGATCAAATGTGCGGATTACTTCGTCGAGTTCGACCTGCGGCGACACCTGCCCCTTCGGCAGGTCGCCGTTCTCCGGAATCGTCGGGGCGCCCTTCGTGCCAGGCGTCATCTCGACGTACGTCTCGCCAAGCAGCGTCTTGTTGCGAAGAATCGCTTTTACGTCGCCTGGCAGCGGGGCGTAGCGGGGTTGGATTTCGAGCACCGCGTCGGTACGGCCCTGTTCAGGCGTGACCTTCTTGACCTTGCCGACGCTTACGCCGGAGATCCGTACGTCTGCCTCGCTCGAAAGCTGTACGGCCTCGTCAAACGAGACGTGGATTCGGTAGCCCTGCGGCTTCAGCGGCACAGGGCCGCCGAACGAGATCCACAGGAAGAGGATCAGCGAGAAGCACGAAAGCGCGAAGACGATCATCGCGATCAGCTGGCCTGGACTTGGAGCGCGCTTGATCATCAGCAGCTACCCGATGGAAGGTTTGTGAGCCGCACAAGCAATGAGAGCACTGGATAGAACTGCGGCTTCGCCTTGACTGTTGGCGTCAGATTGTAAGAACACTTCGTTCCCAACAGCGCGCCCGACTGCAGCACGCCATTGGCGTCCGCTCGAGTGAAGGACGAAGCATTCAAGTGGCTAAACCAGGAGAGCCAATACAAGTAGCCCTCTTCGGAACCCTTTGGGTTGTACGCCACGATGTTCAACAAATCGTTGAACGACGCGACCGCCGCGGTCGCGTTCGGAGTCATTTTTGCCAATCCGGCGGCCGCTGGGTTCAACTGCGCGAGCAGCGGTTGCGAATCGCGCGCCAACGGACGGAACTGATCACGGGTCACCTTCGTCTGCTGGTCGAAGAACGGCCGCAGGCTCTTCAGAGAAACGCCGAGCTCGCGAGCGAGCGGCTCCATCTCCTTGAACGCGACAGCACTATCCGCGACGACCTGTTGCGCGGCCTTCGCTGCGTCGGCAGTCTCGCCGAACGCGCCGGGGGCCTTCTGGATGATCTGGCGGATCGATTCCTGCTCACTCGCCCAGGTGCGGAACGTCACGCTCGAAGAGTCGATCAGCGATGCGAAGTCCTGGCTGTTGTCGCCAAGCTCCTTCGCAAGCAGCGCGAGATTCGTGATCGCACGCTTGATGTTGTGGCGGCGGGTCTCGAGCTGCTTGACGATTCGCACGCCGTACTTGCCAGTCGTCGGGAAGCGCTTGAAGCCGTTGCGCAAATGCGGGCCTTGCTTGTGCAGACCCTGGCCTGCTGCGGTCAATAGGGACTGCAAATAGTCGCGCGTGTCGGCGTCGAGCACCGCGAGGAACTCGTCGAAGTTGACGGTCGGGCGGGTATTGGCCAGCGGGATCACGCCACCATCCGGGATCGAACCAGCCCGAGGATGACCGGGCTTCATGTCGATATACATGTCCGCCAGTGGCGTCTTCGGGCGCAGAAGCAACTCGCCATCCTTGTAGAAAGGCGCATGCGCGCGGCGAATCTTCAGCTCGACGCGGGCAGTGCCGTCCTTCAACGAGACGTTGCCGATTTCGCCCACCGGAACGCCGGCGATGTTGACAGTCTGGCCCTGACCAGGCGTGACCGCTTGAGCGTTTGAGAACTCGGCCGTCACGTGGTAGAAGTCGGTGCCAACTACTGGTACCCAGGCAGGCAGATAGAAGCGCTGGTGTGACAGCAGATAGCCGGTCACACCGATCGCGAGCACAACCAGCAGGATGATCGCCGACATGTGCACGCCGTAGCGCTTCATTGCTTTGCGCAGGCCGGCCATTACGGTGTACTCCCCGGCGTCGGCGCCATGTTCGGTGGCTGGTTCTTGTAACAAGCAGTGCTGTCCTTGACAGGCGGGTTGCTACCCGGTACGACCGGGTTCGTGCCGGTCTGCGGCAATGCGGCATTGCCGTAAAGCAGGGTCGATGGCGTCTTGACGACTGCGGCGGAACCTGACGAAATCCGCAACGACGGACCGTTCTGATTGAAGTTCTGTGCTTCGCTGTTGAAACCGACTAACGCGTACCAGAACTCCTTGTAGTTGGCGACACCAGTGCTGTTGGCGCCATCTGAAAGCGGTGTATTGAGCGTCGGGAACCAGTTGTGGTTCCAGCACTTGGCGATGTCGTTCAATTCGGGGAAGAGGTTCAGTGAGTCGCCTTGGACCTTTGCGAAGTTCTCAATCGTCGGCTGTGCGAGCGAAGCCGTCTTGCCAAGCTCGGCCGGGGCAAGCAGCGCGGTGTTCTGCGCGATCCATGGATATGCCGAGCGGACGGTTGCCGGGATTTGGTCAAGGTTCGGCGCGATCTCGTTCGACCACGTCGTCAGCGCAGGCAGCAAGTTGTTCAGCTGGCGCAGCGTCGGCTCTGATTCGATCGCCAGGCGCGAGAACTGCTTCGTCGACGCAGCAAGCGCCTGCTCGTCGTCGGCAAACGCTCCGATTGTCGTCGCGAAGTCTGCGATCAGCGGGACGAGTTGCGTCTCGCGGTCGTTGATTGCCCCGTTGAAGTCGCGGAAGCCCTTGAGGATCGTCTGCTGGTCCGAAGTCTCGTAGCCGATCAGCGCGTCGAACAACCGCGCACCGCCGCGGAAGCCGTCGGGGCCGTAGCGCATCGCTTTGTTCAAAGCCTGCGCGCCAGTCAGATCGCGAACGTCGGCGTCTTGAGTCTTGTTTTCGGCCGGCGTGCCCTTCGTGTTCAGGGCCGTACCGATCTCAGTGAAGATCGAAGTCAGGCCCTTGCGCGCGTCACTATTGACCGCGGCGAGCAACTGATCGAGCTGGACTGGGCCGGCCGTCTGAGCAATTGGGATCGTGCCGCCATCCTTGATCTCCGGCGCGGACGGCGAGCCAGGCTTGAGATCAACGAAGCCGTTGCCTTCGAGGAAGATGCGGAAGCGAATCTTCGCCGTCGCGTCGGTGTGGATCGGCAGGGCTGTCTTCTTGAGATCGAGCACGAGCTTTGTGTTCGGAGAGTTGCCGTCGCGCTCGACCTTCGCAACTTTGCCGACATTGACGCCGGCTATGCGTACCGGCGACTTCGGCTTGATGTTCGCGGCGTTGGTGAAGTACGCGTTGACGCGATATCCGTGCGTGAACGGGATGTCCTTGCTGAAAGCGAAGTACACGAGCACGCCAAGTACGACCAGCGCAATGAAGCCGGCGCGGCGGCGGCTCATGCCGCGTTCTGCTCCACCGTGCAGCGTCATTTCGTCTTCACCTGCTGTCCGCCTATTGCGTTGGTGTCGAGGTCCGTTGTCTGGCCGCTCTTCAGGCCCGATGGGTTGCCAACGACGCGTTCCTTGGACAAGAAGAAGTTCGTGTCCTTCTTGCTGCCCTTCGTTACCTCGTTGCCTGCTGCGCAGACGTTGTTTTGGCCGGTCGACGGATACCCGTTTGCGTGGAGGCGGTTTGAAACATCTCCAGCTGCGGATGTCGCCGCGAAGTCCGCATTTGCCGACGCCGGGCCCGCTTCAGCATTCTGCGCGGGAGATGGGTTCGCGGGACCACCGACCGGGCTGAAGCGCAACCAACCGGCGCCACCATCGCGGCTGCTGACTGCCGAAGCTATGTTGCGCGCGAATATCGCCGGGTAGTTGCAGACCGTCTGAGACGGCGTCACGTATGCCAGCGGCTGGTTAAGAATCTGCAGGAAGTTGCCTAGTCCCTTGAAGCCCATCTGCACTTGAGGATCCGCCGCGAAGTTGCCGACTTGGATCAATGTGTTGTTGAACTTCGGCGTCGTACGCGAGAGGTGACGGAACGCGCTCGGACCATTGCGTGTGATGCTCGCGAGATCGCTCGAGACGGCCGGGAGGTATGGCGCGCCCGGCTGGAATTTCTCGATCACGTCTGTGAGCTGCGCAAAGTAGCGGCGCTGACCCGGGAACTCATCCGTCAACACAGTCAACGTCGGAGGCGATTCTGCAAGCGACTGCTTTATGCCTTCCGACGCAGCCGCGAACGCGGCGAACGTGCGGTCAGCATTTGCGAAAACTTCGCCGGCTTGATCGCCGGTAACCGCCGTGTCGTGCGCGGCGCGCGCGAGGGCGCGGATGAAATCGGCGAAGCGAGTGCTGGGCGCTGAAACTGTTTTGGCAACCGGCTCAAGGTTCTCGAAGAGCGGCGTCAACTCGCCGAACGCGGTGTTGAGGTCAGCGCCGCGGCCAGCGAAAGCGTTGCCGAACTCGTTGAGCGACTTCTTGTTGCCTTCGCGCACACGCTCATCGAACGTGTCGAGCAAGTCTTCGAACTCCGTCGCAATCCGCGACTGCGTGATCGGAAGGGTCGCGCCATTCGGCAGGTCCTGGTTTGAATCGCCCAGCGTTAGCTGGATGTATTTCAGGCCGATCGTCGACTTCGGTCGCACCTCGATAACTGAGTCCTTCGGGATCGGGCCAATGTTTTTGTCGAGCTTGAGCGCCAGCTGCGCGTAGTACTTACCGTTGCCGTCAGTCTCAGGCGTGATCGATGTGACGAGGCCGACTCGAGCGCCACCGATGCGCACGTCGTTGCCGTTCACGAGGTTCGCGCCACTCGGAACGTTTGCCTTGATGTTGTAGGTCGGTACAAACGGCAGACCGGAGTTCGCGTTGTACGACAACACGACCATCACGAGGATCACGAGGATCGCTCCGGCACCGACCAATACGGGGTTGTCAGCTACTCCTTGGCGGCGCATTACTTGTCGCCTCCCAGTAGGTAGTCCAAGGCTGCGGCGTCGGGCGAGCTTGCCGCTGACGACGAGCTGCTCTTCGACGTAGAAGCGAGATTGACGCTGTTCTTTCCGGGAGGCGGAGAGTTGGAACCGTCGTGGGCACCGAAGTCCGCTCCGCAAGAACCGCTGCGCTGCTGCGCGTAGAAGGCGCAGTTGCTGTTGATCACCAGCGCCGACCGCAAGAAGTGCCCAAACGAATCCGACCCGTTTGCGGCCCCGGCCAACCCGACGGTCAACGCAGCCAAGTTCTTGTACCCGTTCTTGTCCTCAAAGCTCTTCAGCAGCTTCTTCAGGTTCAGCACGGTGCCGCGGTTGTCGGAAATCACTCGCAGCTCATCTGCCAGCGGCGTCAACTTCGGGATCTGCGCGCGGAAGATGTCGGAGGTCTTGCCGAACTTCGTCAGCGCCGGGTTCGCCGCCGCAACGAACTCATTCGTTCCCGTCACGAACGTGCTCAGGTTCGCGGCCGATTCGCGCGCTGACTTCGCCACCGGTGCGGCCTCTTCCGAGAAGATCCGCAGCTGACGGGCCGTCGGCTCGAGTTCGTCGAGGAACTTCGGCAGCCGCGCCAGCGTCTCAGCCAGCTCGGTGCGCTTCTCGTTGGTCGCGCGCGAAGCCTTGTCGGCGTTGCGGAACAGTCCCGTGATGTGCTTGCGGTTGGCGGCCAGCGACTGCAGCGAGCGGTCGCCGTCGACGGCAAGCGTCACCAGCTGCTTGTTCTCGCGCGCGAGAATGCGCAGAATGTCGTTGACTTCCTTGAAGGTCGGGTCGAAGCGGTTGAGGATCTCCTGCAGGTCCTGGCCACGGCCGGTCAGCGTGATTCCAAGCTCGTTGATGATCACGCGGAAGCGCTCGCGCTGCGGCTCGCGCATCGAGTCGAGCAGCTGGTCGGTGTCGACCGGCGAGCCGGTCTTGTTCGCGAGCATCAGGCGGCGGTCGTGGTCGGTCGGGTCGACGCGCAGCTCGGGCTCGGTCGGCGTGCCCGGGTTGCAGTCCACGAACTTCTCACCGATCAGCGACTGCAGGCGGATACGGCAACTGGCGTCGGCGTAGAAGCGCTGGAAGGCCGGGTCGGCGATCTGGATCACGACCGACGACTGGTTCGTGCGGTCGACGAAGATGTTCTTGATGAAGCCGACGTTGGCTCCGGCGACACGTACGTCGGCGCCCTTCGTGATGCCCGCCGAGTCGACGAACTTCACACGCACCTGGTAGCCGCTGGTCTGTTTCGCGCCGACCGACGCGATCACGACGACGGTCGCCGCGACGGCGACGACTGCAAGCGCCGTGAGGCGCCGTGACCGCAACGACACGCGGCGTCCGCGCAACGGATTGATGTTCGGAATGCGCTTCATCACGGTCCCGGAATTTTCAGCGTCGGGTCACAGTCGATTCCGTCATCGGTGAACGGGTTCGAACCGTCGGGCGCGTCCTGCGTCGCACTGCCCGGGCAGCGCTTGACGCCGGTCTTCGAGTACTGCTGCAGGCTGCCGTTGTTGGTCGGCACCAACGTGTCATCCGCGGTGCTCGGCGTGCCCTTGTCGTCGATCTGGAAGTTGCCGGTCTGGGTGGAGACACGCACGTAGTGGCCGTTGGCGTCGTAGTTGCTGGCGATCTGGCCGAAGTGGGCGATCCAGTCGGTCAGTTCAGGCGTGTACGGGCGCAGGAAGTCGAGCACGATCTGGCCGGTCTGCAGCGCCGTCGTGGAGTTCGGGAAGGTCGAGCGTGCCTGCTTGGTCAGTCGCGGCTGATTGGCGAACAGATCGGTCAAGTCGTTGTGCGCACCCCTCTGGCGCATCAGTAGGCGGAGGTCGTGCAGCGTCGGCTCAGCGTTGTTGAGCAGCGGAACGAGCTTGCGGAAAAGAGGTGCAAGTCCGTCGCCGTTGTCCTCGCCGATCGGCGCCGAGTGGTTCGAAAGATTTTCCAGCGCGGCCATCGCCGGGCGCAGCTGCTCGAACGCCAGCGTGCCCTCGCGCAGCGTCGTCGGCAGGATCGCCAAAGCGGCGTCGAGGTTTTCGGATTCGGACGAGACGGCCTGCGTGAACGCGGTCAAGTTGCGGAACACCGCGGTCAGCTGGTCCTTCTGCGCGGCGAGCGTGTCGGTCGCGCGCTGCGAAACCACCAGGAACTGCGCGAGCGTCTCGTCGTCCTGCGAAACCGCCGCGGCGAGCCGCGCGCCGGCGTCGAAGAACGGCGCCACCCAGCGCAGACCCTTGTTCGCATAGGCCGTCTCATTGAGCGGCGTCGACGGGTCGTCGGCATACTGCGCGGCCGAGCCCTTCAGGAAGTCCTGCAGACCCTTCGTCGTCTTCTTGTCGAAGGCGTTGAGCACGCGGTCGAGGTCGACCGGCGGCTCAGTGTTGTCGGCGAGGATCACGCCGCCGGAGTCGATCTTCTGTGCGTTGTTCGGGCCGGGCGCGATCGAGACGTAGCGGTTGGCCACACCAGAAAGAGAGAACAAGCGAATCGTCGCGGTCGTCCCCTGGTGGAACGGCGTGATCGCTTTTTGGTCGATCTTCATCTTCACGTTGGCCTGGTTGTCATCGGTCAGCGTGATCTCCTCGACCTTGCCGACCGGCTGCCCACCGACGTTGACCGTCGTGCCCTTGACCAGCTGGCCGCCGGTCTCGAACTGGGCGTTGACGTAGTACCCGCCGCTGCGCAGGAGGAGCCACAGCACGACGAGCACCGCGAGCGCGATACCGCTGATCACCAAGCCCCGCTGACGACTGCTCACCATCGCTACCGAACCCCCTCCGGGCGCGTGCAGACGTGGTTCTGAACAGAGTTCAGAACGACCCCGCTTTTACGCGCCAAGCGCCCCTCCGAGGGGGCGCCGAGAAGAGCCGGGACTCCGGCTGGATGTCTGGGGGACCTTCGCTTCAACAGTTACTCCATGCCCAGCGGGCCTGCCGCGTCCCCTGTCAGGAACTGCTTGACGAACGGATTCTCCGAATCGAACAGCTCCTGCGCCGGACCGGCATCCACGATGCGGCCCTTCCAGAGGAGTGCGATGTGCTCAGCAACGCGCCGAGCGCTCAAGATGTCGTGAGTGATGACGACGTACGCGCCGCCGTTCTCGTCGTGGATCTCCTTGATCAACTCGCACAGCAGTGCGGTGCGCACCGGGTCGAGGCCCGAGTCGGGCTCGTCGAACAAGACGATGTCCGGGTCGAGCACCAGCGCGCGGGCGAAGCCGGCGCGCTTGCGCATGCCGCCCGAGAGCTCGTTCGGCATCTTTTCGCCGTCGTTGCCGAGGCCGACTTCCTTCAGCCGTCCGTTGACGATCTCGCCGACGTCCGCTTCGCTCTTGTCGGTGTGCTGGCGCAGCGGGAAGGCCACGTTGTCGAAGAGGTTCATCGAACCGAACAGCGCGCCGTCCTGGAACAGCACGCCGAACTTCTTGCGCACCTCGAACAGGCGGTCGTCTTCCATGTTCGGAACCGACTCGCCGTGCACGAGCACGTCGCCCTGGTCGGGATAGAGCAGTCCGACCATGTGCTTGATGCAGACCGACTTGCCGGTGCCCGACGGGCCGAGGATCATCGAGATCTGGCCCTCCGGGATCTGCAGGTCGAGTCCGTTCAAAACCTTGTTGCGGCCGAATGCCTTGTGCACGTCGATGAACTCGATCGCGCTGCGCTCGGCGCCGTGGTCACGCACCACGTGACTGTGGAAGTCGTACGGGCCGGCGTGCTCGTAGCCCGGCGCGTTCGGCGGGATGCGGTTACCGAATTCGTCGAGGTGAACGGTCGGCTCGGCCGGGCGCTTCTCCGGCGGCAGCTGGGAAGGGAACGATTCGCCGTTCGACGCGAAGATTCGCTCGTGCTCGGTCGCGGCGTCCTCGGCGCGTGCCGTCACGTCGTCCATGCCCTCTTCAAAGTTTTCGCCATCAGTGTTCACAGCTGCTCATCTCCCAATCGAAAATCAAAACCCGGAAACCAACCCGTAAATTCGCGCACTAATCCCGCCACAACATTTTCCTCCGTCATCCGCCGATCGGCGCACGCGGATTGGCGCCCCAGAAGAAGACGGTTCCCATCATTCCCACGAGGTGGACGACGACGATGTTCGCGACCATCGACTTCGCGGTCGCGACACCCACGCCGACCGGGCCACCGGTGACCGTGTACCCGTAGAAGCAGGCGATGATCACGATGAATGTCGCCATCGTCATCGCCTTGATCATGCTGAATAAGAGGTCTGGCGGGTTCTGGAACAGCCAGAACACGAGTGAGTAAGAACCGCTCGAGACGTCGCCGACCTGCTGCACGACCGCCAAGTAAGAGGCGAAGAACGCGCCGCCGACGCCGACGACGTAGAGAAACGGCAGCACCATCCACGACGCGAGCAGGCGGGTCGAAGCGAGGAAGAGCACGCTGTCGATGCCCATCACTTCGAGCGCGTCGATCTCATCGTTGATGCGCATCGAGCCGAGCTCGGCGACGATTCCGGTACCGACCTTCGCGCACATCATGTAACCGAACGCGTACGGCGCGACCTCTCGCAGGTCGCACCAAGCGGTGAAGATTCCGGCATACGCGGGCGCGCCGAACGCGCGCAGCGAGTAGGCGCCCTCGATGCCGCACTGCAGGCCGAGAAAGAACATCAGCGTCAGGATCACCGCGGCTGAGCCGATGATCAGCACGCCCGCCTGGCGAAGCGTCTCGCCGAAGAAGGTCATCACGCGGCCGCCGAAGATGTCGATCACGACTTCCGAGCCGAACTTGACGACCTGGCCGAATGCTTCCAGCCACTCTTCGAGCTTGTTCCTTATCGCTACGGCGCTCATTGTTACTCGCTAGCGGATCGCCGTGATCTCGGGGTGGGTCGCAAGCAGCGCCTGCGTGAAGACGTAGTTGAAGGCGAAGATGCCGATGAAGGCGATCACGACCGCCTGGTTGACGGCGCGGCCGACGCCCTCGGCGCCGCCCTTCGCGTTCATGCCCTTGTAACAACAGACGATCGCGACGATCGCGCCGAAGATCGTGGTCTTCACGAGCGAGCCCCAGAGGTCGGTGACCGAGGCGTTGGTGAAGAAGGTCGCCCAGAACGGGCCGAGCGGCGCGCCATTGACGAGCGTCGCGATCAGACCGCCGGACACGCCGAGCATCAGCGCGAAGATGTCGAATAGGCCGGTGAGGATCATCAGCGCGAAGAAGCGCGGCACGACGAGGTTCTTGATCGCGTCGACGCCAAGCACGGCCAGCGCGTCGAGCTCGTCGCGGATCTTGCGCGCGCCGAGGTCGGCGGTGATCGCGGTGCCGGCGACGCCGGCCATCACGACGGCGGTCACGAACGGTGCGAACTCGCGGATCGACGCGAGCACGAAGAAACCGCCGAGGCGGTCGATCGATCCGAGGATCGTGAAGATGTTTCCTGCCTGCAGACCCGGCGCGCCGTATCCGAGCGCGACGGTCGAGACGATTAGAGGGAACCAGCAGAGCTTCAGCGCGAACAAAAACTGCTGCACGAATTCGCCGCCGTACGGGTACGGCGGTCTGATCGCAGACATGATGGTCTTGCCAGCGAGAATCACCATCTCGCCGATCTCGACGAGAAATTCCCTCACGCCCTCATAGGCGCGGGAAGCCAAGCTCACAGCCCCATCCTCTTCCTAGTTAAGTAC
>JBOGYW010000072.1:0-12336 GCA_050696815.1 Solirubrobacterales bacterium | reverse complement strand
CGACGATCTCGCGCGCGAAATCGTCGCGATCGCACTTGCCCGCGGACCTGGCGGCGACATGACAACGGTCGCCGGTGGCAAGAGTGCTCTGTCGCTCGAGGCGGCCGTCGAGGCGATCATGGCTTCGATGAACCGCTGGCGATCGGCGGCCGGCTGTGAACCGCTGGCCGCGCCACGGATCTTGGATGAGGAGCAGTGGGCGCGCTTCTTCCTGCCGTTCGCGCGCAACCAACTCTCGCCGCGTCACATGGCAATCCTCGATTCGCTCAGCCACTTCCGGCCGTACCTTGAGATCGACGCGGCACTCGTCCCCGAGCGTGAGATCGCGAATCCTGAGGAAGCTATCGATCGGTCCGTTGAGTACTGGGCGAGCCGCCATCGACGGGTCGCGGGGCTTACTCCGAAGAGCTGGACCATCTAGCCCAACCCGCGCTCTTACCTCAATCTGCGTTTTTTAGGTCGCAAACAGAATGGTGACATCGGTGTCTGTATGATGACCACGAAATGAGGTATCCGAAACGGACATTGGACCTCACACTTTCTGTAAATAAACAGGTGTATTAAGAAGGAGAGTGCAGTTTGCAGTCCAACCGTTTCACCTCAATGCCGTTGCTTCGCATCGCGACCGCAGCTCGGATAGCCGGATTGACAATCTTCGTGGCACTGGCATTCGCTGGCGTTGCGTCTGCGTCGATCACGCCGACCTACGACGTCTCGCCCTCCACCACTCAGGCAGCCGGCCACCCGGACACCACTTATTCGCTCAGCGTCAGCGGCGACGCACTTGAGACTTACACGCTGTCGATGGCGCCGGGAACGGCGTTCAACTGGGCAGCCCCGACCTCGTTGTGCACCAGCGGCGACTTCTACGACGACGACTGCCCGTCGGCGAGCCAGGTCGGAACCGCCACGGCCAACATCACTTTCGGGAGCGCTACGAGCGTTTCAGGAACGATCTACGAACTGGAGGCCGACACATACGACGTCGGCACGCTCGGCATCGTCCTGCGCCCGAGTGGCAAGCCGAAGATGTTCCTCGTGGGCCACACGACACTCAAGCCGCTGGATGCCGCTCAGGTCATGACGATCGACGACATCCCGGACACCCACGACGGCAGTGGCATCACGTTCAACAGCTTGGACATGGTGATTCAGGCGCGCGCGAACAGCACGAACTCCGGTGCGTACTTCAATAACAACACGCACAAGTGCTCGGCCGCGTCGACAGACAGCGTCACGGTCACGGCACACAACTCCTCGACCGCGACGACGACGGACGGATTCACCGCGACAGGCTGTGGGTACGTCGACGTAACGGGATCGGTGAGTGTGACTCCGAGCACGACGGTTCATGACGCCGCCTTCGGCGTGACCTCCGTATCGAGCGCGGACCGCGCCGACCAGACGATCCAGTACGGATACACGAAGACGGTTCAGACCACCTTCCCGGCGGACACGGGCATCAGCTTCCCGGCCCTCGGCGCGCTTGGAACCTGCTCCAACAACGACCTGATGGCCGACAACTGCCCGTCGAATTCGGACATCGGCGACACAGAGACCGGCCTGCCGTTCCTGCCGCCGACGTGGTACGGCGACGTGTACATCACCTCGGTCGGTAACTCGGTGCAGTTCGCGGTCGTCTCGCGCGGCCCCGGCGGCGCGATTGTGATCACGAAGGGCTCAGGCTCGGTGGTCGACATCGGTGAAGAAGAGAGCGACCAACGAGTCCGAACGACCCTCACCAACGTGCCTCAGCAGGCCGTTTCGTCGACGACTACATCGATTTCAGCTGCGGTCCTGACGAACCCCTCGGGGTGCCAGACCAACGTGATCACCACGAAGGTGACCGGCTGGAGCGGCGACTACTACGAGAACACGAGCTCTTACGACACCACGGGTTGCTAGCAACTCGTGCTGCCCGCCGAACCAACCAGGCCGCAAACCGCGTTTTTCAAGCGGTTTGCGGCCGTTCGGCGTATTCGGCGACGCAGCGATTGGCGTAGGTGAAAATGGACGACTTGACCACCTTCCCCCAGATCGAAAAACGCGCCGACGTGATTGCCGTCATCGGCTTGCATGGAGCGGGCAAATCCACGGTCGTCGATGCGCTCGGCGCCTGGCTCCGCTCGATCGGCGAGCGCGTCGCTCTGCCCGAGAACGTGAGCTTGCTTCCGGCGCATCGCGCGATGAAAGAGATCGCGATCCGTCGTGGTTTCGGCGACGAACTCGAGATGCTCGGTCCGGAGGTGTCAAAGCTCTGCGCGTCGTTGTTGAAGTGGAATGAACTGGAGAAGGCGCGAGACAGCTTCGAAACGCCTGATTCGTTCGTGGTCATGGATCGCTGTGGCTACTGCCAGTTCGCCGCCGCGGCGCAGTTCGAAGCGTCGAACCAACCGCTGATTCGTGAGCTGTTCGAGTTCATCCCGGTGCCGGACCTGACGATCTACGTTGACGTTTCCATCGACGAGGCGCTACGCAGGATCGACCGTCGCGGCACCGGCTCTGTGCGCCGCGAGTTTCTCCAGGGTCTTGAGGACGCCTACATGGGACTGCCGGAGGCAGATCAGTTCGTCCACATCGACGGAGAGCTGCCGCCGGATCAAGTCTTCGAACTCGCGCGACAACAAGTGGTCGCCAGTTTCCCACGGCTCGAGCGAATCGAAGTGGGAGTATGAGCACCACAGAGATGAACTTGTCGACAGTTTCCGCGCAGAACGGGCGGCGATTCTGCGACACGCGGCTTACCCGGCTGATCGAACGGGTTGAGCGCGACGTCGCTTCCGCTCGCATTCATGGAGCGGTGATCGGTGTGATCGCCGATGGTGAGATCGTGCTCAACCATGCGCTCGGCACTCAGGAAGGCGTGACCCCAACGCGCCTCGACTCGATATTTCGCATCTACTCGATGACGAAGATGTTCACGTCCGTGGCGGCGATGCAGCTGTACGAACGCGGAGAGATCCTGCTTTCCGATCCGATCGAGCTATACATGCCTCAGTTCGGCAATCCGATGGTCGTCGAGCATGGCAAGACTCGCCCCGCTCGCCGGTCGATAAGCGTCCAGGATCTTCTGTGCCACACGTCGGGTTTGGCCGGCGGCGTCAACCCTTCGCCGGGAATGGCCGAAATGTACGCGGCGGCCGGTATCGAGCGGTTTCACCACGACCGCGCCGCCACGCTTTACACGAGCGAGGAGTTCGTGGAGCTGATCGCAGCCCTGCCGCTCGCGCACGATCCAGGCAGCACGTGGGAGTACGGCTTCTCCACCGACATTCTTGGGCGGCTTATCGAAGTCGTCTCCGGCACGTCGCTCGACAGGTACTGCGTCGAAAACATCTTCGAGCCGCTGGAGATGGTGGACACCGCCTGGCACGTCGACGCGGAGTCGCTCGAGCGGCTCTGCGAACCGACCGGGCAACACGATTTCGTCGATCCGACGGATCCGCCGCGCTTTGTTTCCGGCGGTAGCGGCGCGTATTCGACGGCGGTCGACTACTTGAAGTTCGCCGAGTTCCTTCGCACCGGCGCGGAGCCGACCGCCGGGTCGCTGATCAGCCCCAAGTCGCTGCAGCTGATGCTTTCCGATCATCTCGGCGATCGAGCGAACACCGGTCCCGACTACATCCCCGGCATGGGATACGGGTTCGGGCTTGGCGCGGCTGTCCGTACCGATCGCGGTGGAGCCCCCTTCCCGGGCACGCGGGGAGACTTCTGGTGGGTCGGAAGCGCCGGTACCAGCTTCATCGTCGACCGCCGCGAACATCTAAGCGCCGTGCTGCTGACGCAGCACTTCGGCAGCGCCAAGCACTACCACTTCGTGCTTCGCGCAATGCTCTACCAGGCGCTTACCGGCTCGGCCGATGCGGACATCCCCGAGCGGTGGCCAGAATTTGAATCGGAGATTTCCGCGTGATGTTGCGCCGAATGCTCAAATCGGAGATCGACGGCGCGGTTATAACCGACTGCGACCTCAACTACGTCGGATCGCTGACGCTTGATTCCGAGCTCATGTCCGCCGCACGGATCGCGGAGTTCGAGCTCGTCGCGGTCGCAAATCTGAGCACGGGCGCGAGGTTCGAGACGTATGCCATGCGCGGTGCTCCCGGCTCCGGGACCGTACAGCTCAACGGCGCCGCAGCGCGGCTGGGTCATGTCGGTGACAGCGTGAACGTCTACACCTTCGCGGAACTGTCCGCCGAAGAGGCGAGTTCCGCGACGCCGGCCTTTGTGCGTGTCACGGAGCACAATCAGCGAGTTGCCGGGGCGGAGGGAAGCGGATGACGGCGAGCGACGTGTCACTCGGGTCCGCCGGTGTCGAGCGCCTTCAGCGATTGAAGGCGTCGGGCGAGAAGATCGTGATGGTCACCGCCTACGACACCGAGGCAGCGCGGCTTGCCGAACAGGCAGACGTCGATCTCGTACTGGTCGGAGACTCCGCGGCGATGACCATCTACGGATACTCGTCCACCTCCGAACTCGACATCGAGGAGTTGCTCCCGTTGACCGCGGCAGTCGCGCGGGGCCTGAAAGAGACTCTGCTGGTCGGAGACCTGCCGTACGGCACCTACGAGATCTCGGATGAACAGGCCGTCGCAACCGCCAGGCGCTTTGTCTCGGAGGGCGGCGCGGGAGCCATCAAGCTCGAGCGCGGTGTTCCGAGCTGCGTGGAGCGGGCCAGAGCGATCGTCGCTGCCGGGATACCGGTCATGGGGCACGTCGGTCTAACTCCACAAAGCGTCGACGAAGCTGATGGGTTCAAGGCGCGCGGCCGGACGATTCCCGACGCGCTCGACGTCGCGGCGCAGGCACTCGCGCTTCAGGAAGCGGGCTGCTTCGCAATCGTTTTCGAGGCGATACCAGCGGTGCTCGCCGAGGCGCTGATGCCTCGCATGCGAATTCCCGTGATCGGAATCGGCGCCGGCGGCTCGACAGACGGGCAGCTGCTGATCTGGCATGACCTACTTGGTCTCAGCACGGGACACGCGCCACGCTTCGTCAAGCAGTATGGAAACCTCCGCGAAGCTTCGCTCAGGGCGCTCAACGAGTTTTCGCTCGATGTGCGTTCCGCCGCATTTCCGGCGGAAGAGCACGCCTACACGTTTCCCGAGGAGGAGACCGACGCACTGTTGTCTCAACTCCAGGCATTTGGCTGAGACTGAGGCACAGGATGAGCATCTCAGGGGTCGCCTCAAACCTCGAAATAGGTCTTCCGGACTGGCTGAGCACAAGGGTTTCGTTCGGCCTCGGAGCGGCCGACGATCTCGCCTCACAGCTGCGCTCGATGCGGTCACGAGCGGGCCGCGCGGTGGTGATCACCGGATCGATCGACAGCGCAAAGACGTGGCAACGCGGCCTCCTCGACTCACTGGGCGAGTTCGACCCGCTGTTTTTCGAGCAGACCGAGAGTCACCCGAGTCTTGCGAGCATCGGAGCGATCCGTCGGCAAGCAGTCGACGCGGACATCGGCATGGTCGTCGCGCTCGGCGGTGGGAGCGTCATCGATACAGCCAAGCTGGTGGCGCATGCGTCGCCGGTTGACGGACTGACGGACTGGCCTGCCGGATCCGCCGACCGGCCGTTGATCGCGGTTCCGACGACAGCGGGATCTGGCGCAGAGGTGACCTCCAGCGCAGCGGTCTGGGATTTCGACCAGAAGCGAAAGCTTTCGTTTTCCGGCGCGACGATGGCGCCCGATCTTGCGATCGTCGATCCTCTGCTGACGGCCACGGTGCCGGACGAGATCTACGCGGACTCCCTGCTGGATGCGCTCGTGCAGGCCGTGGAAGGGTCGTGGTCAACCAGAGCAACCGCCGACTCCACGGCGATCGGGCTGCGGGCGGTCGCACTCCTGTCGGCACATGCCGTCGCGGCGAGGCGCGACCGCTCCGACGCGGATCTGAAGGCAGTCGCGCTCGCCGGCCTCTGCGCCGGATGTTCGATCGAGCGCGGTGGAACCGGCGCTGCTCACGCGTTCTCGTATCCGCTGACGCTTCAGCTCGGTGTGCCCCACGGCCAGGCCTGTGCGGCCACGCTCGCCGCGCTGATCGGATTCAACGCGTCCGTCGGAGCTTTCGACTGCGTGGATCCGCGCGGCCCGGAGCACACGCGCTCGACCGTTGCACAGGTTGCGAGCGCGATGGGCGAGGCCGAGGCGAGCGGCGCGCAACGGCGCTTCAGAGTGCTCGTGAAGGCGCTTGAGAAAGACGCTCTACGCGGCGTCGGCGATCTCGACGAAGAGCAGCTGATCGACCAGGCGATGGCGTCGCCGCGGATCGCGAATGCCCCGCGATCGATCGATCGTGCGGCCGCCAGGGAGATCTTCGCCGAGTCAAAACGGAGCTGGTCGGATGCGGCGAATCAAAAATCCAGACGCGTACTATTGACGCAAACTTGACAACCATAGATGCAACTTCTTATGGGTACCGGAATATATGACGGCAAACGTTAAAACGACCAGCATCACGATCGGAGCGACACAGGTCGCGCGCTGGGCAAACGCCCGGAAGATCACGCTCGAGCAGATAGCGGAGGCGCTTGCCGATGTACACCCGGGCGAGCTCCGGCAGTTCGACGACTTCGGCGGCGAAGTCTCCGTGGACTTCGCGACTCGGCTCGCGGATCTGTTGGACGTCGACCCCGAGCAGCTGACATCCGGCCCTTCGATCCGACCACGTGCGATCTCGATGTCGGCCGACGAGATCGAAGGTTCGCGCCGCTCGATCCAGCGCGACGGGATTCATTTTTACGACTACTACTCGCTGCCGGCACCGCACGGAGAGGTCGGTCCGGTGCTGCTGGATATTCACTGCCCGGCCGATCGACTGCCGGCGTTGAACAACGGTCACCTCGAGCCGGCGCTTACCGTCAACCTGGGTCCAGGGGACATTTCGGGACGCTGGTCGGACTCGGCCGAAGGCGATGGCTGGGAAATCCTTGCCGCGAATATCGATCCACGCGACTCCTGGATCATCGGCGATTCGTACATCGAGCCGAGTTTCTGCCCGCACAGCTACGCGCTCGCCAGTGATGTTCCGGCGCGAATCTTGTCTTACACCGTCGGCGCGCCGCTCGGGCCGTTGCTGCAGCGCTGTGACGAGTGGGACGACGCCGCGTTTGAGAGGTGGATCGGCCAGTTCGACGCAGTCGGCTGCTCGGCCGCGCTGCTCACTCGGGAGATCACGCGTCGAGGCTGGACGAATCAGTCACTGGCGGAGCAGGCCGAGATTCCACCGGCGGTGCTGGACGATTTCTGCGCGGGCCGCCGGGAGACCATTCCTATGTCGTCGCTGGTCGCGCTCTGCCAGACGCTCGGCGTCGACTACCGCAGTTTTCTGCCGCCGGCGTTTGACCACGATGCGCTTGGAAAATGCGGACGCAGTGTGGCGGAGGCACGGGCGACGATCCGAGCATTTGGGCCGTACGAGGTCGCGTCGCTTGCCGCGGCGACCCATGTACCCGATGTCTATGGAATCTTCATGCGCATCGAGCTCGACGATCACGATGACGGCGAACTCGATATCTGCGACAGCGGCGAGACACACCTGCTCGTCACAAGTGGCAGGCTGACGCTGCGGTGGGACGACGGCGGATCGATCGAGTCGCAGACCCTCGATCACGGCGATGCGATCTGGATCGACGCGCACGTTGCCTTTTCGCTGCGCGGCAACGGGTCGACGATCAAGCTCGGCACGACTGGTGGCCGAGGCGTCGCGAGTTGCGATCAGAACGAGCTGACGCGAACGTTTTCGGCGGCATCGACGCTCAGGGCCGGAAGAAGGTCGCGTGACAGCTGGGGGTACGACGCTGCTTCGGGGGGAGATTCGAAGTGAGCATGGCGACGGTGACAGCAGAGCACATCGTTGTTCGCAACCCATTCACCGGGGAGCAGGTCGGCACGGTTGAAGCGATGGATGCGAGCGAGGTCTTGCAGCGAATCGAGCAGGTCGCGGGGTACGAATCGTCGCTCGGCCCGGAGGAGAGGGCGGAGCTGCTGGCGGCGGTCGCCAACCGGCTGCGTGCCGAGCGGACGACCTTCGTGGATTCGATTGTCGCCGAGTGTGGAACCGCAGTCAAAGACGCGCGCCGTGAAGTCGACCGCGCGTGCCGCCTGCTGCTCACTTGTGCCGAAGAGGCGAAGCGATTGTTTGGCCAGACGATTCCCGTCCCTGCGACCGGATCGCCGGCGCGGATGGCGATTACGACACTCGAACCGATCGGATTGGTGCTCGCGATCACACCGTTCAACCGCCCGTTGAACCAAGTTGTCGTCAAGCTCGCTCCGGCGATCGCGGCGAACTGCCCGGTGGTCCTGAAGCCGTCTGAGAAGACGCCGCTCACGGCGCTGCGCATCGCCGAGCTCTTCTATCAATGCGGTCTGCCGCGGCCGATGCTGACGGTCCTGACCGGCGCACCCGACGTCGTCGTCACGACCGCCATCGAGTCGCAGCACCCGAAGATGATCACGTTCACCGGGAGCGCGCGGATCGGCAAGGCGATCGCACAGCAGGCCGGAATGCTGAAGACGACATTTGAGCTCGGAGACAGTTCCGCGCTGCTCGTACTCGACGACGCCGACCTCGACGATGCCGTGCAGGCGACCGTCGAAGGCGCGTTCTCATCAAGCGGCCAGTCGTGTCGTGGCGTGAAGCGAGTGATCGTCTCCGAGCCGGTCGCCGACGAGTTCATCGAACGGCTGGTCGGCCGCGTGGCGGAGTTGAAAGTTGGCGACCCCGCGGATCCAGAGACCGATATCGGCGCATTGATCGACGAGGAAGCCGCGGTCGAGGTGGAGCGCAGGATCGCCGAGGCCGTCGAACATGGCGCGGAAATGCAGTGCGGCGGCCGGCGCTCCGGCTGCCAGATCTGGCCGACCGTGCTGGACCGGGTGTCGCAGGAATCTCAGCTCGTAGCGGAGGAGACGATGGGACCATGCGCACCCGTTATCCGCGTGAACGACGTCGAGCAGGCCATCGCCGTCGCAAATCAGACGAAATACGGCCTGCAGGCCGGAGTGTTCACCGGTCGCCTGGATACGGCCCTGCGATGTGCGCGCGAGCTTCGGACCGGCACCGTCGTTGTCAACGGCGGCCCACAGTTCGACTCTCCGCTGATCCCGTTTGGCGGCGTCAAGGACAGTGGGCTTGGTCGTGAAGGCGCGGCGTTTTCGATGCGTGAGATGAGCGTGGTCAAGACGGTGGTCCTATGAGCGGACGCATGAAGGTCGTCTACTCGGATCCAGCGTGGTCGCCCGCCGCCGAGTTCGACCCCGGCGACTTTGCGATCGAATCTGAAGTCTTCGGTGCGGAGATCGAGCTGACCGCGATTCCGAAGAGCAGTCGCGCCGACGAGCATCAGGTCGCCGCGTCGCTGGTGGGTGCCGACGCGCTCGTGATCTACCGAACTCAGCTCACGGAGCCGATGGTGGATGCACTGCGACCGACCTGCAAAGTCGTCGCTCGCCAGGGCGTCGGTCTCGACAACCTCAACATTCCGTTGCTTGACACCACGGAGATCTTCGGATTTCACGTGCCTGACTACTGCGTCGACGAAGTCGCGGCGCACACACTTGCCCTTGCGCTCGCGCTCGAACGCGGGATCTGCGTTCAGAACTCGGCGATCAAATCAGACAACTGGGGGATCTACGCGGGCGGGCGTCCCCGGCGGATCGGCGACCTGACGGCCGGAATTGTCGGATTCGGCAGGATCGGTCGCGCCGTCGCACGGCGGCTGCAGACCTTCTTTGGACAGGTCGTCGCGTTCGATCCGTATGTCAGCGCTGATCTGATGAACGGCTACGGCGTGAGCGCCAGCGAGTCGCTGGACCAGCTGGCAGCGCGGGCCGACATCGTCTTCCTGCACTGTCCGCTGACGGAAGAGACGCGGCTGATGGTCGGATCCGATTTCTTGTCGAAGGTGAAATCATCGACGGTGGTGATCAATACCGCGCGTGGCGGCCTCGTTGATCCGAAGGCACTGCTCGACGCGCTGGAAGCGGACCGCTTGGCGGGCTACGCGGCCGATGTTTTTACTCCGGAGGACCCGAACCGCGATCCGGTCACGCGCGCCCTGGTGGCATCCGATCGGGTTTTGTGCAGCTCGCACCGGGCGTTCCTTTCGGTCCAGTCGGAGGAGAGCCTGCGTTCGCGGGTTGCTGAGGAGATTTTGCATGTTCTGACAACCGGAAGCCCTCCGCGAGTCGGGAGAGTCTCGTGATCACTCCGCATCTCAACGGCCACGCTGCCGCGGTCTCCAGCGACGACCTGAAACCGTCGGAGGCGCTGCGTGCGCTGCTTGCCGAACCTGGGACTTCCAGCATGATGTCGGCACACGACGCTCTGTCGGCGAAGATTGCGGTGACGGAAGGGATCCCGGCAGTTTGGGCGTCGGGATTCTCACTCTCCAGTGCACTCGGAGTCCGCGACAGCAGCGAGCTGACGGCCTCTGATCTGGTTGCTGCCGTAGACCGCATGACCGACGCGGTCGCTGCGCCAGTTCTGGTCGACGGTGACACCGGATTCGGGAACTTCAACAACGCGCGTCAGCTGGTGCGCAAGCTATGCAAGGTCCGAGCTGCCGGACTATGCATCGAGGACAAGCTCTTTCCCAAAATGAACTCGTTCGCGTCGGGCAGCCAGGAGTTGATCGACAGCGACGAAATGTCGGGCAAGATCTCTGCCTGCAAGGAAGCGCAGACGGACCCGGAGTTCTGTCTTGTGGCGCGTACCGAAGCGCTGATCTGCGGGCTGCCGGTTGCAGAAGCGATCGAACGCGCGAGCGCGTATCGCGACGCCGGCGCCGACGCGATATTCATCCACTCGAAATCCTCTGACGCGGATGAGGTCTTGACGTTCGCCGACCTCTGGGACTTCTCGATCCCGCTTGTCGTGAGTCCGACGACCTACCCTGCCGTATCGATCGCCGAGCTGAGCGGGGCCGGAATTTCGCTCGCGATCTGGTCGAATCAGACGCTTCGCGCGGCTGTGTTCGCGATGCGAGCGGTTTGCCGCGCCTACGTTCAGGGCAGCGGATTCGAGTTTCAGGATTCGCTCGCGTCGATCGCCGAGATCTTCGAGCTGTTCGACTACGACGAGCTGCGTGAGGCGGAAGCGCGGTTTCTGCCATGACCCGGCCCGACGCGTCGTCGATCTGCACGGCGATCGCCGACGCAGGCGTGCGGGTCGTGAGCGGCGTCCCCTGTTCACTGCTTGCTCCGCTGGCCGAAAAGGTGGCGGCCGATGAGCGATTTCAGTTCGTTCCCGCGACGAGTGAAGGAGAGGCCGCAGCGGTGGCTGCGGGCGCGTGGTTGGGCGGATCGAGCGGTGCTGCGCTGGCCCAGAACTCAGGCCTCGGCAACATGGTCAGTCCGCTCAGCTCGCTGGTCCAGACTCACGAAATTCCGATCACGGTGGTGTGCTCACTACGCGGTGACGCGCCTGGCGACGAACCCCAGCATCGGTTGATGGGGCAGATCACCGAGTCGCTGTTGGATCTGCTCGAGCTTCCGCATCGACGGATCAGCCAGCTCGCCGATGCTTCCCAGGTGGGCGAGTTCGTCACCCGGTCACTCGTCGAGCAACAGCGTTCCTGTGCGCTTCTGGTGGACACCGCGATCGGCGAGCCCGGCCAGCGTGCGATGGATGCAGCCGACTCTGACGTAACAACGACGAGTCCGGCGATCACGGATCTCCGGTCTGCCGGAAAAGCGTTCACGCGGCCCGAAGCAACGCGTGCGATCACTGATTCCGTGGGTCCTGACACGCTCGTCATATCGACCGCCGGTTACGCCTCGCGTGAGTTGCATTTCACGGGCGACCGTGAACAGTTCTTCTACCAAGTGGGGGCGATGGGCTATGCCGGCGCCGTCGGTCTTGGTGCCGCTCTCGCCGCCGGTCCGGAGCTTCGCGTCGTCGTGATCGATGGCGATGGCTCGCTGTTGATGCATCTCGGCAACTTGACCACGATCGGATGGCTGGCGCCTTCGAACTTGCTGCACGTCGTGCTCGACAACGGCATGCACGAATCGACGGGCGGCCAACCCACCGCCTCGCGCTCATGCGACATCGCCGCGATCGCCGCCGCTTCGGGCTACGACGCGGTGTCGGTCTGCAACGACGCGCAAGGTCTGGCGCAGGCGCTTGGGGATCGCCCGGCCGATCGCCTTTCGGCCGGGCCGGAGATGATTCACGTGCTCACCGCGCCGTGCGAACAAGGGGCGCGACCGCGTCCGTTGATCGACCCGCGCGAAACCGCGCGGCGGGTTCGCAAGTTCGCCCTCGATGCCTCACGCGTTGAGGTGTTCGCATGACGTCCGAGCACGTGAGCCACGCCGGCTTGACC
>JBOGYW010000071.1:0-12347 GCA_050696815.1 Solirubrobacterales bacterium | reverse complement strand
GACGAAGACATCAAGGAGTCGACGCTCGCGACGGTTCCGTCTGCGACGACCGCCGGTAGTGCCGGCGCGGTCGCGGCTGGCGCGATCACCGGAGCGGGTATCGCGGACGGTTCGCTGAACCTGAAGGACGTTGCGCACGCCTCGGGCCTGATCAACCTGAACTTCGGCAGCATCGCGGCAAACAGCTGCTCGCTGCAGGCGCCGCAGCCGGTTCCGGGTGTCGACCTGACGAAGGACCTGATCATCGCCCAGCCCGACTACGGCACGTTCTCGACGAACCTGTCGGTCACGGCAGGCAACTCGAACAACACCAACGGGTTCTTCCGCCTCGTCGTCTGCAACCCGACGGGTAGCGCGATCGACCCCGCGGCGAGCGACTTCCAGTGGGCCGCGATTTCGCTCGGCTAACTGCCAGTCTCTAAGCACTAACTCAAAGCGCGGGGGCGGTGACGCCTCCGCGCTTTTTGTTTGCCTAGGATGCCCCACGTGCCAAAGGCTGCGAAAAGCGACCGCAAGCTCTATCTGCTCGACGGCAACTCGCTTGCGTACCGGGCGTTTTTCGCGCTGCCGGACACGTTCGTGTCCAGCACCGGCATGCCGACCAACGCATTGTTCGGCCTGGCGAACATGTGGATCAAGCTGATCGAGGACCAGGAGCACGGCGACCCCGCCGTCGTCGCGGTCTGGGACGCAGGCCTCTCGGGCCGCGGTGAGATCTACGAGCCTTACAAGGCCCAGCGCGACGCCAAGCCCGACGCGCTGCGCGAGCAGTGGCCGCATTTCTACCCGCTGGCGCGCGCCTTCGGCTTCGAGAACGTGCGCGTCGACGGCTGGGAGGCCGACGACGTGATCGCCTCGATCGCCGAGCGCGCGAAGGGCGAGGGCTACGAGGTAATCGTCGTGACCGGCGACCGCGACTCGTTCCAACTGGTCGACGACGGCAAGGTCACGATCATGGCGACTGGCCGCGGTGTCACCGACACCAAGCTCTACGACGAGGCCGCGGTGGAGGAGCGCTACGGAGTACCTCCCTCGCTCGTTCCCGATTTCATCGGCCTGAAAGGCGATACCTCGGACAACATCCCCGGAGTTCCGGGAATTGGCGAGAAAACAGCCGCTCAACTGCTGCAGGAGTTCGGCTCGCTCGAAGCGGTGCTCTCGAACGTGGACAAGATCTCCGGCGCCAAGCGCAAAGAGAATCTGACCGAGAACGCCGACCTCGCGCGGATCTCGCGCGACCTCGCGACGATGAACCGCGAGGTCGAGACGCCGGACTTCGACCTGGCGCGCGCCTTCGAGCTGAGGCCCGACCCCGCGGCGCTGCGCGAAGTGATGCGTGAGCACGACCTGCGCGAGCCGCTGCGCCGCGTCGAGCGGATGTTCCAGGAAGAGGCGTTCGCCGAGATCGAGGAGGACTTGAAGGAGCAGTTCGGCGACAACGGCGCGGCGCCGGCCGGCGGCCCGAAGCTGAAGGTCAAGGCGGCGACCGTCGCCGAGGTGGCGAAGCTGCCGAAGGGCGAGATCACCGTGCTGCTGCGCCCTGTCGGCGGCCAGCTCGATGGACCAGCCGACTCCCTGCTTGCGGATGCCGCCAACCAGGAGGCCGACGAGACGCGCTTCGCGGTGCTGCCCGCGAAGGGGCCGGCGCTGGTCGGAGTAGCCGAGTCGATGGACGCGATAGTTGACGCGATCGGTGAGCGCCCGGTCGTCACCAATCACTTGAAGGAACAGCTCACCGGCGCCGAATGCGCGGTGCCGGCGCTTGCGCACGACACGCGTATCGCCGGCTTTTTGATCGATTCGGCGCGGCGGCAGTGGGAGATTCGCGAGTTCGCGACGAGCCTCGGCGTGAAGATCGCCGTCGCCGACGCGGGCGAGAATGTCGACGGCGCGCTCAGCGAACTCGCGATCGACGCGCAGGCCGTCGCCGATATCGCCGAACTGCAGCGCCCGGAGATCAAGAAGCTCGACCTGACGGAGCTCTACGAGACCATCGAGCTGCCGCTCGTCGCCGTGCTGGTCGAGATCGAGCGCAACGGCATGAAGCTCGACGTCGACGCACTGGCGAAGGCGTCTTCGACCTTCGAGGGCGACATCGAACAGCTCGAGAAGGAGATCTACGAGATCGCCGGCGAGAAGTTCACGATCGGCTCGCCGAAGCAGCTGGGTCCGATCCTCTTCGACAAGCTCGGTCTGACGCGTGGACGCAAGGGCAAGACCGGTTACTCCACTGACGCGCGGGTACTGGCGGCGCTGCGCGAGGAGAGCCCGATCATCGAGAAGATCGAGCGCTGGCGCGAGATCACGAAGCTGAAGTCGACCTACGTCGACGCTTTGCCGAAGGCGATCTCGCCGCGCGACGGGCGGATTCACACGACGCTCGATCAGACGCGCGCCGCGACCGGCCGGCTCAGCTCGATCAACCCGAACTTGCAGAACATCCCGGTGCGCACCCAGCTCGGCGGCACGATCCGCAAATGCTTTGTGGCCGAGAAGGGCTGCGTTCTGACCAGCGCCGACTACTCGCAGGTGGAGCTGAGGGTGTTGGCGCAGGTGGCGAACGACGAGACGCTGCGCGAGATCTTCAAGCGCGGCGAGGACGTGCATACAGAAACGGCCGCGGCGATCTTCGGTATCGAACCGGCGAAGGTCGACCACGCCACGCGCGATCGCGCGAAGGCCGTCAACTTCGGGATCATCTACGGCCTCGGGGCGTTCGGGCTGTCGGACCGGCTGAAGATCCCGCGCCAGGAGGCCGCCGACTTCATCGCCCGCTACCTCGAGCGCTTCGACGGCGTCAAGCGCTTCATGGACGACACCAAAGAACAGGCGAAAAAGGACGGCTACGTGACGACGTTGCTGGGCCGCCGCCGCGCGATCCCGGAGCTCGCCTCCAGCCAGGCGCAGACGCGTGCGCTCGGCGAACGGCTGGCGGTCAACTCCGTCGTGCAGGGCACCGCGGCCGACATCATCAAGATTGCGATGATCAAGGCCAGCGCCGCGCTGCGCGAGGCCGGCGTCGAGACCAAGCTCGTGATGCAGATCCACGACGAACTGCTGTTTGAAGGGCCGCAGGCCGAGGCCGACCGGATCGCCGAGCTGGCGGTCGTGGCAATGGCCGACGCGTATCCGCTCGATCCGCCGCTCGGCGTCTCGGTCGGCAGTGGCCCGAACTGGCTGGCGGCGAAGTGAGCGGCTCGGCCCGCGGCATGGACAAAGGCCTCGCCGTCATTCTGGTCGCCGCGATGGGCGGGCTGATCGCCGCTCAGGCGCCGATCAACGGTCACCTCGGTGAGCACGTCGGCAAGTTCCCGGCGGCGCTGATCTCGTTCATCGGCGGCACGGTTCTGCTGACGCTGATCGTCGTCATCTCCGGTGAGGGCTTGGGCCGCGTCAGCGGCTCGGGGCTGCCTTGGTACTACTTCATCGGCGGTCTGCTCGGCGCTGCCTACATCTCTACGGTGATCTTCACCGTCGGCACGCTCGGTGCCGGCGGCATCACCGCTGCGACGATCGCCGGTCAGCTGACCGCCGCCGTGGCACTGGACCACTTCGGCGCGCTCGGCCTGGAACAGCAGGCGATCACCACTCAGCGACTCGCCGGAGTACTACTGCTCGCGGCCGGCACCTACCTGGTCGTCGCCGACTAGCCGCCTCCAAAAAAGATCCGGCGCTCGTGTCTGATCTTTCGGGTGCGGGCGTTTTTGTAACGCCTAGGAATGCGGGTTTTCGCTCAAAGATCCGACAACTCCGCCGGATTTTTGTGTTGAACTGATCTGCCGGGGCGTCTCTCGCGGTTGTCCAAACGACTGCGCGAGATTTTGTACACAGTGAGCAAAGCGCGCCTGGAGCGCGGGGATAGCTTCGTATCCCATGCTCTCGGTGTCCACAGGATTGTCTACAGCGCTGTATACAACAGCGCGTACATCCGCCCCTAAGGCGGCGAAATGACCAGCGAAATCCTGGCTTCGCTGCTCGCCGGCGCGGGCAGCAACTTCGCTACCGCAAGCGATTCGATCGCCGAGCGCGTCTATCAGGAGCTGCGCGGCGAGCTGCTGCTCGGACAGTTTCCTTACGGCGACAGGCTGATCGAGGAGAACCTCGCCGAGCGCTTCAAGTGCAGCCGCACGCCGGTGCGCGAGGCGCTGCACCGGCTGCAGGCCGACGGCCACGTCGTCAAGCATCCGATGGGCGGCACGACCCCGCAGCCGCCACAGGCAAGCGCGATGCGCGAGCTCTACGAGTTGCGCACAGTGCTTGAAGACCTCGTCGTACGCCGGGCGGCCACAACCGGCGATCTCAACCGCGTAGCCGCGCTGCGCGACAGCTGGGCGACGCTCGGCAAGAGCTCACGGCGTGCGCGCAGCGAGCTCGAGACCCCGGACTTCGTCTACGCCGACGAGGCCTTCCACGAAGGCATCGCGGCGGCTTCCGGCAACACGGCCGCGATGCGCTATCTGCGCGACATCAACGAGCGCATCCGCATTCTGCGCGTGCACGACTTCACAACCGGCGACCGCATTCAGAAGACGATCGACGAACACATCGAGATCGCGGACGCCGTGCTCAGCCAGGAGTCCGACGCCGCCGCCGCGTTGATGCGCGTGCACATCGACCGCAGCGCGCGCGTTGTGGAGCAGCGCGTCGGCGCGATGCTCGCGCGCATGTTCGATGTCGAGGCGGCCGGCGAGTGATGTCCGCTCCGCCGTCGCATCGAAGTTTTTTCGCAGTACCGCTGGCCGAGTCGGCCCATTCACCCATCCCGCAGTCAAACCGCAGTTGCTCACCGGCGGCCGTTGCCGCTCCCTCAACACAGGAGGACAGACGATGAATCCCGGGATGGTCGCCGAAGCGGTGGCCCCACAAATGGAGGCGGAGGTCGCGACCGTCGAGGTCCGCGGCCTGACCAAGCGTTTCGGAACACTGGTCGCCAACGACTCGGTCAGCCTCGAGCTGTTCCCCGGCGAGGTCCACGCGATCCTCGGCGAGAACGGCGCCGGCAAGTCGACGTTGGCGAAGTCGCTCTACGGCGTAAACGTGCCCGACGAGGGCGAGCTGCTGATCGAAGGTGTGCCGACGGTGATCGACTCGCCGGGCAAGGCGCGTGCCGCCGGCATCGGCCTCGTCTTTCAGGACTTTCGACTGATTCCAGCGCTGACGGTGCTCGAAAACATCGAGCTCGCACTGCCGCAGCTCGACTTCATCATCGACGCCGGCTCGATCGAGCAGCAGTTCGTCGAGCTCGCGGAGAAGTACGGGATGAGCGTCGACCCGAAGCGCACGATCGAGGAGCTCTCGATGAGCGAGCGCCAGCAGGCCGAGATTCTCAAGGTCTTGATGTGCGGCGCAAAGGTACTGATCCTCGACGAGCCGACCAGCCTGCTTGCGCCACAAGAGGTCGAGGGCCTGATGAACGTGATCCGCGACCTGCGCGACCAAGGCATGGCGCTGGCGATCATCACACACAAGATTCACGACGTGCGAGCGGTCTGCGACCGCCTGACGGTGTTGCGCGGTGGCAAAGTCGTGATGTCGTCCGACGATCTGCCCGGTATGTCCGACGCGGAGCTGATCGAGGCCGTCGTCGGCCAGTCCGTTCCGAAGCTCTCGGAGCGCCCTACGGTGATCGCGCACGTCGACGGTCCGGCGCTGCAGCTGGAGCACGTCACCGTAAACGGCGACAACGGCCTGCCCGCGATCAGTGAGTTCAGCTTGGTCGCCGAGCGCTGCGAAGTGATCGGCGTGGCCGGCGTTTCCGGCGGCGGTCAGCGCGAGCTGGCGGAGGCGATGATGGGACTGCGCCCAGTCGATCAGGGTCAGATTGCGATCGGCGGCGTCTACATCGAGAACAAACCGGTGCCCGAGGCGCGCCGGAGCGGTGTTTCAGTGATGGCGGAAGACCCGCTGGCGATGGAGGTCGTTCCCGGCCTCGACATCGCCGAGCACATGGCGATCGGCGGCATCGATCCGCCGCAGACGCGAATCGGCTACCACTGGCCGTCCGTGCGCCAGCAGACGGCCGAGCTGCCGTCGGCGAAGGCAATCGGACTCGCCGATCCCGCACGCCGCGTCGACTCGCTCTCCGGCGGAAATGTGCAGCGGCTGATGATCGTGCGCGCGCTGGTGCGCGAGCCCGGCGTCGTGGTCGCCAGCTATCCGACTCGCGGTCTCGACCTGATGAGTGTGCGCACCACGCACGAGCTGCTGTTCGAGCAGGCGCGCAAAGGCGCGGCGGTGCTCTTCATCTCGGAAGACCTCGATGAGCTGTTCAGCGTCAGCGACCGCATCGCCGTGTTGCACGGCGGCAGGCTCGTCGGCGATTTCAGACCGGACGAGACGACGCGCGGCGAAGTCGGCGCGATGATGCTCGGGAGGGAGGCGGCATGAGCGGCACCGCAGACGCGACCACTTTCACGCCGCCGGCACCGGCGCGCAACTTCAAGCCGCGCGATTTCGTAGCCAACAATCCCTGGCTGAAGGTCGCGGCGCCGATCGCGACGCCGATCCTGATCTGGCTGCTGTTGCCGATCTTCGCGATCGACCAACAGGCGGTGATCACGCGCACGACGCCGTTCATCTTGACGGCGTTGGCTGTGGCGTTGCCGGCCCGTGCCGGCCTGATCAACGTCGGTGGCGAAGGTCAGCTGCTGATGGGCGCGGCCGCATCGGGCGCCTTCGCGACGATCGTCGGCGGCGGACTGCCACTGATCGTGATGCTGCCGCTGATGCTGGTCGCCGGGATGATCGGCGGCCTGCTCTGGGCCGGTATCGCGGCGGTTCTGAAGAACGGCTTCCAGGTAAACGAGACGATCAGCACGCTGCTGTTGAACTACGTGTCCGCGCTGTTCCTGGCTTACCTGATCCACGGCGCCCTGAAGGACAAGGCGTCCTACGGCTTTGCGATCGGCAAGGAGATTCCCGACTCGGCGAAGCTGCCGATCATCGGATCGGGCACCGTGCACATCGGCATCTTCATCGCGATTGCGGTGACGGCCGCTGTTTGGGTGCTGATCGAGCGCTCGCGCTGGGGCTTCAAGGCCCAGGTCGTCGGCGGCAATCCCGAGGCCGCGCGCCGTGGCGGCATCCCCGTCAACAGGACGGTGATGGTCGCGCTGCTGCTCGGCGGCGCGATCGCCGGCCTGGCCGGCGCGATCGAGATCTCCGGCATCGAGTTCAAGTTGCAGACCGGCATGGCGACCGGCTTCGGCTACATCGGCTTTCTCTGCAGCTGGATGGTGGCGCACAAGGCCGCGTGGGTTCCCGCCGGCGCGACGCTGCTCGCGTCGATCGCCGTCTACGGCGACAACCTGCAGATTGACCACGGCCTGCCGGCGTCGTCCGTCTACATCCTGATGGCCGGAATCGTCTTGGCGGTCCTCGCCTATCGGGGCGCGGCCAAGAAGGGGGGTGCGGCATGATCGTCGACGTCCTCACCGGCGCGGTGCGCTACGGCGCGTGCGTGATCTTCGCGGCCGAAGGCGAGACTGTCGCCGAACGCTCCGGGATCGTCAACCTCGGAACCGAAGGCTCGATGCTCTGCGGCGCGCTGATGGCGTTCGCCGTGACGGTCTGGACCGGCTCACCGGTGATCGGCGCAATCTGTGGATTGATCGGCGGGGCGATTCCAGCTCTGTTGCACGCGTATCTCGTGATCGATCGCAAGGCCGATCAGCTCGCGAGCGGCCTGTCGATCACCTTCCTCGGGCTCGGCGTGACCGCTGCGCTCGGATCGAGCTTCGTCGACAAGAAGATTCACGGCTTCGACGCGATCGCGATCCCCGGCCTGTCGAAGATTCCGTTCTTCGGCGACGTGCTCTTCAACTACGACATCCTCACCTACATCGCGTTGCTGCTCGGCCCGGCGCTGTGGATCTTCATGAAGAAGACCAAGTGGGGCCTGATCCTGCGCGCGACCGGCGAGAGCGGCGACGTCGTCTACGCCTACGGTCACTCGCCGCGCAAGGTGCGGTACGTGGCGGTCACGGCCGGCGGCGCGCTGGCCGGGCTTGGTGGCGCGCAGTTGGTGCTCGCCTCCACGCTCAACTGGGTCGAGAACGTCACGGTCGGCCGCGGCTTCGTCGCCGTCGCGCTGGTGATCTTCGCCTCCTGGCTGCCGATCCGCGCGGAGCTCGGCGCGCTGCTATTCGGCGCGGCCGTCAGCCTGCAGCTTCAGCTCCAGGCGCACGGCGTGAACGTTTCGGCGTTCCTGCTCGGAATGACTCCTTACATCCTGACGCTGATCGTGCTCGCAATCGCGAGTCGCGGACAGGCGCAGAAGATGCCGGCCGGCCTGAAGGCCGTATTCGCCCCCGGCGGCGCGTAGCGTCGCCGGCCCCGTTCGGATCGGTCGGTGCCCAGCACCGTCTGATCACCAAAAAGCAGTGCTCGGTACGTCAAGCAGTTCTCAACCCCATGCAGTGAATCGAAAGGAAGACGTAATGCCCAAACGGACGGTGAAATGGCTCCTGTTGATGGCGCTCGGACTGGTTTCGGCGATCGCGATCAGCGCTTGCGGCTCATCCAGCTCGAGCGACAGCTCGGATTCGGGCGGATCCGGCAAAGGACCGACGGTCGGATTCCTCTACGTAGGACCGAAGAACGACTACGGCTACAACCAGGCCGCCTACGAAGGCTCGCAAGCAGTGCAGAAGGCGTTCCCGGACGCGAAGCTGCTGCAGGCCGAAAACGTGCCCGAGACCTCCGAGGCCTCGCGCGTGATGGAGAAGATGATCAAGGACGGAGCGACGATCATCTTCCCGACCAGCTACGGCCACCTCGAGCCCGCGCTCGAAGTCGCCGCCAAGCACCCGGAGGTCACGTTCATGCACCAGGGCGGTCAGAAGACCGCTGCGAACCTGGGCACGTACTTCGGGCGCATCTACGAGGCTCAGTACCTGACCGGCATGGCCGCCGGCATGATGACGAAGTCGAACAAACTCGGCTATGTCGTCGCGGTGCCGATCCCGCAGACGCTGCTCAACATCAACGCGTTCCAGCTCGGAGCGCAGTCGGTGAATCCGAAGGTCAAGACGACCGTCGTCTTCACCAACAACTGGTGTGACCCCGGCAAGCAGGCCGAAGCGGCGAACTCGCTGATCGAGGACGGCGCCGACGTGCTCAGCCAGCACCAGGACTGCACGAAGACGATCGTCGAGACGGCCGAGCGCAAGGGCGTGATGTCGGTCGGCTACCACGAGGACGCCAGCTCGCTGGCGCCGAAGGGCTGGATCAGCGGCTCGGTCTGGAACTGGGGCCCGCTCTACAGCGACATCGTCAAGACGATCACTGAGGGCAACTGGAAGGGCTCGAAGTACGCGGGCAACTACCGCGTCGGTTTCGCCGACAGCGACGTGATCCAACTCGCGCCGTGGGGTGACAGCGTGCCCGACGACGTGAAGAAGAAGGTCGAGGCGAAGCAGAAGGAGATGAAGGCCGGCGACTTCTACCCGTTCACGGGTCCGATCGTCGACCAGTCTGGCAAGACGCAGATCCCCGCGGGCAAGACGCCGACTCCGACCGAGCTCGAAACGACCACGTACCTCGTGAAGGGCGTGCAAGGAAAGATCCCGAGTCAGTAATGGCCGAGGCCGCGAACACAGGAACGATTGACGCTCCAGCGATCGCGGTCGCCGGCTCCCGTCCCTACGCCTGGCCGTACGACGGCCGGCTGACCACCACGGGCTTCGCGCTCGTGGTGGTCACCGGGACCGGGCCGGAAGGTCAGACGCCGCCGGATGTCTTCGCCGAGTTGACCGGTTCCCTGCGGCAGCAGGGCGTGCAGGTCGTCTGGGTCGCCTGCGGCGGCAGCCCGCTGCCGCCGGCGGTTCAGGTTGGCGATCTCGGCGTTTCGGCGCCGACCGCGAATGGGTTTCTCGGCAGCGAACTCGACCTCGTGCTGCGCACGCACGAGATCGACCGCTTCGCGATTGCCGGCTGGCCGTTTGAGGTCGACGTGCATTCGACGCTGCGCCGCGCGAACGATCTTGGTTTCGAATGTCTGGTGCTTGAAGACGCCTGCATCCCGCTTGAGCCGGAGCTGCAGGAGTCGTCTATTTCACAAATCTTGATGTCCGGCGGAATCTTCGGAGCCGTCGGCGCCTCGAGCGCGCTGATCGACGCACTCGAAGCAGCCAAAGGAGGCGATCGCTCATGACGACGGTTACGACGGGCAAGCGGATCACCTCGGTGGAGGGCGATCCCTACGACTGGCCCTACAACCAGGACTTGGATCTGGAGCGCACTGCGCTCGTGTTGATCGACTGGCAGACCGACTTCTGCGGCGAAGGCGGCTACGTGGACCACATGGGCTACGACCTGGCGCTGACGCGGGCCGGCATCCCTGCCACGCAGAAGGTGCTGGCGCGCTGGCGCGAACTCGGCCTGCCGGTCGTGCACACGCGCGAAGGGCACCAGCCCGACCTCTCCGACTGCCCGCCGAACAAGCTCTGGCGTTCACAACAGATGGGCGCCGGGATCGGCGACGCCGGTCCGTGCGGGCGGATCCTCGTGATCGGTGAAGACGGCTGGGACATCGTGCCCGAGCTGTACCCGATTGAAGGCGAGATCATCATCGACAAACCGGGCAAGGGTGCGTTCTGTGCCACCAACCTGGACCTGATCCTGCGCTCGCGCAAGATCGAGAATCTGATCTTTACGGGCATCACGACAGACGTTTGCGTACACACGACGATGCGCGAGGGCAACGACATGGGTTACGAGTGCCTGCTGCTGTCGGACTGCACCGGCGCGACCGACCACGGCAACTACGAGGCCGCGCTGAAGATGGTGAAGATGCAGGGCGGCGTCTTCGGCTCGGTGTCCGACAGCGAAAAACTCCTGAGCGCGCTGGCGGCACTATGACGAGCGTCGCGACGAACGCATTCGCGTGGGCGCTCGAGCATCTGCGCCAGTGGCAGCCCGACGATCTTGAGCGGCGGACCGCGTTTGACGTCTGGCCCGGCGAGGCTGTCGCGCCCGACGAAGGGGCCGGTTTGCCCGGTGGCGCGCCGCTGCTCGGCACGATCGGCTCCACACGGCATCTGCTCGACTCGGGCGAGGTGACCTCACGCGAGCTGGTCGAGCGCTCGCTCGACGAGATCAAGAAGGAGAACGACCGCCTGTTCGCGTTCGTCGAGATCATGGAGGTGGAGGCGCGCGACCAGGCTGTGAAGCTCGACTCGGAGCTGAAGGCCGGCCGCCACCGCGGGCCGCTGCACGGCATCCCGATCTCCGTCAAAGACGTGATTCACGTGACCGGCGCGACCACGCGTGCGGGATCCCTGGCCTATGAGCAGCGCGCGACCCGCGACGCCTGGGCGGTGCGGCGGCTGCGCGATGCCGGCGCGGTGATTCTCGGCAAGGTCGCGACGCATGAATTCGCTCTGGGCGTGACCTCGCCACAGTCGCGCAACCCGCACGACGACACGCGGATCCCCGGCGGTTCGTCGGGCGGCAGCGCGGTGGCGGTCGCGACCGGCATGGGGATCGCTTCGCTTTGCACGGACACGCGGGCTTCGTCGCGGGTGCCTGCGGCTCTGAGCGGCGTGGTCGGGCTGAAGCCGACCTATGGGACCGTTCCCACACGCGGCGTGGTGCCGCTTTCGTGGACGATGGACCACGTCGGCGTGATCGCGCCGGGCGTTGCCGACGCGGCGATCATGCTCGATGTGTTGCGCGACGGCTCCCGGGTCGCAGAAGGCGTCGGCGCCGGTGTGAAGGGGATGCGGATCGGTGTACCGCGCGCGGCCTGGCAGGAGATCGAGCCCGATGTCGAGGACTCGATCAACCTTTCGCTCGATGTCCTGAGCGCCGCGGGCGCCGAGCTGGTCGAGGTGGACCGGCCGGGCGAGGACGACTTCGTCGGGGCGAACGCCTGCGGTCTGATCGTCTCGCGCTGTGAGGCCGCGACGTTCCATCGCGGTCTCGAGAACGACCGCAGTCTCTACTGGGCCGAGGTGCGCGACCAGCTGAACGCCGCCGACGAAGTTTTGGCGACCGACTACATCGACGCTCAGCGCTACCGCGCCTGGCTGCGCGAGCGGATGCTCGCGGTGTTCGACGACGTCGATGCGCTGGTCATGCCGACCGTGCCGGTGCTGGCACCGCCGGTCGAGGACGCGGACGAGTACCTGACGGTGCTCTCGCGCAACGCGATCCTCTGGAGTTTCGTCGGCTTCCCCGCGATCTCGGTGCCGAGCGCGCCGAGTCCGAGCGGGCTGCCGGTTGGTTTTCAGATCGTTGCCGCGCCGCATGCCGAAGCCACGATGATCGCGGTGGGGCGTGCAGTCGAGCGAGGGGTGAACGCGAGATAGCGGCCAACGGGATCGGTACTGACACGTCCCGCCGGT
>JBOGYW010000070.1:0-12388 GCA_050696815.1 Solirubrobacterales bacterium | reverse complement strand
GAATGAAGACGTTGTCGGCCGCGCGTCTTGCGAGATCGACGATCGTGTCGCGATCGTCCGAAGTTGCCGTGATGTCGAGAAAGACGACTTCGTCGGCGCCTTCTTCGTCGTAACGCTCAGCCAGCGCGACGGGGTCGCCGGCGTCACGCAGGTCAACGAAGTTCGTGCCCTTCACAACGCGGCCGTTGTCGACGTCCAGGCAGGGAATTACACGCTTGAGCGGTGGCATCGCCGGAAAGCCTACGCGGCGGTAAGCGTCGCCAGAGCGTCGGCGATGCTGAACTTGCGCTCGTAGAGCGCCTTGCCGGCGATCACCGCCGTCAAGTTCGGCTCGCCTAGCGCGACGAGCTCGCTGAGATGGTCGAGCGAACCGACACCGCCAGAAGCGATCACCTCGCTCTCACCGGCGGCGGCACAGATCGCGCGCAGGCCGTCGAGATCTGGGCCAACCAACATCCCATCGCGAGCGATATCGGTGTAGACGAAGGCCTTAACGCCGGCTTCGCTCAGTTCACACACAGCGTCGGTCGCGGCGATATCGGTCGCCTCCGTCCAGCCCTGCGCGGCAATTCTTCCGTCGCGTGCGTCGGCAGACACGACGATCCGGTTGCCGTACTCGGCGACGGCGTTCTCGACCAATTTGCGATCGCGAAACGCAGCTGTGCCGATCACCGCGCGCCAGGCGCCGGCGTCCAGCGCCGCCTTGATCGCCGCCATGTCGCGCAGGCCGCCGCCGTACTGCACGGGCACGGCGCAGGCGTCGGCGATCCGTTGAAGGTGGTCGAGATTGCGCCGTTCGCCGTCGCGCGCTCCATCGAGATCGACGACGTGAAGATGGTCGGCGCCTTGCCCGACCCAGTCTTGCGCGGCAGCGAGTGGATCGTCGTTGTAGACCTGTTCGCGCTCGTAGTCACCCTGCGTCAGACGTACAGCGCGCCCATCGCGGATATCCACCGCCGGAAAGAGGATCACGAGGCAGAGACCTGTGCCTTGACCTGTGCACAGATCTGGGCGAAGTTCTTGAGCATCTGCAACCCGTGCGTGCTCGACTTCTCCGGGTGGAACTGAGCACCGTAAAGCGGCGGCTTCTCTACGACCGCCGTGAACACCGCCCCGTAGTCGGACTCGCCCAGCACGTCGTCCGCGTTGACGACGCGCGCCGAAAATGAGTTCGCGAAGTAGAAGTAACCCGGATCAGCAATGCCCTCCGCGAGCGGCGACGAGCGCGTCCAGCGCACCTCGTTCCAGCCGAGCTGCGGAACCTTCAGATCGCCGGCGTCAAGCTGCTCGATCCTGCCCTGCAACAGACCGAGCCCCCAAGCTCCTTCGTGTTCGCTCGAGCTCTCAAAAAGCACCTGCATGCCGAGGCAGATACCGAGCACGGGCTTGCCGTTGCCGAGGAAATCGGCGATCAATTCGTCGTAGTTCGCCTCACGGATCCGCCGCATCGCTTCGGGAAAAGCGCCCACGCCCGGCAGGATCAAGCCGTCGGCGGCGTGCACCTGCTCGGCGTCGGAGACGATCGGCGCGGTCACGCCGACGTGCTCGAGCGCCTTTTCGACGGAGCGCAAATTGCCCATCCCGTAGTCGAGGATGGCGATCTGCAGCCCGGGTTCTTGAATCGGTTCGATCGCGGTCAAATCAAAAGGGCTATTCGGTGAGAGTGCCCTTTGTTGAAGGTATCCCCTGCTGGTTGGGATCGATCGCCACGGCGGCGCGCAGGGCGCGCGCAAGCGCCTTGAAAGACGCCTCGATGATGTGGTGAGCGTTGGTACCGGCCTCCACGCTCAAGTGCAGGGTCAAGTTCGCGTTGTTGGCGAGCGCGCGCAGGAACTCCTCGGTCAACTCGCTGTCAAAGTTTCCGATCGTCACCTGCGGCAGACCGCCATCGTCGAACGCCACGAACGGGCGCCCCGAGATGTCGATCGTGCAGGTCGCGCGGGCTTCGTCCATCGGGATCGTGGCGCTCGCGTAGCGTGTGATGCCGGCGCGGTCGCCGAGCGCTTGGTCGATCGCCTGGCCGAGCACGATGCCGACGTCTTCCACCGTGTGGTGTGCGCCGGTTTCGAGGTCGCCGGTTGCGTTGACGGTCAGGTCGAAGTGGCCGTGCCGTGCAAAGAGGTCGAGCATGTGATCCAGGAAGCCGACACCGGATTCGCGCGAGCCGGCGCCGTCACCGTCAAGCCCAAGTGACAGCGTGACGTCGGTTTCGCCGGTCTTGCGGCTGATCTGCGCGTTTCTGCTCAACTCTCCCTCACCTTCATCGAACGGCCATGCAATGGGAATCCTTCGGCGTCGGCAATCGTTGCTCCTGCATCCGCAAGCGCACCGACGGCGCCATCGGGAATCGTGACGCAGCTCTGACGGCGCCGAAATGTCGCCGGTGAGAGTGCGCTGGCGAAGCGAGCCGCGCCACCCGTCGGCAGCACGTGGTTGGACCCGGCGACGTAGTCACCGAACGCGGTCGCGCCGTTGGCGCCCACGAACAGGCAGCCCGCAGCGCGGACGCCGGCTGCCAATTCTTCCGCCAGCGCCGGCTCCGCGACGATCTGCATGTGCTCTGGAGCAATGGCATCGGCGAGCTCGACCGCACTCCGCATATCGTGCGCGAGTACGGCGGCCATTTCGGCTTCGATGTCGTTGCAGCGTTCGATCACGTCGTCGAGCAGGTTTGGATCTGGCGTGATCAGCACCACCAGCGAGTCTGGGCCGTGCTCACCCTGTGCGAGCAGGTCCAGCGAGATCGCTTCGGCGTCTGCGTGTGAATCAGCGACCACGACCAGTTCGCTCGGACCCGCGACACCGTCGATACCAATTGCTCCGACGAGCTGCTTCTTTGCCTCTTGAACAAAAGAGTTTCCCGGGCCGACGATCACGTCAACTGCCTCAATCGTCTGGGTCCCGTATCCCAGCGCGGCAACTGCCTGCGCCCCACCGATCGCATAGAGCTCGTCGATTTCGAGCAGCGCGCAGACCGCCGCAACGGCGACGTCGACCTGCCCGTTCTCACGCGCCGGACTAACCGCGGCGATGCTCTCCACGCCGGCAACCTTGGCCGTTGCCAGACACATCACGGCGGTTGACGGATACGAACCGCGCCCACCCGGGATGTACGCGCCCGCGCGGCGCACGGGAATCGAGCGATATTCGACCTTTTGGCCCTGGGGCAACGTCAGAGCAACGTCTTTCGCGATCTGCTCGGTCGCGACCGCCGTCACGTTCTCGATCGCAAGTTCCAGGGCCGCGCGAAGTTCGGCCGCGATCGCAGTCGGCCCCGAAGCGATGAACTCGCTGTCGACGCGCGCAATCGCGTCGATCTGTGAGCCGAACTTGCGCTCGTAGGCAACGACCGCGTCGTCGCCGCTCGTCTTGACTTCGTGGAGGATCTCCGCGACGGTTTCGACCGGTGCCGGCGGGCTGAGCGAGCGGATCTGTGCCGCGCTGACGTCGCTTGGGAAGCGCTTGATCGGCACTGTCCGGCTCCTAGGCGTCGCGAGCGGCAACGAGCGCGCGCAGCTCGGCGGCCACGCGGTCGATCGCTTCGGACTTCAAGCGGTAGGAACCTGGGTTCGCGATCAATCGCGCTGTGCAATCGGCGATCTCTTCACTGACGACAAGTCCATTCTCGCGCAGTGTCGTACCCGTCGCCGTGAGGTCGACGATCGCGTCCGCCATGCCGGCGATCGCGGCAAGTTCGACCGAACCCTTGACCTCGACCAGTTCGACCTGACGCCCGGTCGAGGCGAAGTAGCGCTCAGTGATGCCGGTGTATTTGGTCGCCACACGCAGCGTTCCGCGACGGCGGGTCTGCGCCTCGCTGCTGTGTTCGTCGCCGGCGACGATCGCGACGACCATGCTGCAGCCGCCGAAATCGAGGTCCACAAGTTCGTAGAGCTCGCGATCGGCCTGCTCCATCAGCACGTCCTTGCCGACGATGCCGACGTCAGCGACGCCACGCTCGACATAGGTCGGTACATCGCTCGGGCGCATCGTGATGATGCCCTGGTCGTCGAAGAAGAGCTTGCGGTCGTTCTCCCGCACCTCAGCGACGTCGTAACCGATCTGTTCGAGCATGTCGAGCGACGAACCCATCAGCGTGCCGCGGGGCACCGCAACTGTCACGTCCGGGCGGCTCACTGATTCGCCTCCTGTTCGGCGAGCACCGCCACATGCAGGCGTTCCATGTTCAGCGCAAATCCGAATGCGGCGAGATCGCGACCGAAACGGCCGACCAGTTCGTCGTAACGCCCGCCGCCGCCGATCGGGAAGCCGCTTGACGGCGCGTAGATCTCGAGCACCGTACCGGTGTAGTAGCTGAGTGAGCGAACCAGACCGAGGTCGTAGATCACCTGGTCGGTCGTGCCCGATTTGCGCAGCAGGTCGTCGAGCTGCAGAAGGTGATCGGCGCCTTCGCGCTCGAGCAGCTCGCGGCCGCCGCGCGCGCCGGCAATCTCGACCAGCCGCTCGCGGTCAGTCTCGGATACTTCGCTGGAAAGCTTCAGTTGCCGTTCGAGCCCCACGAGGTCCCGGCTCGAGAGTTCCCGCAGGATCGCCTCACGCGAACCGTCGGCGCCGGCCTCTTCGAGTTGGTCGGTAAAGAAGCGAACGTCCCCCACCGCAATCTTGAAATCGTTCAGACCGGCCGCCTTAAGCACCTTGACCAGCAGCGTGATCGCCTCAGCGTCGCCCTCTGGCGCCGCCAGGCCCATCAACTCCATGCCGATCTGCAAAAACTCGCGCGTCTGGGCACGTTTCGGGCGCACCGGCCGGTAAACGTGCTGCAGATAACAGAAGCGCAGCGGCGGCTCGGCATCGTGATAGCGCGTCGCGGCAAGCCGGGCGATCGGGATCGTCGAGTCGGAACGCAAAACCAGCAGCTGCCCGTTGGTGTCGGGCACGCGGTAGCTGAGATCGATGGCGTTGGGTGCGCCGAGCCGCATTGTCGACTCAAACTCGAGGGCCGGCGTGGCGACCTCGCCGTAGCCAGCCTCGGCGAACACCTTGCCGACGCGCGCAGAGATCTGCCGCAGCTCGGCCATCTCTTCGGGCAGCATGTCGCGTGTGCCCGTGGGCACAGGAATAGTCGCCGGCAGCACAGGCTCCGGAATGTTCGACCCAGCCACGAAAGCCGGATCGCTCGGCTTCGGTCCGCTCATCTCACGGACCTCCTAGGCGTGAACCGGCTCGGTTGCGATGCGCTCGATGTGAGCGCCGAGGTCGCGCAGCCGCTGGTCGATGTTCTCGTACCCGCGGTCGATCTGAGTAATGTTGCCGATCTCCGAGGTGCCCCTGGCACACAACGCGGCGATCAGCAGCGCCATACCGGCACGGATGTCCGGACTTTCGAGCCGCTCTCCACGCAGCCGCGAGCGGCCGATCACGATCGCTCGGTGCGGGTCGCAAAGCGTGATGTTTGCGCCCATCGCAACGAGCTTGTCGACAAAGAACAAGCGGTTCTCGAACATCTTTTCGTGGATCATCACGCTGCCATGCGCCTGCGTGGCCAGTGCGAGCGCGATGCTCGTCAGGTCGGCCGGAAACGCCGGCCACGGACCGTCTTCGATCTTCGGCATCATCTCGCCGGCGTCGTTCTTGACGATCATCTCCTGGTTTGCGGGCACGATCGCGTCGTCGTCCTCGAAGTGAATCTCTACGCCGAGGCGCGCGAACGCGAGTCGGGTCATGCGCAGATCTTCGCGATCGGTGTCCTTGATGCGCAGCTCACCGCCGGTCGCGGCGGCAAGCGCGATGAAGCTGCCCACCTCGATGTGGTCGGAGCTGATGCGGTGGCGCGCGCCGTGCAGACGCTCGGCGCCGTGCACGTGCATCACGTTTGAGCCGATGCCGGTGATCGTTACGCCCATCGCCTCAAGCATCCGCGCGAGGTTCTGCACGTGCGGCTCGCTGGCCGCGTTGCGAATCACGGTCTCTCCCGGCGTCAGCGCCGCAGCAAGCAAAGCGTTCTCGGTGGCCATCACCGACGGCTCGTCCATCATGAAGTCGGTTTCGCGCAGCCCTTCCGGCGCGGTGATAGTGATCCAGCGGTCCACGTCGACCGTGGCACCGAGCGCGGTGAACGCGTCAAGGTGCGGATCCAGCCGGCGCCGGCCAATCACGTCGCCGCCGGGCGGCGGCATCTCGGCACGGCCGAAACGCGCGAGCAGCGGACCGGCAAGCAGGAACGACGCGCGAATGCGATTGGCGAGGTCTTCGTCGACGTCCTGGTGGTCGACACCGGAGGCGTTGAGCACGAGCTCGTGCTCCTCACGCCACTCGATCGTTACGCCGAGGTTTTCGAGCAGCGCAAGCATCGCGTCAACGTCGCGGATGCGCGGCACATTCTCAAGGACGATCTCTTCTTCGGTCAACAGAGCGGCCGCGATGCAGGGCAGCGCGGCGTTTTTGTTGCCCGCAGGCACGATGGTTCCGGAGAGCGGTTGCCCTCCTTCAATTACAAGCTTTTGCACCTTCCGGACTCCCTGGCGCTGGCCTTGACTGGAGGAACGAGAATCACCCCGTTTGGCGGTGATTTCGGGCATTTCGAGCGGGTTTTCAAGCGTAACACGCACTGCCAGAGATATTCGCTTTCCTTGCTGGCGGACCTTCTGCCGCGCCGCTTGAGTGCAGCTTTTCAGGCCTTTTGCGAGAGCAACACGTCGACGAAACCGGCAGGATCGGCGACAAAACCAAGCTGGCTGCCCTTGAGTTCGATCGGCGTCGTGTTCAGCCGTTCTCGCGCCACATTCACCATCCAATCGATCTCGAGGTCAGCGTCATCGGTGTACACGACGGCGGTCGTCGGGGTCGCGGGCCACTCTGTGAGCGGCGTCGGCTCGCGGATCAGCATCCGCGACTGTGGTCGCATCTGGGCGTAGATCCACGACCACTGATCCTGTGCGATGTCGGCGCCGAGCAGGCGATGGGCGGCATCACTGTCGTCCCAGTAGCTACGAGCTTCGCGGTCGTACTTCCGGCCTTCGTCGCTGCGCCGCCCGACTCGCTCGTCTTGCGTCTGGTCGAGCAGGCTCGCTCCGATCCGCGGTGGCAGTCCGTTTACATAGACGAGGCGTTCGACGTCGGTCGCCGCGGGCAGAAGCGGCAAAACCAGAGCGGCAGTGGTGTGTCCGACCGCGACGACCTTCTCGCCCCCGGTCGCTGCTGTCAATGCGGCGATGTGTTCGGCTGAACCGGCGGTTGGGTCGTCACACGGCAGGTTCGGCGCGAACGCGATGTGCCCACGCCGCACGAGTTCCGCACAGACTGGCGCCCAGATCGCTCCGGTGTGCCAAGCGCCGTGTAGGAAAGCAAATGCCGTCATGATCCGATCCCTCGAAGCGTGACAGTCGCGACGGCGTCAATTGCCGCCGGACCACTCTCCGCCGGCGAGCGCCCACTTCCTCAACGCGGCGAGCGTCTCGAACGAATACTCCGTCGTAGTCCCCGAACGATGCCGACGCAGCAACATGCCGTGCGCCGCATCTGGATCGTCCGACCACCCCGGCTGCCTCATCGCCCAGGCCGCCACGTGTTCGACCCGACAGATGAAAGACACGCGCTCGGAACCGACCTCCACGATATGAAAGCAATCTTCCGGGTCGATCGCGGCACCGCAACGGCTACAGAACAGTGATTCTGATGAGCTTTCCGGCGAATTCATGCGCTGGCGAACATCTGTTCGATTTTTCCGTCCGACGGGTTTCGCATCATACGAACATATGTTCTTTGCAGCAACATGAAGAGACAGGATCCACAGTAATGAATCAATATCGAAAGCCGACGACCAAGACCTTCTACGAAAGCCTCGACATGATCATCGATTTCGCCACGCTCGGCGAGTACCGCGTGATCACACAATCGGTGCCGCGCACCGTCGCCGCCGACGATGTCTGGGCGACTGACATCGAATGGTCCACCCCGTCCGAGCGTTCCCGCGACGAGTGCCGCCTTCCGCGTGCCCGCGACCGCAAGCTGGCTCGCGAGCGCATCAGCGCGTAGTTCTTCTCGGCTTTTCAGATCTCAATCGTTCCGCGCGAGAACGTCCGGCAACTGCCGGCGATCTCGACGCGGCCCGCGTCCGGCAACCACGTGCACGCAAACCGTCCCGTCCGCGCCGACGCCTGCAGTGAGTCCAACTGCAGCTTGTCCAGCTGCTCGCCCCAGTACGGGGCGAGCACGCAATGCGTGGACCCGGTCGCCGGGTCCTCGTCGATACCGACCTGCGGCGCGAACACACGCGAAACGAAGTCGACCTCGGCGCCGGCGGCTGTGATGCAGATGCCACGGCACTCGATCTTCTCCAGTGAGGCCAAGTCTGGGTTGCAGTCCAGCACGTCGGACTCCGTCGGGAATACGACGAGGTAGTCGCCGGCGGCGCGAAACACTTCGCCTTCGCCGCCAAGCGCATCGAACAACCCCGCCGGCGCCGCCGCGGGAATCGCCTCGACCGCCGGAAAGTTCAGCGCGAGCCCCGTGTCGGCGCGCGTCACCCCGAGCATCCCTGATCGCGTGGAAAACTCGATCCGTTCGATGTCGAGCTCGAGCTCCTCGAAGATCACGTGCGCGCTCGCAAGCGTCGCATGGCCACACAGGTCGACCTCGGTAGTCGGCGTGAACCAACGCAGGTCATAGCCCTCTTCGCCAGGCGCAAAGAACGCCGTCTCCGAGAGATTGTTCTCGCCGGCAATCTTCTGCATGACGTCGTCTAAAAGCCAGTCCTGAAGCGGAATTACGGCCGCTGGGTTGCCCGTGAACGGTCCGGACTCGAAGGCGTCGACGATGAACTGCTGCACGCGCGCAACGATATCGAGGCAAAGAAAAAGCCGCTCCGTACGGGGCGGCTTTTTCAAAGGAAGAACCGGCGGCGTCCTACTCTCCCGGACCCTTGCGAGTCAAGTACCATCGGCGCTGTTGGGCTTAACTTCTCTGTTCGGAATGGGAAGAGGTGTTTCCCCAACGCTATAACCACCGGAAATTTTTGAGGGAACTCGCCGTTGGTGCATAACGCACCTCGCGATCGCCGGCCGGGTTGGTAGCCAACGGGTCCGCTCCCGCAGACCTTCAAAACTGCACAAGCCATGCGCTCCAAAACGAAGGAGTGTTTGTGTGTCGAAACGACACGTGGGTGCTAAATCGGGTTTGATCAAGGAATTGATTCTTCCGAGGAAGAAAAAATATCCGTCAAGCCCTCGAGTGATTAGTACCGGTCAGCTACAAGCGTTACCGCTCTTCCACTGCCGGCCTATCAACCTGGTGGTCTGCCAGGACTCTTACCTCCTTAAAGGAGTGGGAGAACTCATCTCGTGGTTGGCTTCCCGCTTAGATGCTTTCAGCGGTTATCCAGTCCAGACGTAGCTAAGCAGCGATGCTCTTGGCAGAACAACTGCTACACCAGAGGTCTGTTCACCCCGGTCCTCTCGTACTAGGGGCAACTCCACTCAATTCTCCAGCGCCCACGGTAGATAGGGACCGAACTGTCTCACGACGTTCTGAACCCAGCTCGCGTGCCGCTTTAATGGGCGAACAGCCCAACCCTTGGGACCTACTCCAGCCCCAGGATGCGACGAGCCGACATCGAGGTGCCAAACCGAGCCGTCGATGTGAACTCTTGGGCTCGATAAGCCTGTTATCCCCGGAGTACCTTTTATCCGTTGAGCGACGGCGCTTCCACTTGCGACCGCCGGATCACTATGACCTACTTTCGTACCTGCTCGACTTGTCAGTCTCACAGTCAAGCTCCCTTAATGCCATTGCACTCTAAGCACGATTTCCGACCGTGCTGAGGGAACCTTTGTGCGCCTCCGTTACATTTTGGGAGGCGACCGCCCCAGTCAAACTACCCGCCTGGAACTGTTCGGACGCCGGATTCACGGCAGTCCGTTAGAAACACAAAACATTCAGGGTGGTATCTCAAGGTTGTCTCCACGCCGGCCAAAGCCGGCGCTTCAAAGACTCCCACCTATCCTGAGCAAAATGCTCCATATTCCAATACCAGGGTGTAGTAAAGGTTCACGGGGTCTTTCCGTCTTACCGCGGGTACTCGGCATCTTCACCGAGACTGCAATTTCACCGAGCCCATCGTTGAGACAGCGCCCAACTCGTTACTCCATTCGTGCAGGTCGGAACTTACCCGACAAGGAATTTCGCTCTAACTGTTACTAACCAATGTTCCTTCGCGCTGAAAACAGCGCTCTGCCATCGGTTTAGACCTGAAACATCTGGGCATCGACTCCCTTTCTAGTTCCAGGCGGATCGATCATTTCTGTCGATCTCTACGCGTCGCCGCGCAGAACGGACTGTCTCTTTATCTCACTCTGTCGAGCGAGATAACTGGCGTACAGTCTCTGAGGATTCCCAGGGCGTTGAGCTCTGGGCCTTTCCTGCTGATTGTCTGCACCCGTCGGATTTTCACTGCGATCGCGTTAGCGACCACGAGTACCGCGGGATACTCAGAGTTTCCAGCATATAGCCAGTTCCACTCAATCTGTCACCAGATTGAGGGGCAACCGTTGATTACCTTAGGACCGTTATAGTTACGGCCGCCGTTTACTGGGGCTTAGATTCAGTGCTTCGCGCAAGCGCTAACACCTCCTCGTAACCTTCCAGCACCGGGCAGGAGTCACCCCCTATACGTCGTCTTGCGACTTAGCAGAGAGCTGTGTTTTTGGTAAACAGTCGGTTGGGCCAATTCACTGCGGCCCCCTCAGGCTCCACCAGCAAGTGGCTTCACCTTAATAGGGCGTCCCTTCTCCCGAAGTTACGGGACGATTTTGCCGAGTTCCTTAACGATGGTTATCTCGATCACCTCAGTATTTTCTACTTGTCCACCTGTGTCGGTTTTGGTACTGGCGCGTACACCCTCCCTAGAGGATTTTCTTGGAAGCATGGCGTCAGAGACTCGCCGGCTATAAAGCCAGCTGGCATCGCACCTCGGGTTAAGCGGCGCCGGATTTACCTGGTGCCACCCCTACATGCTTACCCCAGGTCAACCATCGCCTGGGTTCTCCTAGCCTTCTCCGTCCCCCCGTCGGTCAAACGGGTGTGACGCGGTACAGGAATATCAACCTGTTATCCATCGACTACGCCTTTCGGCCTCGCCTTAGGTCCAGACTAACCCTGAGAAGACGAGCTTTACTCAGGAATCCTTGGACAATCGGTGAGAGGGATTCTCACCCTCTTTTCGTTACTTATGCCGGCATTCTCACTTCTCATCGCTCCACGGTGCGCTTCCGCGACCGCTTCAAAGCCATAAGAACGCTCTCCTACCACTCACAGATAAATCTGTAAGTCCACGTCTTCGGTGTTTGGTTTGAGCCCCGTTGAATTATCCGCGCCTGAACACTTGACCAGTGAGCTGTTACGCACTCTTTAAAGGGTGGCTGCCTCTAAGCCAACCTCCTGGCTGTCTGTGCACTCAGACATCGTTTTCCACTTAACCAAAACTTAGGGACCTTAGACGGTGGTCTGGGCTGTTTCCCTTTCGACGCTGAAGTTTATCCCCCAGCAACTGACTCCCGGAGTAAACGTGATGGTCTTCGGAGTTTGCCTGAAGTCGGTAATCCGGTAAGACCCCTAGTCCAAACAGTGCTCTACGGCCATCACGCAATTTATCCGAGGCTATACCTAAATATATTTCGGAGAGAACCAGATATCTCCGAGCTTGTTTAGCCTTTCACTCCAACCCACAGCTCATCCCCCCGGTTTTCAACCCAGGTGGGTTCGGACCTCCACAAGGTCTTACCCTTGCTTCATCCTGGCCATGGGTAGCTCGCTCGGTTTCGGGTCTACCGCCATTGACTAAGTCGCCCTGTTCGGACTCGCTTTCGCTGCGGCTCCGTTCATCACTTAACCTTGCCAATGACGAGTAACTCGCCGGCTCGTTATGCAAAAAGCACGCCGTCACCCCCTAAAGAGGCTCCGACCGCTTGTAGGCACGCGGTTTCAGGTACTATTTCACTCCCCGTCTGGGGGACTTTTCACCTTTCCCTCACGGTACTAGTCCGCTATCGGTCATCTGGAAGTACTTAGCCTTGGAGGGTGGTCCCCCCAGGTTCAGACCGCATTTCACGTGTACGGTCCTACTCAGGAACGTATGACAAGAGACTGCCAGTTTTTGCGTACGGGGCTATCACCCGCTGTGGCGTTGGATTCCAACAACTTCTGCTAACTGCAGCTTTGTAACTCTTGCCGAGCCAACCACGACTCGGAACATACGTCCTACGACCCCCGGTACGCAACGCGTGGTTGCTTACACGCACCAGGTTTAGGCTGATCCCTTTTCGCTCGCCGCTACTAGGGGAGTCTCGGTTGATTTCCTTTCCTCGAGGTACTGAGATGTGTCAGTTCCCTCGCTTACCTGCGTACAGCTATGTATTCACTGCACGCTGACACC
>JBOGYW010000069.1:0-12450 GCA_050696815.1 Solirubrobacterales bacterium | reverse complement strand
ATTCGAGCGCGAGCAGTCGCGGGGCGTCGTCGCTGTCGCAGACGCCGACGACGCCGGGCACCGGCAGCGCTCCTGGTTCTCCAAGCCACTCCAGCCCGGCGGCTTCGTCGGTGAACATTCCGGGCAGCGCCGTCGGGCTGGTCTTGACGAAGACGGCGCCGCGGTCGGTCTCGGCGCGGTACGCGTCGTTGATGTCACCGCCCGCCGTCAGCCTCAGATCAGACACCGTCAGTCCGAGGTGGTCCGTCAGCGCTGCGCGGATCGCATCGCTCACGTGGTCTTGCTCAGCACCTCGTCGAGCAGCCCGCGGCAGGCGGCCTCGACGAGATCGATCACGTCGTCGAATCCACTCGCGCCGCCGTAGTACGGGTCGGGAACGTCGAGGTCGTCGGGCGTCGACAGCGGGTCGAACTCGCGCAGCATGTGCACCTTCGCCTCGAGTTCGTCGGTCGGCGCGATCGCCTGCAGGTCGCGGAAGTTGAAACGGTCGGCGGCGAGGATCAGGTCGTAGTGGTCGAAGTCTGCGCCGGTGACCTGGCGGGCGGTGCCGTCGATCACGATCCCGCGCGCCGCAGCCGCGGCGATGCTGCGGCGATCCGGCGAATCGCCGATGTGCCACGAGCCGGTCCCCGCGCTGTCGATCTCGAAGTCGTCGGCGATGCCCTCCTCTTCAACGATGTGACGCATCACGCCCTCGCCGGTCGGCGATCGGCAGATGTTGCCGAGGCACACGAACAACAGCTTCGTCGGCCGGTCGCTCACGCGTCGCCGCCGATCAGCGCCAGCGTGAAGCCGTCCCAGCCCTTGCTGCCGACGGTCTGAATCGAAGTTGCAGTGATGTCGTCGCGCTCCGAAAGCATGCGGTGCAGTTCGATTGAGCCCCGCGCGTCGGGATCGTTTGGGTCACTGACGATGTCGCCGTGCCGTACTACGTTGTCGACGACGATCACGCTGCCGGGCTTCGTCAGCTTGAGCGACCAGTTGAAGTACTCGGGGTTGCTGCGCTTGTCGGCGTCGAGGAAGACGAAGTCGAACGGCTCGGGCCGCTCCGCGATCAGTTGTGGGAACGACTCGTGCGCGTCGCCGACCCGGATCTCGACCTTGTCGTCGCAGCCGGCGGCCGCGATGTTCTTCGCCGCGACCTCGGCGTATCCCGGGTCGAACTCGAACGTCACCACCGCGCCGTCCGCCGGCAGTGCCCGTGCCAGCCAGATCGTGCTGTAGCCGCCCAGCGTTCCGACCTCGAGCACGCGCCTAGCGTCGATCATCCGCGCCAGCATGTGCAGCAGCTTGCCCTGCGGCGGCGAGACGTCGATCGGCGGCAGGTCTGCGTCGGCGTTGGCGGCGAAGACCGCGGCCAGCGCGGCGTCTTCAGGCACGATCGCGTCGGCGATCAGGTCGTCGATCGCGGTCCACTGGGCAAGGTCGCCCTCGTTTGCGCCGGTGCGTAGCGGTCCTGGCATCTCGCGCACCGTACCAGCGGGCGGCGCGGCGAAGAAGCGGTCAAAAAGCGTGCACGCCGGCGCGTTCGAGCGCGCGGTTGAACTCGTCGGCGGTGGCGATGCGGATGCCGCGCACGTATGACGAGGCGAGGGTCTGGTCCTCGGTGACGATGTAGCCGGCGCCGCCCGCACGTGCCACGGCGACCAGGAAGTCGCCGGTGCGGTCCGCGGTCGCGCGCGGCGGGTCGAAGACGTCGTCGACGAACAGCGCCGAGGCGGCGTAGTGGTCGACGAACTCGGCGGCGTGGAGGCCGGCCGCGGATGCGGCGATCGCCGGCCGCCGCAAGACGCCGTCGAGCTCGGCGATCAGGCGCGGGCTGGTGACCAGCTCGAAGGCGCCCTCGCGGTGGGCCGAGACGAAGTCGGCGGCCGGCGAATCGGCCGGCCCGGTCAGGGCTGCGACGAGCAGGTTGGTGTCGGCCAGCGCGCGAATCAAAGTGAACGCTGCTACTTGGTGATCGGATTGAGGCGGCGGTATGCACGTACCTCATCGACCGCAGCCTGCATTGCCTGGTCGGCGGTCAGCGTGGTCAGCTGTTGGGCCTGCTCGGTGGAGGCGAGCCCCAGCTGCGCCTTCAGCGCCGCGTCGACGATCTGCGATTCGGTCAGCCCTTGACGGGCGGCGGTGATCTTGAGCGTGCGGTGCACGACCGGATCGACGTACGCGGTGAGCTTGGATTTAGCCGCCATCAGTGGGATTCTACCGCTTTTGTCGATTTGACGTCAAATAGACAGACGTGATCACGTATCCTGCTTGGACATGCGCGATTACCTGAAGACTGTCAATCAACGCGTCGTCATCTTCGACGGCGGAATGGGCGCGACGCTGGAGGCCTTCGACCTCTCGCTCGAGGACGACTACAAGCTGCCCGGCCGCGCTCACGAAGCGCTGATCCTGCACCGCCCCGACGTGATCGAGGGGGTGCACCGCTCGATGGTCGAGGCGGGCGCGATGGTCGTCGAGACCGACACTTTCCAGGCCTCGCGGCTGAAGCTCTCCGAGTGGCAGTTCGAGGACGGCTCCACGCTGGCCGAACATACCCACGAGATCAACGTGCGCGCCGCGCAGATCGCGCGCGCCGCTGTCGGTGAGGACAGGTTCGTGGCGGGATCGATTGGCCCGACCGGCATGCTGCCGGCGTCGATGGAGCCGGGTCTCTGCGAGATCACGTTCGCCGAGCTGGCCGAGACCTTCCGCGAGCAGACCGTCGGCCTACTCGAGGGCGGCGTCGACCTGATCATCATCGAGACGGCGCAGGACATTTTGGAGGTCAAGGCCGCGATCTTCGGTGCCCGCCAGGCGATGAAGGAGTCGGGCCGCGCGGTGCCGATCCAGACCTCGATCACGCTGCTGCCGAACGGCGGCAAGATGTTGCTCGGCACGGACGTCGATGCCGCTCTGACCACGCTTGAGGCTTTGAAGGTCGATGTGATCGGCCTGAACTGTTCGACCGGTCCCGAGGACATGCGCGATGCGATCCGCTTCCTCGGCGAGCACTCGCCGATGCCCGTGCACTGCATTCCGAACGCCGGTCTGCCGATTCAAGGTGCCGACGGCGAGACGATCTTCCCCGAGCAGCCCGAGCCGCTGGCCGAGGCGCTCGGGCAGTTCATCGAGCAGTTCGGCATCTCGATCGTCGGCGGCTGCTGCGGCACCACGCCTGAGCACATTCGCGCGATCACCGAGCGCTGCGCCGAACTGCCGGTCTCGCCGCGTCCCGCGCCGCGCGAGCCGCGGCTCAGTTCGATGATCGCGGCGACGTCGCTGGTCCAGGAGCCCCGGCCGACACTGGTCGGCGAGCGCGTCAACTCGCAGGGTTCGCGCGCCGCGAAGGAAATGCTTCTGGCCGACAACTACGACGGTCTTGTCGAAGTCGCCGAGAACCAGGTCAACGGCGGCGCACACGTCTTGGACCTCTGTGTCGCCTTGACCGAGCGCCCCGACGACGAGGGCGACCAGATGCAAGAGGTCGCGCGCCGCGTGTCGTTGACACAGCCCGCGCCGCTGCAGATCGACTCGACCGAGCCGGACGTGATCAAGCAGGCGTTGGAGCAGAGTCCGGGCCGTTCGATCATCAACTCGATCAACCTCGAGGCCGGGCGCGACAAGCTCGACACCGTTGTGCCTTTGGCGATCGCCCACGGCGCCGCGGTGATCGCGCTGACGATCGACGAGGTCGGCATGGCGAAGACGGCCGACCGCAAGGTCGAGATCGCCCAGCGGATCCACGAGCTTTGCTGCGTCGAGCACGGACTCGACGAGCAGGTGCTGATCTTCGACCTTTTGACGTTCACCTTGACGACCGGCGACGAGGAGTGGCGGCCCAGCGCGATCGCGACGATCGAGGGCATCCGCGCCTTGAAGAAGGCGCTGCCGAACGTGAAGACGTCGTTGGGCGTGTCGAACGTGTCATTCGGCGTCGGCGAGAGCGCGCGCTCGGTGCTCAACTCGGTGTTCTTGCACCACTGCGTCGAGGCCGGCCTCGATCTCGCGATGGTCAACCCGAACTTCATTACGCCGTACGGCGAGATCTCCGACGAAGAGCGCAAGATTGCCGACGACCTCGTGTTCGACCGCGCGGACGACGCGCTGCAGAAGTTCATCGAGCACTTCGAGGGCAAAGGCGAGGAGGACCTGGCAGAGGCCGCTGACCCGACCGAGGGCATGGAGCCCGAGGAGGCCCTGCACTTCCACATCCTGCGCCGCAAGAAGGAAGGCGTCGAGGATTGGATCGACAAGTCGGTCGAGAAGATCGGCGCGGTGCCGACCCTGAACGACGTTCTGCTGCCGGCGATGAAGGAGGTTGGCGACAAGTTCGGCGCCGGCGAGCTGATCCTGCCGTTCGTGCTGCAGAGCGCCGAGGTGATGAAGAAGGCCGTCGCCCAGCTGGAGAACTACCTGGACCGAATCGAGGGCTACACGAAGGGTGTGGTCGTGCTCGCGACGGTGTTCGGCGACGTGCACGACATCGGCAAGTCGCTGGTGAAAACGATCTTGACGAACAACGGCTACACCGTTGTCGACCTCGGCAAGCAGGTCCCGGTCGGCGACATCGTCGACGCGGCGGTGGAGAACGAGGCGACCGCGATCGGTCTCTCGGCCCTGCTGGTGTCGACCTCCAAGCAGATGCCGCTGGCCGTGCAGGAGCTGCACCGCCAAGAGCTGAAGTTCCCGGTGCTTTTGGGCGGCGCGGCGATCAACCGCAAGTTCGGCTACCGCGCCTCGTACGTGAACGGCAAGACGGACGACACGGTCTACGAGCCGGGCGTCTTCTACTGCAAGGACGCGTTTGAGGGGCTGGCCGTGATGGACCGCTTGGTCGAGCCCGAGGAGCGCGACGTGTTCGTGCGTGAGGTGGCCGACGCTGCCGCGGTCGCGCGCAACGAGGTCGAGGTGGTCTACGACGGCCCGCCGACGACCGACGACTCGGTGCGCTCGGCCGTACAGACCGATCTGCCCGTGCCGGAGCCGCCGTTCTGGGGGCAGCGCGAGATCGAAGTGCCGCTGAACGAGGTCTACAACTACCTCGACACACACGTTTTGTACAAGCTGCACTGGGGGGGACGCGGCATGTCGCCCGACGAGTACACGAAGCTTCTGCGCGACGACTTCCAGCCGCGGCTCGAGCGCATGTGGAAGGAGCAGACGTATCTGCATCCGCGTGCGACGCTCGGCTACTTCCCGTGCTATTCGGTCGGCAACGAGATCTACGTGATCGATCCCGATGACCGTTCGAAGCCGGTCTCCGAGGCGCGCGTGATCGAGAAGCTCGTCGCGCCGCGCCAGCCGAAGCACGACCGCATCTGCCTGGCCGACTTTTACAAGCCGCGTGAGGTGGTGGAGAAGACGGGCGAGTACGACGTGGTGACGCTGCAGGCCGTGACCGTCGGCGACGAGGTGACCGAGCTGATGGCGTCGCTCGAAGAGCAGGGCGAGTTCGCGGAGCAGCTGTTCGTGCATGGTCTGGGAGTGCAGACCGCCGAGGGCTTGAGCGAGTGGCTGCACGCGAAGGTGCGCGCCGACCTGGGGGTCGACGTCGGCCAGGGCCGGCGCTACTCGTGGGGCTACCCGGCGGTGCCGGAGCAGTCCGAGCACGAGAAGGTTTTTGAGCTGCTGGACGCGCAGGCGATCGGCATGCGCCTCAGCGGTGGCTACGCCGTCGAGCCGGAGCAGTCGACCGTCGCCGTGATCGCCTACCACCCGCAAGCGGTCTACTACGGCACGCGCAGCGGCTTCCTGCCGGCGCCGGGCGTCGCGATGCCCGACCAGCTGATCAAGGGCACCGAGCGCGATCCCGAGATCCGCGCCCTGTTGCTGGATGACCCGCGCGACGGCGCCGTCGAAGACGAAGTCTCCGACGAGGGCAAAGACGACGCCGCAGACGAAGCGGCGTAAGCCCGCCCGCCCGCTCGCGCAGCGTTGTGTTGCGATCCAGCAACAAACCGACCCGGCCTAGGTAGTTCTGGCTCCAACCTCGGAGGTTGGAACGATCCAACCTCCGAGGTTGGATCTGAAACTACCCCGGACGAGTGGGTTTTGCGTCGGTGTCGATTTCGCGTTTGCGCTTTCGCGCCGCGATCTCGATCTCGATGTATCGGTGGTAGGCGGTGGCTCCGCCTATCGCCTTAGCAAGCTCGTCCGCAGCCAGCCACTCCGGCGCCGGCTCTCTGACCATGTAGCGGTGCGCAGACCAGGCGTAGTCAGGGTCGTCATCGTGATTGAGATGGACGTACGCCGTCGCGCGCAGCAAGTCTTCACGTGTTGCCAGCGGCTTCGCGCGATACCGACCGCGCCATAGCGGGCCATCTCGCCGGTATCGCGCGTTGAAGTAGCGCCCATAGGCTGCCATCGCCGACTGCATCATGCGTCGAAGTGCGTCTTCGGATGCCGACTTCACGATCAGGTGGTAGTGATTCGGCATCAGGCAGTAGCCACCGACGCTAACCGTGTCGACCAAGCCCGTCTGTCAGTCCCAGACCGGAAGACGCTTTGCCGAGCCACTCCGCGGTTATATACGTGCTGCCAGTCCCAGCTTTCGGTTGTCGGATGCGTGCGTTTCAAACCCCCTCTACGTATCTAAGGGCTTTGGCGAGTCCGCCATACCCCCTCAAATCGCGAAAAACCGCATACGAAAGCCACGAAACACCCTCGTCCCACCGGTTGGACAAACCTGAGAACCGATGTTTCGCCATCGGTACAACAATCAAAACAGGCCTCAGACATACCTTGACTACGCATTCACGAAACCATCCGCCCGGCCCCTATGCAGCCGGGTATTCGGTGTTACCGAAAGGGGCATGCAGAACACATGAAACGTAGAGTTTTCATCCTCGGCTTGGCTGCTGCGGCGCTATTGGCGCTGATGCTGCCTGCCACGGGCTTGGCGAATGAACATCCGGTGCCGACGAACAAGGGCTTGGGAATGCCCTCTTTCGCGATTAACACGCTCTGGGTTTACATCGCCGCAGTCCTCGTCATTTTCATGCAAGTTGGCTTCATGTTCTTGGAGATCGGCTTCTCGCGCGGTAAAAACGCGGGAACGATCGTCGCCAAGATCCTCGTCAACTTCTCGATCGCAGCAATCGTCTACTACCTGGTGGGCTTTGCGATCGCGTTCGGTTCCAACGGCGGCAACGTCGACCTTTGGGGCAACGCTGGATGGCTGCTGACAAACGTTCACGACCAAACTAAGACGTTCCCAGCCATGGGCTTCTCGAACGCGTCGATCGAATCCAAGTGGCTGTTCCAGTTTTCGTTCTGCGCTGTGTCGCTGGCGATTGTCTGGGGCACGACGCTCGAGCGCATCAAGTTCGGCGTCTACATCATCTACTCGGTGATCTTCGCTGCGCTGATCTACCCGATCGGCTCGCACTGGGTCTTCGGTGGAGGCTGGCTGCAGACGCACTTCGGCATGCAGGACTTCGCCGGATCGACCGCCGTCCACCTGATCGGTGCGACCGGTGGCCTCGCCGCCCTGTTGCTGCTTGGCCCGCGTAAGGGCAAGTACGTCAACGGCAAGCCGCGCGCAATCCCGGGCCACAACATGCCGCTATTCGGCTTGGCGTGTCTGGTACTGCTGGTCGGGTGGTTCGGATTCAACCCAGGATCCGGCCTCGGAGCGGCCGACGGCCGCTTCGCCGAGATCGCGATGGTCACGCTGATCGCCGCGGCGGCAGGTGTGATCGGCGCACTCATCACTGGACTGGTGATGCAGAAGACGATCGACATCGGCATGGTCGGCAACGGCCTGATCGCCGCGCTCGTCGCGATCACCGCAGGTTCCGGCTACGTCGAGAACTGGGCGGCAGTGCCGATCGGACTCGTCGCCGGCGTGCTCGTCGTGGTCGGCGTGGTCCTGATCGACCGCAAGCTCGACGACCCGGTCGGAGCGCTCAGCGCTCACGGTTTAGCCGGCATCTGGGGCACGCTCGCGTGTGGTCTATTCACCTTCCCAGGATTGGCTGCGTATAACGCGGTCGGGGCCTGCAAGGTCGAGGCCGCCGACGGAACCTGCGAGACGTACTGGGGCGGCCTCGTCTACGGCGGCGGCTTCCACCAGCTCGGCGTTCAGGCGCTCGGAATCGTCTGCGTATTCGGATTCGTCCTCCTGAGCTCGCTGATCGTCTTCGCTGCGATCAAGGCGACCTACGGCCTGCGCGTCAGCGAAGCCGAGGAAGACGCCGGTCTGGACATCGTGGAGCACGGCATGTACGGCTACCCCGAGCAGTTCATCCCGGCGACGGAGCTCGTCGGCAGTGGCCTGCCCGGCTCGCCGAGCCACGCGTCCGCGGTGTTGACCGGAGAAAGCAAAACGGATTCCGGCGCTCCCGTCGGCTCCCCGGCATAAGGAAGGTTGAGAGAACTATGAAGAAAATCGAAGCCTTCATCCGGCACGAAGCGTTCGAGTCGATCCGCAAGGAACTGCTCGACAGCGGAATCCCGAGCCTGTCGATCACCGACGTGAAGGGCTCCGGCCGTCAGAAGGGCATCACCGAGTCGTACCGCGGTTCGGAGCTGGTGATCCACCTGCGTCCGAAGCTGAAGATCGAGTGTGTCGTCGACGACTCCGAGGTCGCCATCGTCACCGACGTGATCCTGAAGTACGCGCGGACCGGCGAGGTCGGCGACGGCAAGATCTTCATCATCAACATTGAGGATGCGATTCGCATCCGCACTGGTGAGCGTGGAGCAGCCGTCCTGCAGTCGCACGAAGCGGAAGAGATTCCCTCCGGGGTATAGCCCTTACGGGTGGATAACCCCTCCTGGATGGTGGATGGATGGAGCGCCTCGGGCCGAAAGGCCCGGGGCGTTTTCATCTGCTGAACCAGTGGTTAAAGAAAACCGCCGGTTCGCCGATGCAGGGACTGGATTTACCGCGTGAGGGCGCCGCTATATTGGGCCTCGCGGGTCCTTGCCGCACCGTATGTGTCTTCTGATCGACTACTCAGCCGTAACCGGGCCTAGGAGCTAATCCTTGGCGCTGCCCGACATCACCCTGCAACTCGCCGGCGAGTCCGGCGAAGGCGTCATCTCCGGCGGCGACATATTTACCTCTGGCGCCGCGCGCGCCGGCTACTGGGGACTGACGTTCCGTACCTACCCGGCGGAGATCAAGGGCGGCCCCTGCATGTTTCAGGTGCGCATCGGCGCGCAACGGATCCGCTCGATCGGCAATCAGACCGATCTGCTGATCTGCTTCAACCAGGAGGGCTTCGACCTGCAGCACGACACGCTCGGCGATGCGGGCATCGTGATCGTCGACGCCGAGTCGGCGAAGGTCACTGACGAATTCAAGGACCGTTCCTACGAGGCGCCGTTCAGCCAGATCGCCGAAGCGGCGGGCGGCAGCCGCCGCGGCAAAAACATGGCCGTCGTCGGACTGGTCTGCGGTCTGCTCGACATCGACACCGCGCAGCTCGAGGCGCTGATCCTGAAGCGCTACGCGCACAAGGGCGACGTCGGTGAGGCGAACATCGCATCTTTGAAGGCGGGCGAGAAGTTCGCGCGCGAAAACCTGCCGGACGTCTGCAACGTGCAGAAGCCGACCGAACCCGAGCGTGAGCGGATCCTGCTCAGCGGCAACCAGGCGATCGTCGCCGGTGCACTGCACGCCGGTCTCACGTACTACGCCGGCTACCCGATCACGCCGGCCTCCGACATCTTGGAGAGCCTCGCCGCCCGCCTGCCGAAGTTCGGCGGCGTCGCGATCCAGACCGAGGACGAGATCGCCGCGCTGGCATCCGTGCTCGGCGCAAGTTTCACGGGCGCGAAGGCGATGACCGCGACCAGTGGCCCGGGCCTCAGCCTGATGAGCGAGCTCGTCGGCCTGGCGGGCACGGCCGAGATTCCGGCGGTGATCATCGACGCGCAGCGCGCCGGCCCGTCGACCGGCATGCCGACCAAGACTGAACAGAGCGACCTCAATCACGCCGTCTACGGCTCGCACGGCGAGGCGCCGCGTGTGGTGATCGCGCCGACCACGGTCGACGACTGCCTGAACTGCACAGTCGAAGCCTTCAACGCTGCCGAGGTCTACCAAGTGCCGGTGATCTTGCTTTCCGATCAGTCGCTGAGCCACCGGCTCGAGACCGTCGACCGCCCCGATCTCGCGAAGATCGCGGTCGAGGACCGCGCCACCTACGGCAGCACGAACGGATCCAGCAACGGCGCGGCGACCGAGCGCTATCAACGCTATGAGCTGAACGACAGCGGAGTCTCGCCGATGGCGATCCCGGGCGCGCCGGGCGCCTACGTGTCGACCGGCATCGAGCACGACGAGCTGGGCCACCCGGGCTACACGCCCGAGCTGCACCAGGCGATGCAGCACAAGCGCTACAGCAAGCTCGAGCCGCTCAAGCAGCAGAGCCGCGTTACGCAGACCGGACCCGAACAGGCGAAGGTCGGCATCCTCGGCTGGGGTTCGACCGAAGGCGCCGCGGTCGAGGCCGCCGAGATGCTGCGCGACGACGGCATCAGTGCCGCCACCTTTTACCCCCGCGTCGTCTGGCCGCTGCCGGACGAGCGGATCAAGGAGTGGGCCGCGCACATGGAGACGATCTTCATCCCCGAGGTGAACCTGACCGGCCAGTTCGCGCGCATCGTGCGTGCGGAGTGCGAGATCCGCGTGATCTCGCAGACGCAGATCACCGGTCTGCCGTTTACCGCGAAGGAAATCGCCGACTTCATCAAGCAGAACATCAAAGTCACCGCGAAGGCCGTGGCCTAGGAAAGCGAGCCGCAAGATGGCTACCGACGCAAAAGATTTCAAGTCCGACCTGAAGCCGATCTGGTGCCCCGGTTGCGGCGACTTCGGCGTACTCGCCGCCGCGTATCGCGCGTTCGCCGAACTGGAGCTCGACCCCGACAAGACCGTCGTGGTCAGCGGCATCGGCTGTTCCAGCCGATTCCCCGGATTCGTGACGACCTACGGCTTTCACGGCGTGCACGGCCGCGCGCTGCCGACGGCGATGGGCGTGAAGATGGCCAACCCCGAGCTCGAGGTGATCGCGGTGGGCGGCGACGGCGACGGCTTCGCGATCGGCGGCGGACACTTCCCGCACGCCGCGCGCCGCAACATCGACATCACCTACGTGATCATGAACAATCAGATCTACGGCCTCACGAAGGGGCAGGTCTCACCGACCTCGCTGCGCGATCAGAAGTCGCCGAGCTCTCCAGGCGGCAACACCGAGTCGCCGCTGAACACGATGGCGACGGCGGTCGCCGCCGACGCTTCGTTCGTCGCGCGCGGTGCATCTTTCAGGACCAAAGAGCTGACCGAGCTGATCGTCGAAGGCATGAAGCACCCTGGCTTCAGCTTCATCGACGCATACTCGCCGTGCACCGCGTTCAACAACACCACTCAGGTTTGGAAGGACGCGGCGGCGCCGCTCGCCGAGACGCACGACCCGAGCGACCGCGCCGCGGCGTTCGCGCGTGCGCTTGAAGACCCGATGTCGCTTGGCGTGTTCTACAAGCACGAGCGCCCGACGATGGTCCAGCAGTTCGAAGCGCTGAAGGAAGCCGCTTCGCCGGGGACGGTCGACGCGCTGCTCGACAGCTACGCGCTGAACATCAAGACCGCGGCTTAGTCGAAGACGCTCTCGTCGAACTGCGGCGTGGGATCGATCACGATCTGCCGTGTGTCCGATGCCGGGTTGCCGTCCTCTAGCTGCACCCTGGCGGTGCCGTAGAGGTTTCCGGCGAGCGAGTAGTTGATCGCGTGGTCGCCGCGGCGGATCGGCGTCAGCGGCAGTACGTAGCGGTGAAACGCGCCTGCGGCGAGCGTGCCGAGGCTGAAGGTTTGGCCGGTCGCGGTGCTGTTCGGCGTGACGTTGGCGTAGTTGACGTCGTTCGGGATCCACACCGGGCGCGTCTTCACGGCGGCGCCTTCCTGCTTGACGAACATGCTGAGGCCGCGGATCGTGATCACCAGTTGCGGGATGTCTTTGCTGTCCACATTGCGCACGGTCAGCACGAAGCGCTGCGGCTTGCCGAGCGGCTGGCGCTCCGCGAACTTCCAGTTGACGACCCGCACCTTGTAGGTCTGGTGCGAGGAGCCGGCGTCGCCGCGTTTGCCGCCACAGCCGCCGACAGCCAGCGCGGCCGCGATGACCAGTGCCAATACGACGACCAGGAGCGGGCGGACGGCGCCGCTAGAAGACCCTCCGTGGGCCGCTGAATTTCCCTCGTTCGCTTGCACTTTTTCCTCCACCGTCAAAGCCGCTCGCAAGATACCAGCAGCGCCACTCGCGACTCGCACAGCTACTGGCTCGTCAGCCAGTTTTGCCGCTTATTGGCACGGAATCCAACAAGCTCGTCGAATTCCAGTTCCGATGCAGGAATCGGCGGCGAAATAGGCAACTCATCCGGATATGATCTGGCATCGGAATTAGGGGATTTCCGCGTTTCGGATGACGCTGTACTTAACTAGGAAGAGGATGGGGC
>JBOGYW010000068.1:0-12475 GCA_050696815.1 Solirubrobacterales bacterium | reverse complement strand
GCCTCGGTCAGGTCGCCGGCCAGCTCCGCGTGTGCGGCGTGCGCCTCGAGCGCGGCGATGCGCTCGTCGTTGCGTTCACCTTGCGGCCAAAGCTCCAGTGCCTGGCGACCGAGCCGCGTGGCGTCGCGGTGGGCGTGAACGCGGGCGCGCTCGTCGATCGCCGCAAGCAGCGCGTCGAGCGCGCGCGAGGTGTCGCGCGCGGCCAGCCAGTGCGCCGCCACCTCGCCGCGGTCACCTGATTCACTCTCCAGCTGTTCGGCGACAACACGGTGCAGTTCGCTGCGGCGCAGCCAGGGAATGTCTTCGTAGATCGCATCGCGCACCAGCGGATGGCGGAACGCCGCCCAGCCGTCGGCCTCCTCAACGATCAGTCCGGCGCCGAGTAACTCGGTGACGCCGTCGCCGCCGATCCGGGCGAACGACCCCAGGTCGAAGCGGTATCCGGCAACGGCCGCGACTTCCGCAGCCGCGCGCGCACGGTCCGATAGCGCCGAGGTGCGCACGAGCACTGCGTCGCGCACGGTCGTTGGCAACGGCACGTCGGCGTCGAGCGCCAGCTGCAGCCCGTCGGGCCCGGGCGCAATGCGGTCGGCGTCGGCCAACGCCAGTGTCAGCTCCTCGACGAAGAATGGATTTCCGCCCGCGCGGTCATGCAGCGTCGTGACCAGCCGCGGTGAGGCATCTTCTTCAAGCAACATGCCGACTAGTTCGGCAACCTCACGGTCGGTCAAAGGCTCAAGCGTGACATCTACGAGCCGACGGTCGCGGCGCAGGTCGGTTCGCAGCCGCCGCAGCGGATGCGCGCGCGGCAGCTCGTCGCTGCGGTAAGCCGCGATGATCAGCAAACTGGTTTCGGAAAGGCCGGGCGCCAGCGCGGCAAGTAGTTCGAGTGTGGCTTCGTCAGACCACTGCAGATCGTCGAGCAGCAACGCGGTCGGACGCTCCTCGGCGATCTTCACGAGCGCGCAGCGGATCGCCTCAACGAGCGCCGCCGGGTCTTCGATCGGTCCAGCGGCGCCCAGCTCGGGTAGCAGCACGGCCAGCTGCTCGCACAGCGGCCCACAGTCGTCGAGCCCGCCCGGCGCCTCGCGCAGGTAGGCGCGCAGCGCCGCCGTCACCGGGCCGTACGGAGAGCCTGCGGGCGTCGCCGCCGCGCGCAGGAAGCGCAGCTCCCCTTCGCTCAGAACGTCCTCGACCAGCCGGGTCTTACCGATCCCCGCCTCGCCGCTCAGCAGAACGAGCGAACCACGCCCGTCGGCGGCGGCTTGCACCGCCGCCAACAGGCGCGTTCGCTCAACGATTCGTCCGATCGGGCTGCTGCCGGACATCACCCGAGTCTACGCCGCGACCTGTGCCGCGCTCGGGATTTCGCGCGGACCGCTGCTGTCGAAGCATGCGGTGATCTCAGCGACGAGGTTCACCGGGAATCCGCCGCGACGTCCGTGCTCCTTGACGTCTTCGATGCTCTCCGCCTCGTGGACGCAGTACACCTTGTCGCCGGCGACGAAGCTGTAGCACCAGGTGTACTCGTTCTCCAGCTCGGAAACCGCCTGGTTCGACGTGGCAGTGATGCCGCGAAGCTCCTCGTCGGTCAGCTTGTGGGCACCCGGGATTTCGCGTTCGATCATGTAGCAAGGCATGTGAAAACTCCTTCGTAGTTGGTGTGTAATCGCAACCTACGTCTGGAATTGCCGCCCTACATCGGCAGGATTGCCGATCATTGCCTAGGCGATTGCCGATCTTCGGATCACGCAGCAACAGCGGTTCAAACTGACACTCGGTGTCAGTTTGAAGTCGCAATCAGCACAAGTCTCGGCGGTCAGTGTTTGAACTTCAACGTCACACGCGTCGAGACGGGCTCGCCGTTGGCGGGCTGGACCGTCACGTAAACGACGCGCTTTGACTTCTTCGCCAGGAACTTGCGGATCGACTTCGAAAACTTGATCTTCAGCTTCTTCTTTGCACCCGGCTTGATCGAGTAGCTCGTGTTGCCGAGACGCCTGCCGCCGGCGGTCGAAGTCTTCTTGCCTTCCGGCAGCGCCGCGTAGAGGATCCCGCCGCAAGGGACCAAAAGCTCGGGCGGGCACTTCAGGATCACGTAGATGCCGCCGTCACTGCGCGGGCTGGGCGGCGCCTGTGACACAGCGCCTGAGAAGGTGACGCCTTTGCTCGGCCCGTTTGAGCAGGTCCCCGCCGGGCAGGAAATTCCGGCCGCCGGGCTGAAAGGCGGCGGCGATGGAGGAGGCTCGGGCGCGCAGGAACCTTCGTGTGCACCAGGGTCGGCCGGGAAACAGTCTTGCGTCTCGTCGCCGTAGCCGTCGCCGTCGACGTCGGGCTCGAGGTCGGCGTTGATCGCCATCGCGGTGTTCGCGAACACGTTTCCGTACGACTGGCCGAGATACACGGTGCCATTGAACAGAACAGTCGAAGTCACGTTTGCCAGCGGGCTGTAGACCGACATCATGATCGGGTAGTCCGCCGCGATCCCGACCCGGTCGCCGGCCGCGATCGGCATACGCGCCGCAAGCTCCACCGGTGGATCCCCAAGCACCACGTTGCCGGCCGGAATCACGAAAGACGGCCCGCTGTTCTGCGGGACCTCGTAGGCGTAGCCGCCGAGCCCATCGTTCACGCCGGTGCGCGTCGTGCGCAGCGTGAAGGTGTGGCTGACGACCTGCGGGTCGGTACAGCAGCCGCCGCGGAACCGCCACTTGGTGATCACGCCTGCGTACGGCGCAACCAGCGGAACGTTTGAGTTGCTCGACGCGTGGTTGACGAAGATGCACGGGTTGTAAGACGCCTGCTGCTGGCAGCCGACCGCGACGAACGCGGCCACCTGGCCGGCGCCAGGGATCGGCGTGAGGTCAGGCCCCAAGCGCACGTTCGCGTGGGCGGACGAAGCGGCAAGCGTGAGCAAGAAAAGCGCGACGGCGAGGGCACGCGGAAGTGTAAATCGACTGAGCATTGCGGAGACCAATCCTGCAGGCCGGTTGCGGAGCTGCCTGCAGATCGCATCGTTTCACGAACCATTGCCCGTTGCAGCCAGGCCTCTGGACGCACGTCGTAGCGACCAACTCACGCCGCCACCCGACCTTTAGTACGTTGCTGGTCAGACGCCCGGCATCCGCTCAACTCCGCACCGGCCGGGCCACGGATAGCTCAGCAATCAAACCTGGGGGTTTGGCAATGGATCTGCATCCTCGGCCGCGACGCCGGAGTCGTTGGCTGTTCTCGTTCTGCATCTTGGCGGCGTTTTCCGTCATGTCCGTCGTCGCGCTGGCAGCGCCGCGCGTCGACGATTCTCACTCGCTGGAAAAGGTCCAAGCCGACCTCGCCAGCGATCGCAACGCACCGCCGAACGGCAAGCTCGTGGTTGCCGACGACCGCAACGGTCATGGGCTTGGTCACGACGACCACGGCGGCGGGCTCGGCCATAACGTCGAGCAGATGTTCATCAAGAAGGCCACCGTCTGCATGGCCTCGCAGTCGCAGCTCGACCTGCTTCAACAGGTGTTCTTCACAACCTGGAAGACGGTCAAGATCGACGGCGTCGACACGCAGGTGCTGGTGATTCGCGGTGTCAAGAACCCGCACCTGTTCAAGCAACTCTGGAGTCAGATGCAGGGCCTCGACTGCCGGCACGTGAACATCCACGTCGCCTGGCTGGTCTTCGTCTTCAACCCGCACATGAGCTGATGGGTGAGACCCAGATCGTCCATGCCCACGCCGCTCCGGCGAGCAGCGCGGAAGGCACCGGGCGTGCGTCGACGGTGCTCTACGCGTCGTTGATCGCGCTCGGGATCGCCTCGCTGATCCTGCTGATCGTCGATCTGCGCAGTGACGCGATCAACCCGCTCGCGACGATCGCCGTCGTGTACATGGCCGGGATGCTCGCGTACACGTGGTACGTCTACATGCTCGCGGCGCGCTTCGACCGCAAGCGGCGCAACGAGTCGTGGCCGGCTTACGAAGACGAGCTCGTCGCGGTCCTGGTGCCGTGCCTCAACGAGGAGCCCGAGTTGCTCGGTCGCTGCCTGCACTCCGTCAGTTCCGCGGCCGGCCGCAAGATGATCGTGCTGATCGACGACGGCTCCAACGCCGAGACCGCCGCGGCGATGGACGAGTGGAGCCGCTGCACTGGATTTTCGCTGGTGCGCTTCCCGGAGAACCGCGGCAAGCGCGAGGCGCTGTACGCGGCGGTCAAACGGCTGCCGCCGGAGGTGCGCTTCGTCGTCACGATCGACAGCGACACGATCCTCGACCGCGACGCGATCGTCAGGGTCGTGCGGCCACTGAAACACGACAAGGTCGTTGCGGCGACGGGCGATGTGCAGCTGCTCAACGAGCGGTCGAACTTCTTGACGCGGATGATCGCCTCTTACTACTGGATCGGGCTGCACCTCTACAAGGCGGCGCAGTCCTCGATCAATTCAGTCACCTGCTGCTCGGGCTGCCTGGCCGCGTATCGCCGCGAGACACTCGATTCGATCATCGACGCCTTCGCCAACCAGCGCTTCCTCGGCAAGGCGTGCACGCATTCCGAGGACCGGCATCTGACCAATCTGTGCCTGAAGGACGGCAACTCCGTCGTGTTCGTGCCGGACGCGATCAGCATCACCGAGACGCCCGACACCGTGCGCCGGTTCGTTCGCCAGCAGATGCGTTGGAAGCGCGGCTACATGCGCGAGAGCATCTTCACGCTTACGCACGCATGGCGTCGTAAGCGTCTGTTGTTCATGCAGGTCGCCCTGTGGGAGCTGACGGAGCCGTTCGTCACTCTCGGACTGCGCATCGGCGTCGTGCTGATGATCTTCACTCACGCCTCCGTGTTCGTCTTTGCGCTGCTGCCGATCTGGCTGTTCGTCGGCGTCGTGCGCAACGTGCTGCTCGTCGCCAGCGTGCCAGAAAAGCTGCCGGGGATGCTCGGCTACATGCTGTTTTATGAGGTCGTGCTCTACTGGGTCAATGTCTGGGCCCTGCTGACCGTCTCGAAGAGCGGCTGGTTGACACGCGGCGGAAATGAGGAGCCTCAGGTCTACGAGGCGGCCGTTCCCGCGGCGCTGTGACAGATCCGCGCGCCGCCGCCCGGCCGTTGAAGGCCGGACGGCGGGTGTGCGGACTGGTAGTGCTACGGCACGTAGACGATCGGTGCCAGCGAATTGCCCGACGCGATGCTTGAGCAGTTCGACGGAATGGTGTACGGGCCGAGCAGACCGAAGCGGTCGAACGTCCAGCTGATCGCCTGCGGCAGCCATTCGAGCGCGCTCGTGACATGGCTTCCGCCGTACTCGTTGTACTGCACCTTCACGCCCTTCGAGCAGTAGCCGCGCAGCATCGTGCGAACGTCGCCGGCGACCATCACGCCGTCGCCCTTGCCGTAGATCGGCGAGGCCGGCGTGCCTTCGAGCTCGCCGCCGGTGCCCTGACCGACCAGCATCGGGATCTTCGGCGTGTTCCTGCCCATGATCACCTTGTTCGCCGCGTTTACGTAGGCGGCGATGTGATGCGGGTCTGCGTACTCGGGCTTGGTGAAGTCGGTCCACTTGAGTCCCGGGTACTGACCGAGCACGTTGATGATCGAGGCCGTCTGGAACTTCGGCACCAACGACTTGCCGTAGTCGTTGAGGTACGGGTTGAGGTCGATGCCGTACGAACGGGCAACACCGATCAATGCCATCGGCGCGACGCCGGCCCAGATCGAAGAGCCACCGACGTACGGCAGGTTGTGATCGGGGTCGACCAGCGTGCCGCCGTAAGCGGCGCCGAGCAGGTTCTTGTTCAGGTCAGGCGCGTAGGTCGGCGCGAGCTCGGCCGCCCACTCGGTTGCGATCGCGCCACCGGAGTAGCCGATCAGCCCGACCTTCGCACTGCTGGACAGCGTGACCGCCGGCGACTTGATCGCCGCACGGATCGAATCGAGCGTGTTCGTTCCGTACTCGGGGCCGGCCGCGAAGTCGGCGGTCTGGCCCTGCGTGTCGGAGATCACGATCGAGTAGCCGGCAGCGAGGAACGGCACGAACAGCGCCGTCTCGATGTTCGGGATCACGCCGCCGAGCGTCAAGCCGCCGGCGATGATGTACGACGGCTCGTCGTTCGGGTTGAGCGAGTCGTAGAACGACTGGTACGAAATCACCTTGTCGCGGTTCAGGCAAAGGAAGCACGTCGGCTGGATCACCGAGGTGACGTTGACCGTCGGACGGTTCTGCGCGTCGTTTGCGCGGTAAAGAATCTGCGTCGCCTTCAGCGGCGTCGCGAACCCGAAGATGCTGTAGTTGACGACGCGGGTCTTCAGCGGCGTGCCCGGCGCGATGCTCGCGAGCGGGGTGCTGCCGGTGTACTTGTAGAACGGGTCCTGCGCCGGCGGCGTTGCGGCGCCGGCCATCGAAGGCACCGCAAGAGCGGCGATCACCGCGACCATTGCGGCCAAAACTGTGCGCTTTACTGACATGCGGATTCGCATGAATTCGTTCCTCCCCAGAGATGAATTGACGCGGCGCGAGAGACGAGCACGCCGGCTGAAAATCACTCTAGCGATATTGAGAGAAAAATGGGTACTTGTCTCTCTTTTTTTTCGACTCCGATTCCGTTTCAGTTGCGCCGGTACTGCTAAGTGACTGTCGAGTTAGTATGGCCAGATGCCGGTCAGCGACACGATCGATCCGAACTTCGGCCGGCGGCGACGCAGCGACTTCGAGCAGAACCGCACGTCGATCCTGGCGGCCGCCGACAGCGTCTTCACCGAGCTCGGGATCGGCGCGTCGGTCGGCACCGTCTCTGAGCGCGCGAAGGTTTCGCCGGCGACCGTCTACCGGCACTTCCCGAACCGCGAAGCGCTGCTGCATGCCGTCTACGTTCTGCGGATCAACGCCTACGCGGCCGCGATCGAGGACGCCCAACAGGCCGAAGACCCACGCATCGCCTTCCGCGACTCGGTCCACGCGATCGTAGAGCTGCAGGCCGGCGACCGGTCCTTCCGCGAGATCCTCGCCACGCGCGACGACGATCCGCTGGAGGATCGCGAGCTACTGCGCTTCGGCGTCGCGTTCCTCGACGCGATCCGTCGTGCCCGCGAGGCAAACGTGCTGCGCGACGGTGTGCGCGAGGAAGACGTGATGCTGCTGCTGATCGCTACCGAGGGCATCGCCCGGCCGACCGGCGGCCAGTCGCCGGCGGCGCTCAAGCGCACAGTCGACCTGCTGCTCGACGGAATCTGCCAGCAGCGTTCGTCGCTCGGCGGCGAGCCGCTTGAATATCCCCAGCTGATCGAGGTCTCGCGCAACGGGCAGGCCGAGCGGCGACGCTGAGCGCGGCGCGCCGACGCGCGCTGTACGAAGCCAAAGGCGTTTCGCACAGCGCGCGCTGGTGTGCATCGGACTCAGAGCGTGTCGACCTCGATCGAGCCGAGCAGGCCGTTCTCCTCGTCGTTCAGGCCGTCGCTGAAGAGCAGCGTGTTCGCGTTGCCCGTCGTTCCGTTGCCGAAGCGCAGGCCCCACAGCCCTTCGTTCCTGATCACCTTGCCGTGACCGTCGCGCAACGAGCCGACGAAGATGCCGGTGCGCGGGTCGAACGCGTTGATCACGCCGTCACCGAAGTTTCCGATCAACAGCTTGTTGCTGAAGATGCCGAAGTCCTTCGGCGCGAGCGCGATGCCCCAAGGAGCGTTCAGCACGCCGCCGGTGTGGAAGCGGTGCAAGAGGCAGCCGCTCGCTGAGAACACGTCGACGATGCCCAGGCCGCGGCCCGCGACGTCGTCCTCCGCGTCCGCATCCTGCTTGGCGTACGTCACGACCAACTTGTTGTTGATCGCCTGGATTCCGAACGGCGCGAATCCCTTCGGCACGAACGGGTCCTTGAAGTGCCCGGGCAGTTTCGCCGGCGCGAACTTCGAGTCGAACGCGTCGATCCGGCCGTTGTGGAAGTCGGTGGCGTAGATGTAGCTGTTGCCGTCGCGGGTCTGCGCCATCGTCAGCCCCTTGTAGATCGCGCCGGGCGTGTGCACGGCCGGCTGGGCCATCTTCGACGGAGGCGGTGGCGGGACCGTCGGGTTCCAGCCGGTGATGTTTCCTGACTCAGACGAGAACAGGAACGCCGCGGGACCCGAGTTGGTGCCGTCGGTCACGACGAATCCGGAAGTCGGGTTGAACACCTGGCCGGTCGGCGCGCCGCCGGGAATGCCGACGACGAGCGACGAGATCGAGATCGGCTTGGTGGTCGTTGCGCCCGGATACAGCGTCGCAACGTCAGTCGCGTTGTCCGAGACCCAGAGCGCCGAGGTCGGCCCGGCGGCAAGACCCCATGGATTCTTCAGGTTCGGATCAGTCTGTTGAGCAAGACCGGGGATGTCGGAGACGAGGTTCGTCTGGTTGTAGGTGACGTTCGGTATCGCCTGCGCGGCCGCGGGCACGAGCGCCGCGACAATCGCGATTAAGGCCACGAGCAGCCCGGTTTGTAGTTGTTTGCGTTGCATGTGTTTTTGCCCCCGAGTGGGATTGCTTGATCTGCCTGGGCAGACCGGAACACACACCTAGACGCCGGCGCCGCGCAAGACTTCCGCAGATCACCAACAAGTAACAAAATCGGGATTTTTCGTCGCGGTTGGCGAGTCGAACGCGGCGGATTGTCGCTCCGGTGACAGATGCCGAATCGCTCAAATTGTTCCCGGACCGCAATACGATCCGGGGCATGCCCAAGAACCCAAAACGCCTCTACTTCACAGAATCCGACGAAGCCAACGAGCTCAACGCGCAGGATCCGATGGCCTTGATCGTCGGCTTCGTGCTCGACCAGCAGGTCACCGTGCAGAAGGCCTTCGCGGGACCGCTCGAGATCAAGCAGCGGGTCGGCTCGCTCGACGCGGAAGTGCTCGCCTCAACCGACCTCGACCCCGTTTTCCGCGAGAAGCCGGCGATCCACCGCTACCCCGGGAACATGGCCAAGCGGGTGCAGGACGTCGCCGCGCACATCCGCGACGAATACGACGGCGACGCGGCGAAGATCTGGACCACTGCGAAGACCTCGGACGAGCTGCGCGAGCACCTGATGGCGCTGCCGGGCTTCGGCGAGATGAAGGTCAAGTCGGTCAGTGCGGTGCTGTCGAAGCAGTACGGCGTGAAGCTGGCCGACGATCTCGTGCCGTGGCACCCGACGCTCGGCGACGTCGATTCACTCGACGCGCTCGCCGAGTACCAGGCGGCGAAGAAGCAGCACAAGAAACAATGGTCGAAGGCCCAAATGAAATAGCGTCGAAGGCGCAGAAGAAGTAGCCGCGCCTTAGAGCGCTACCGCGACTTCAGTGCCCTGCCGGATCGCCCGCTTCGCGTCGAGCTCGGCGGCGACGTCGGCTCCCCCGATCACGTAGGTCTCGACGCCGGCGGCGGCGAGGTTATCCTGTAGTTCGCGCTGCGGCTCCTGGCCGGCGCAGATCACGATCGCGTCGGCGGCGATCACTCGCGACTCGGCGTGGTCCTTGCCGAAGCTGATGTGCAGTCCGGCGTCGTCGATGCGGTCGTAGCGCACGCCCTTAACCATCTCGACCTGCTTCTTCTGCAGCGTCGCCCGGTGCACCCAGCCACTCGTCTTGCCGAGGCCGCGGCCGAGACTCTCGTCCTTGCGCTGCAGCAGCGTGATCTTTCGCGGCGACGGTGGGATCTCCGGCGGCACCAGCCCGCCGCGCGTCTCCTCTTCGGGTCCGATGCCCCACTCCTTGCGCCACGCTGCGAGGTCAAGCGTCGGCGACTCGTCGTTCGCCAGCAGCTCGGCGACATCGAAGCCGATCCCGCCGGCGCCGACGACGGCGATGTGCTCGCCGGTCACCGGCTGCAGGATCGCCTCGGCGTAGCTCTTCACACTCGCGTGGTCGATGCCCTCGATCGACGGCATGCGCGGCGTCACGCCGGTCGCCAACACAACCGCGTCGAAGCCCTGCGCGACCAGTGCCGCCGCGTCGACCCGCTGGCCGAAGCGACACTCCACCCCGCGCTCGCGCAGCAGTACGTCGAAGTAGCGGATCGTCTCGTGGAACTCTTCCTTCCCGGGGATCCGCTTCGCAAGATTGAACTGCCCGCCGATCTCACCCGACGCTTCGAACAGCGTCACGCTGTGGCCGCGCTCGGCCAACGTTGTCGAGCATGCGAGCCCGGCCGGCCCGGCGCCGACGACCGCGATCTGCCGCGGCGCGACCGTGGGCTCGATCACCAGCTCGGTCTCGTGCGCGGCGCGCGGGTTGACCAGGCAGGTCGCGCGCTTGTTCTTGAAGGTGTGGTCCAGACACGCCTGGTTGCAGGCGATGCAGGTGTTGATCCGCTCGGGCGCGCCGGCGGCCGCCTTGTTGACCCAGTCGGCGTCGGCCAGAAACGGGCGCGCCATCTGGATCATGTCGGCCTGACCCGCGGCGAGGATCGCCTCGGCCTGGTCGGGCATGTTGATGCGGTTGGAGGCGATTACCGGGATCGCGACGATCTGCTTCAGCAAAGCCGTGGCCTCGACGAACGCGCCGCGCGGCACCGAAGTGACGATCGTCGGCACGCGCGCCTCGTGCCAGCCGATGCCCGTGTTGAGCAGCGTCGCGCCGGCGTCTTCGATCTCGCCCGCAAGCGCGGCGATCTCCTCGACGGTCTGGCCGTTCTCGACCAGGTCGAGCGCCGAGATCCTGTACATCACGATGAAGTCGTCACCGACCGCGGCGCGAGTGCGGCGCACGATCTCGGTGGCGAAGCGGCGACGCTTCTCCGGCGTGCCGCCCCAGTCGTCGTCGCGCTGGTTGGTGCGCGGCGCGAGAAACTGGTTGACCAGGTAGCCCTCGGAGCCCATGATCTCGACCGCGTCGTAGCCGGCCTCGCGCGCCAGCACCGCGCTGTGCGCGAAGTCATCGACCGTGCGGTCGACCGTGCGCGAGCTCATCGCCTTCGCCTTGAACGGCGTGATCGGCGACTTCGACGCCGACGCGCTCAGCGAGAACGGGTGGTACGAGTAGCGCCCGGCGTGCAAAATCTGCAGCGCGATCTTGCCGTCGTGCTCGTGCACGGCATCGGTTACGGGACGGTGGGTCTTCGCGTCGCGCTTGGAGGTCATCTCGCCGGCGAACGGCAGCAGCCAGCCACGGCGGTTCGGTGCGTAGCCGCCGGTGACGATCAGCCCGGCGCCGCCGCGAGCGCGCTCGCCGAAGTACGCGGCGAGCTTCGGAATGTCGGACGCGCGGTCCTCGAGCTTGGTGTGCATCGAGCCCATCACGACGCGATTCCTCAGCTTGGTGAAGCCGAGGTCGAGCGGCTCGAGAAGATGCGGATATGGGGGTCGGGCGTCGCCTGCCATCGAAAAATCCTGCGCCCACCGTAGCCGACGTGAACAGTTCAGTCTGCATTATTTTTGAAAACGGAATCAATTTCCGTTTTGGTGGTCACTCCACCGCGCGATAGATTCCGGCCTATGTCAAACACCGAAGCCGAAATCCGCGCGAAGTTCCACGAGCTGAGGCCACTCAGCTTCGTGCACCAGGACGGCTTCACCTGCTTCCGTCAGATGACGATCGAGTCCAGCGGCCTCGACCCCGAGGCGGCAGAGAACTGGGTGATGGAGAACGGCGGCCACCTCAAGCACGTGCGCGTGCCGCAGCCGCCAGAGCCAGGCCAGCACATCCCGGTGCCGGACTCCGAGCCCTGTTACTTCGTGCCGAACGCGCTGCTCGACCCTGAGCTCAACTAGTTGCGCCGGTGCGTCGGCAGCTCGCCGAGCTTCGCGCCGAACTCTGCGATCGGAATGCCGGCTACGCCCGCCGGCGTGGCGAAGCGCTCGAGGTGCGTCGCGACCATGTCTGAGAAGTTCTCGACGATCGCCAGTTGAACCTCGTCGGTCGCAGGCCGGCTGAAGACGTACTCGAACATGCGGTCGCCGAGCCGCACCAGCATGTCCTCGCCGAACGACGGAGCGTCGTCGCTGAGCAGGCCGGCCGATGACATCGCCTCGCGCAGCCAGGTGCCCATCCGCTCGTCCATGCGCTGAACGTGCTCGTGCACGACGCGCGGACGCGGGGTGCCGAACCACGCCATCACCATCTCCGGATTCGCCTTGTGATGGCGGAAGTGGGCGAGAATCGAGGTCTCGACTATCGAGCGCACGGAAACGAGCTCCAGCTCCATGAATGCGGCGGCGACCGCCTGGTCGATCTTCTCCATCTCGGCGTCCAGGAACGCCGCGGCGAGTTCGTCGCGATCGGTGAAGTAGCGGTAGGCCGTACCGACGGGAACGCCCGAGCGTTCGGAGACGCCGATCATCGAAAGACCTTCGATACCGGACTCACCGATGATCGCCCCTGCGGCCGTGAGCATCTGGTCAACTCGGTCGCGGCTGCGCTGCTGCTTTGGCTCTCTGCGAACCGTCGCCATTTTTCAATGCTATTCGGCCGGTAGTTTGTTGCCGGATGGACGCGTCGCGCGAAGTACGGATCCTGCAGGCGGTGCGCGCGATACCCGAGGGCTTC
>JBOGYW010000067.1:0-12628 GCA_050696815.1 Solirubrobacterales bacterium | reverse complement strand
ACCAGACCGCTGCCGACCTCGAAGATGTAGGCGTTCTGGCCGAACAGCCGCGCGTCCTCCATCACCTGGGCCTGACGGCGGCCACTGTAAATGCAGATCTCCACATTGGCGCGCAGGCAGGCCTCGACCGCGCGCACGCCGTCAGTCGTCAGCTCACCTTCGCCGTCGTGGAAGAGCGACGCACCCCAGCCCAGCAACGTGCCGTCGAGATCGACGTACACGCACCTAAGCGCCATCCGACACTCCGAAGCTGCCCGCGCCGGTCGGCTCGAGCAGGTTGGCGGGCGGACGCTCGGTCAGCTCAGAGTCGCGCACGCGCAGCTCGCCCTGCACGTAGTTGAGGAACTCGCCGTGGTCGGCGTACTCGAGCTCGAGCTCTTCCACCCGCGCAAGCACCGCGCGCGTGACCGCGAAGGCCATCGCCCCGAGGTCGTGCAGCGGCTGGTGCGAATTGATCCGCTCACCGAGGTTGGTCTGCGCGATCGCGTCGAGGCCGAAGCGCATGTAGAAGTCGATCAGCAACTGAATCTCGGTGCCGTAGCCCGTGCAGAACGGCAGCTGCACGAGCGCATCCCGTCGCGCCGCCAGCTCGCCGGCCAGCGGCTGGTTGACCGCGGCGAGCTCGGGAAAGAAAACGTTGAGCAGCGGCCGGGCCGCGAGCTCGTTGACACGACCGCCGCCGTCTGCCACGCGCATGTCGCCGTTCTTGAACGGGCGGCGGAAAGACCCCTTGACGAGCCTGATCTGCGGGTCATCGAGCAGCGGGCCGATCAGCCCGGTGACGAAGTGCCGGCCGAAGCCCTCGGTGTCACCGTCGACGAACACCACGAGCTTGCCGGTCGCGACGGAAAGCGAGCGCCAGAGCGCGTCGCCCTTGCCGAGCACGGCTCCGTACTGCGTGAGCAGGGCGTCCTCCGGGTGGACCGTCGCGCCGGCCTGCTCGGCGATCACGGCGGTGTCGTCGGGCGAGTTGGCGTCGATCACCAGCACCTCGTCGACCGCGCCGGCTTCGCGCAGCGCCACGCATTCGCCGGCGACGCCGACGATCGTCGCGGCGACCGATTTCGCCGGGATCACGACCGAAACAGTCGTATCGCCCTTCATCGCCAGGATCCGCTCGAGCGGATACTCGGACGCGGCATGAGTACGCGTCGCCGCCCACGACTGTGCGCGGGCGAGCGCTCGCTGCTGGCTTGCGCCGCCCTGGTGCGAACCCTCGATCACACCGGCGAGCGTACTAATTGCGCGCTTACGCGGTGACTGGTTCGGCAGCGCGCACAGGAGCGCGCGAGAAGCGCATGGCCGGGTCTTCGAGCGAGCCGTGGCGCAGCGTGACGACGTCAGACGCGTAGTTCATGCCGAGCTTCCACGGCGCCTTCGAACCCTGCTTGGGCAGCTGTTCGAGCGAACGCAGCACGTAACCGGCCGCGAAGTCGAGTAGCGGCACCGTCTCGACGGACGGGTCGTCGTCGACCGGCACGCAGGTCGTGTAGCCGTGTTCATCCATGTGGCCGATCAAGCGGCAGGCGTACTCGCTCACGAGATCGGCCTTCAGCGTCCACGAGGCGTTCGTATACCCGACCGTGAAGATCATGTTCGGGATGTTGCTCAGCATCATGCTCTTGTACGCGAGCGTCTCCGAAAGGTCGACCTTTTCGCCGTCGACGTGGATGTCGGCACCGCCGAAGAGCTGCAGGTTGAGGCCGGTGGCCGTGACGATGATGTCGGCGTCGAGCCGCTCACCGGACTTCAGCAGCAGGCCGTCTTCGGTGAAACGCTCGATCTCGTCGGTGACGATCGAGGCGTCACCGCGGCGGATCGAGCGGAAGAGGTCGCCGTCCGGAACCATGCACATGCGCTGGTCCCATGGGTTGTAGCGCGGCTTGAAGTGCGTGTCCACGTCGTAGCCCTGAGGCAGCTGGCGAACCGTCGCCTTGCGCAGCAGGCCCTTCATGAAGCGCGGCCGGCGCTGGCTGACCTGGAACAGAACCGTCGCGAGGAAGACGTTCTTCCAGCGGTTGATCGGGTAGGCAACCCGGTCGCCGAAGAACTTGCGCATGAAGTGGGCGACGGGATCGATGCCGGGAATCGTCAGGATGTAGCTCGGCGAGCGCTGCAGCATCGTCACATGCTCGGCCGTCGGGGCCATCGCCGGGACGAGCGTCACCGCCGTCGCGCCACTGCCGATCACGACGACGCGCTTGCCGCTGTAGTCGAGGTCCTCCGGCCAGTGCTGCGGGTGGATGACCTGGCCCTTGAAACTCTCGATGCCCTCGAACTCCGGCAGGAACCCCTGGTCGTAGCGGTAGTAGCCGCTGCAGATGTGCAGGAAGTTGCAGCTGATCTGTGACTCTTCGCCGGTCTCGGGATTGAGCACGTCGATCGTCCAACGACTCTCGTCGCTGGACCACGACGCGCCGACGAGGCGGCTGTTGAAGCGGATGTGCTGATCGATGCCGTTCTCTTGCGCCGTGTCGCGGATGTAGCCGCGGATCGCGTCGCCGTCGGCCAGCGACTGCGCGCCGGTCCACGGGCGGAAGCGGTAGCCGAGCGTGAACATGTCCGAGTCCGAGCGGATGCCCGGGTAACGGAAGAGATCCCAGGTGCCGCCGATCGCGCCGCGCGACTCGAGGATCGCGTAGCTCTTGTGCGGGAAGGCCTTCTGCAGATTGCGTGCGGCGCCGATTCCGGACAGTCCGGCGCCGACGATCAGAACGTCGAGGTGCTCGATCACGGTGTCGGTCTGCGGGGCAGAGGGCGTGGCTGTGGGCATTGGGGAAGCTCGCTTTTTTTCTGGGGTGGGCTGAGAAGCTGCGACCAGTTTATCAACACCGTGTCGAGTTTGTCAACAACTTGTCGATTTTTCTCAACAGTCTGTATAGTTAGAGGTATGGAAGCAGGATCTCCGACCACCGCCGCCCCCGCCGGCCGCAGCCGTCGCGCACGTCGCGCGAGTGGCGACGAGCGCGAGCGCGCGATCCTCGAAACACTCGAGAAGCTGCTGCAGAGCGAGCGTTTTCACGAGATCTCGATCGACGACCTCGCGAGCGGCGCAGGCATCTCGCGCTCGAGCTTCTACTTCTACTTCCCTTCGAAGGAAGCGGTGCTGCTGACGCTGCTCGACCGGCTGATGGTCGAAGCCGACGCCGTCAGCGACGACGCGCGTGTGCATCTGGTCGACGACCCGGCCGAAGGCCTGCGCGTCGCGATCAGCGCCTACTTCACGATCTTTCAGGCGCACCGGCCGGTGATGCTCGCCGGCGCCGAGGCACAGGCCAGCAATCCGGAAGTGCGAAAACTGTGGAACAACGTGCGCGAGCGCTGGGTGAAGATGGCGGCGCAGGCGATCGACGATGAGCGCGACCGCGGCGGTGCGCCCGACGGCCCGCCTGCGCGCGACCTTGCGATCGCGTTGATCTCGATGAACGAAGGCGTGCTGCACGGCACCTTCATCGGCGAACAGCCCTCAATTGCGAGCGACGCGGTGATCGAGACGCTGCGCGCCGTCTGGCTCGGGGCGATCTACCAGGGCCAATTGAACCAACCGTAGAATCCAACGGGTGCCGCAGACCCGCTGGGAATCACTGGTCTCGGGCGACGAGGAGTCGGAGCGCCCGGAGCAGCTCGTCGAGCTGGCGCACGAGGACGGCCAAGCGCCGTTCCTGACCGACCTGCCGAGCGAACTGCACCCGGCCGTTCGCGAGGCGCTCGCGGCGAACGGCATCGAGCAGCTCTACGGCCATCAGCTGCAGTGCTTCGACGAAGCGCTCGGCGCCGGCATCTCCGAGGGCGGAAACGTGATCGTCACGACCGGCACGGCGAGCGGCAAATCGCTGTGCTTCAACCTGCCGGTGCTGCACACGCTCGCCCACGACCCACAGGCGCGCGCGCTCTATCTGTATCCCACGAAGGCGCTCGCCCAGGACCAGGCGCGCAAGCTCGGGCAGCTCGGCGCCGGAATGAAGCGCGGCCGCCAGAGCATCGTGCGCCACGCGATCTACGACGGCGACACCCCGGGCGCGGAACGCAAGGCGGTTCGCGAGAAGTCCAACCTGGTGCTCAGCAACCCCGACATGCTCAGCCAGGGGATCCTGCCCAACCACAAGCAGTGGGCCGACTTCTTCGCCAACCTCGCCTGGGTCGTCGTCGACGAGTCGCACGTGTACCGCGGCGTCTTCGGTTCGCATGTCAGCAACGTTCTGATGCGACTGCGCCGTCTGGCAGCCGCCTACGGAACGCGCCCGCGCTTCATCCTGACGAGCGCGACGATCGCCAACCCGTTGCAGCTCGCAGAGCGCCTGACCGGCGAGCCGTTCGCGTTGGTCGACCGCGACGGCGGCCCGCGGGCCGACCGCGAGATCGTGATCTGGAACACGCCGCTGCTCGATGAACTCTCCGGCCGCCGGGGCAGCGCGCTCGGCGAAGCAGCGTCGCTGCTCGTACGACTGGTGCGCGCCGAGGTGCGCACGATCGTGTTCATGAAGTCGCGCCGCGGCGTCGAGCTGATCCGCCGCTTCGCCGCCGACATGCTCGCCGACCGGCCTGACCTGGCAGAGTCGATCGTGCCGTACCGCGCGGGCTACACCGCACAACAGCGCCGCGATATCGAGCAGCGTCTCGCAGCCGGCGAGCTGCGAGCAGTCGTCGCGACCAGCGCGCTCGAGCTCGGCATCGACATCGGCTCACTCGACGCGGCGATCTGCACGACGTTCCCGGGCACGGTGGCGTCGCTGCGGCAGATGTGGGGCCGCGCCGGCCGCGACCGCGAAGGTCTGGCGATCTACATCGCCGGCGAGGACGCTCTTGATCAGTTCTTCTGTCGCCACCCAGACGAGTTCCTGCAGCGCCCGGTCGAGGCCGCGATCCTCGATCCGTGGAACGACTCGATCCACCTGCGCCATCTGCATGCTGCCGCCTACGAACTGCCGCTGCGCAAGGCCGACAGCGAGTTCTTCGGCGAGACGATGAGCGAGTTCGCGGATCGCCTGGTCGCAGCGGCGGCGCTGCGCGAGGTCGACGGCCGCTACCTGCCACGCGGCGACGACTTCCCGGCGGCGCGGATCGCGCTGCGCAGCGCCGGTGCCGACACGTTCCACATCGTCGACAGCGAGAACGGCGAAGTGATGGGCACCGTCGAGGGCGAACGCGCGTTCACGAACGTCCACCCCGGCGCGATCTATCTGCACCTCGGCCGCTCGTACGAGATCGACGAACTCGACCTCGACTCGCGCACCGTCGTCGCGCGCCCATTCGACGGTGAGTGGTACACGCAGCCAAAGGTCGAGATCGACACCTACATCGAGAGCACCCGCGCGTCGCGCACGCTCGAGACCACCGGCGGCGGCACGCTGACGCTGAACTTCGGCGACGTCGCGGTGACCGAGCAGGTGATCGCCTTCCAGCGCAAGACCGTCGCCGATCACGAGGTGCTTTCGCTGGAAGCGCTGGACCTGCCCGCGCAGCAGTTCGTGACACAGGCGCTTTGGTACACGATGGGCGACGTCCCGACCGCCGAGGAGCTGCCGCTGGACGTGCTGCAGGGTTCGCTGCACGCGGCCGAGCACTCCCAGATCGCGGTGTTGCCGCTGATCGCGATGTGCGACCGCTGGGACATCGGCGGCCTCTCGACGGCGTTCCACCCGCAGACCGGCCAGCCGACGATCTTCATCTACGACGGCCACCCCGGCGGCGTCGGCATCACGCGCCGCGGCTACGACCAGTTCGAACGGCTGACCGCCGACGCGCTGCGGCTGATCGCCGAGTGCCCGTGCGAAAGCGGCTGTCCGAGCTGCATCCAGTCGCCGAAGTGCGGCAACCTGAACGACCCGCTGCACAAGGCCGGCGCGCGCAAACTGCTCGCGGCGTTCGGCGGCGGCGACTAGCTGCCGGCGCGCGCCAGCGCGCTGAACAGATCACCACGTTCGGCATATGAGTTGAACTGGGCGAAACTCGGCGCGCCGGGCGAGAGCAGCACGACGCCGTTCGCCGGCACCAGGCCGCGCGCGATGCCGACGGCCTCGGTCAGGTCGGCGGCGGCGAAGCGCTTGGCCTCGGCGACTCCGGCCGCTTCTGCCTGCTGCTCGATGCGCGAGCCGGTTTCGGGCAGGCAGATCACCGCGGCGTCGATCGCGCGCAGCTTCTCGCAGAGCGCGGCGTAGTCCTGGCCGCGATCGTGGCCGCCCGCCAGCAGCACGATCGGGCGGCCGGCGAAGGCTTCGATCGCGGCGATCGACGACTCGGGTGTGGTCGAGATGCTGTCGTCGATCCAGAGAATCCCGTCGCCGGTCGGCACGGCTTCGAGCCGGTGCGGCAGCGCGCTGAAATCGGCAAGCGCGGCGGCGGCCTGATCGGTGGCTAGCTCCGTGCCGAGCGCTTCGAGCGTCGTCAACGCCGCGCAGAGGTTGAGCAGGTTGTGGCGTCCGGGCAACGGAAACTGCCCGGCGGCGATGAACGGTTCGCCGTCGCGCACGACGCCGTCGCCGGCGACGTGAAAACGCTGCGACGACCCGTACAGCACGCGCGGCAGCTCGTCCGTCTCCCGCATCAGCCGCGCGTCCTCGGCATTGACGACCGCGCGCTCGAGCTGAGGCAACCGCGCGAGCCGCAGCTTGTCGGCGAAGTAGGTCTCGCCGTCGCCGTGCCAGGTTGCGTGCTCCTTGTGCAGATTCGTGAACACGACCGTCTCCGCCCCCACCGCCAGGTCGGCCGTGTGGTAGCTCGAGAGCTCGATCACGTAGAACTCCGGGACCGGCTCGAACTCGAGCTCGAGCGCGGGCCGGCCGATGTTGCCGGCCAGTTCCGCGCGCACGCCCGCCGCGGCGAACAGGTGCGCGATCAGGCTGGCCGTGGTGCTTTTGCCCTTCGTGCCGGTGACGGCCACGACCGGGGCTGGGTGCGGCCGTTTGAACCACAGTGCGGTCGCGGTGGTGACATGCGTGCCCGATGCAACCAGCTGCTGTAGCTCCGGGCGGTAGATCGAGACGCCGGGCGAACGAACGACCAGGTCTACGTCCGCGAAGGATGCGGCGATTGTGTCCTCGCCGCCGACCGGGATCCCGGCGAGCTCCGGCGGAGCGGTGGTCTGTGGAGCGTCGGAGACGGCAGCGACGATCGTCGCCGAGGGAGCGAGCTCGGGCAGCCTGCGGGCGAACGAGAGCGTTTCGAGCCCCAGCCCCCAGAGCCCGATGCGCTTGCCGTCAAGCTCCGAGTAGCTCGCGTGCGGCAACTTCGAACTCCTCGGGAATTTCGTGGTCGCTCGACCACGCAAGCTGAGCCGCCGGATCGGCGTGCGGCGCCGATTTCAGCACTTCTTCGGCGAAGCGGCGCACTACGGCGGCGTCGCTCCACGCCGGCTGCCCGGCGAGCAGCTGAAATGCGGCGACCGCCTCGTCGGTTTCGCCGACGCATTCGAACGGCTTGAAGCCGCCGACATCGGCGAGCCGGGCGAACTCGTCGTACCGGGCGGCGTCGTCCAGCAGGTTCTTGCCAAAGATCGCAACCAGTGCGTCCGGCGTCATGAACGGCGCCAGCGCGAGAAACACGAAGCGGCATTTCGGGCAGTCGCCGCACCATGAGGTGCCGCGCTCGCGCTCGTCGATCTTGAAGACGGTGTTGCAACTGGTGAAGGCGTGGTGGTACTCGGTCAGCTGCGCAAACGCGCGCGCGATCAACAGCTCAGAGGCGCCACGCAGGATCGAGAAGTAGCGCACCGGCGTACCGCTGTCGGCGATCGCTGCGATCAGCAGTCGCTCGCAGCGCAGACCCTTGCTGAACTGATGGTTGACGTCGATCCCGTAGTGCTGAACGTTGCCGCTCGACGCCGAGCGCTCGTTCGCCATGACGACGTTCGCGAAGCCGTTGGCGGTCGCCGTGATCGCACCGATCAGCGAGACGATGGCGGTGATCGGGACATGCCCGTTCGGCGCACCTTCGGCGTTCAGTTCGAACAGCCGGGGATCGAGCTTGCGCGTCGCGATCAGCCGCGGCAGGCCGGCGACCTCGGCGGTCGCGTGGATCGGCACCGGGTCACCGACGGAAAACAGCGCGCGGTCACCACTAGTGAGCTGTGCGGCAGCCAGCGCGACGATCGAGTCCTTGCCGCCGCCGATCGCCACGAGGCTGCCGGTGCCGGCTTCCGGCGACTGCGGGCGCGGTTCAGCCGGCGGACCAGCGATCAGCGGGTTGGGCAGTTCGTCGAGCTCGTTGACGTAGGCGAACTCGCCGAGTCCTTCGGAGTAGATCGCCTGAATCAACGCCGCCTGGGCCGCGGTCGGCCGGGGGCCGTCGAACTCCAGCCGGTCGGCGACGGACGCCTTGAAGTAGCTGACGCCGGCCACCCAGTGCAAGACGTCTACGAGCGCGCCGAGCTCCTCCAACCGAGCAGCGCTCAGCGGCTCGGCAACCGGGATTGCGATGTGCTCAACCAGCTCCGTGCCGTCGTCGAGGCGGTAGCCGAACTCGATCTCGCAGGTCGCGGAGATCGCTGCGCGGGTGAAGCGAAACTCTGATTGCCGCCGGTCGCTCGGCGGCGCGGCGGTCCCTTCAGAGCGGTTCGTGGCGCTGTCCGTCGTCACCGTTTGAGGTTAGTCCCGCACCGCGATGGCGAGGCCGTCGAGCGCCCGTCCAGGTTCTGGTACCAGGCGGTACTGCAATCGGATAACCTGCCGTCGATGAACGGGAGTTCGTACAAGGCCGACGCGATCGTCGTCGGCGCGGGACTCGCCGGGCTTGTCGCCACCGCGGAGCTGGCCGACGCCGGCAAGCGCGTGCTCGTGATCGATCAGGAGCCCGAGCAGTCACTCGGCGGCCAGGCGTTCTGGTCGCTCGGCGGGCTGTTCCTCGTCGGCACACCCGAACAGAAGCGCGCCGGCGTAAAAGATTCGTTCGATCTCGCCTGGCAGGACTGGCTCGGCACTGCCGCCTTCGACCGGCCGGACGACGAGTGGCCGCGCAGGTGGGCCGAGGCCTATGTGCACTTCGCAAGCGAGGAGAAACGCGCGTGGCTGCGCGAGCAGGGCATTCGCGTGCTCGCCTACCCCGGCTGGGCAGAGCGCGGCGGTTACGGGGCGATCGGTCACGGCAACTCGGTGCCGCGGTTCCACGTCGCCTGGGGCACCGGCCCCGGCGTCTTGATGCCGTTCATCGGCCGCGTGCGCGCGGCGGAGGAACGCGGTCTGGTCGAGTTCGCCTTCCGCCACCGCGTCGACGAACTCGTGCTGGAAGGCGGCACCGTCACCGGCGTGCGCGGAAGCGTGCTCGCGCCGAGCTCGATCGCGCGCGGCGAGGACAGTTCCCGCCAGATCACGGGCGAGTTCGCCGCCGAGGCGCAGGCCGTGATCGTCAGCTCCGGAGGGATCGGCGGCAACTTCGACCTCGTGCGCGAGAACTGGCCCGAGCGCATGCGCCCGGCGCCGCAGAACATGATCTGCGGGGTGCCGGCCCACGTCGACGGCCGGATGCTCGGCATCAGCGAGTCGGCCGGCGCCAACCTGATCGGCCGCGACCGCATGTGGCACTACGTCGAAGGCATGCGCAACTGGGACCCGATCTGGTCCGGTCACGGCATCCGCATCATCCCCGGGCCGTCGTCCTTGTGGCTCGACGCGACGGGCAAGCGACTGCCGGTGCCGCTGTTCCCCGGCTTCGACACGCTCGGCACGCTCGAACACATCTGCCAGACCGGCCACGACCACACCTGGTTCGTCCTTACGAAGAAGATCATCGCCAAGGAGTTCGCGCTCTCGGGCTCGGAGCAGAACCCCGACATCACCGAGCAGAACATCCGCCAGGTCGTCAAGACGCGGCTCAGCCGCAGCGTGCCCGGCCCGGTCGCGAAGTTCATGGATCGCGGCGCCGATTTCGTGATCGAGCGCGACCTCGACAAGCTGATCGACGGCATGAACCGTCTCACTCCAGCTCCGCTGCTCGACCGCGAAGCCGTGACCCGCGAAGTCGTGGCGCGCGACCGCGAACTCGACAACAGCTACAGCAAGGACATGCAGATCACGGCGATCCGGGCCGCGCGCACCTACCGCCCCGACCGCATCACCCGCGTCGCCGCTCCGCACAAGCTGCTCGACTCCGGCGCCGGACCGCTGATCGCGATCAAGCTGCACATCCTTACGCGCAAAACACTCGGCGGTCTGCAGACCGACCTCGAGGGCCGGGTGCTGCACGAGAGCGGCGAGGTCCTGAGCGGCCTCTACGCGGCCGGCGAAGTTGCCGGATTCGGCGGCGGAGGAATGCATGGATACCGCGCGCTCGAGGGCACATTTCTGGGCGGCTGCCTGTTCAGCGGGCGCACCGCGGGACGCGCGCTCGCCAGCTCGCTCGGCTAGCCGACCGCTGCAAGACAGCACCCATCGCCTCATTCGGCGCGACATCCCACCGACAATCGCATTAAGGGTGTAGGTGGGGACGGACCCGCCGCCGAACCGATGGGACTCGACCGGCACATACTCAGATCTGCGCTGGCGGCAGCCACATGGCTGCTCGTCTTACTCGCCTGCGCAGCCCAGGCCCACGCCCTGCCGCTCACCGGCGGCGTCGGCTACCAGGCAGCTTCGAACACGGGAGGCGTTCAGCCGAACGCGCCCGTTGATAAAGCGCCAAAGAAGAAGTCTAAAAAGAAGCGACGCAAGACACCTCGGCCCGTGATCACCGGCAGCAAGCTCAGCACCACGACGCTGCTCGACGACGGCCGCCCGCTGACGCTGCGCTACCGCGTCAAGTCACGCGCGTCGCGCGTGCGCGTTCAGCTCGTGGTGCGCAACGGCGGTGGCGGCTACATCAAGACTCTCCAGCTGGGCGTACACCGCACAAAGGTGCTGCAGACGACGAAGCTCACGCAGGCCGAGCTCGGCGTATCCAGCGCGGGCAAGTACAAGCTGCGGCTCGTCGCGACCGACGCCAAGGGCCGCCGCGCCGGGCGCGCTGCAGGCGTACACAGCTGGCTCGAGTTCAGCCTCAGCGAACATCGCTTTCCGGTCGCCGGCCCGTTCAGCTTCGGTGGCGACGGCGCGCGCTTCGGCGCCGGTCGCCCCGGCCACACGCATCAGGGCCAGGACGTCGTCGCCGACGAGGGCACGACGCTGGTCGCGCCGCACGCCGGCACGATCAGCTGGGTCAAGTACCAGGCCGCGGGTGCCGGTTACTACGTGGTGCTGCACAGCAGCGACGGCCGCGACTACGTCTTCATGCATCTACAGAAGGGCTCGACGGCCGTGACGCAGGGCCAGGCTGTGAAGACCGGCCAGGTGCTCGGCCGCGTCGGCGCGACCGGCGACGCGAGCGGCCCACACCTGCACTTCGAAGTCTGGGTCGACGGGCCGTGGCAGTTCGGCGGCCATGCGATCGACCCGTTGCCGCTGCTGAAGTCGTGGTACGACAGTGCTCCAGGCGGTGCCGTCAAGACCGCGGCCGCGGCGAGCGCGCTGCCGCTCGACAACCAGTAGTTCGATCTTCTAGCCTCGCCGCGATGGCGATCGTGCGGCCAGAACAGCCCGGCGACGAACCGGAGATCGCGGCGATTCACGTCGCGGCGTTCGACGACGCCTCCGAAGCCGAGGTGGTGACGCGCCTGCGCGGCAGCGAGTCGTGGGTACCGGAGCTGTCGCTCGTGGTGCAACAGGAGGAGCAACTCGTCGCCCACGCGCTGCTTACGCGCGTCACCGCCGGCGAGTCCGAGGCGCTCGCGCTGGGGCCGATCGCGATCCTGCCCGACCACCAGCGCGGCGGACTCGGCACGGCGCTCGTGCGCATGGGCCTCGAACGCGCGCGCAAGCTCGACTTCGAATGCGTCGTCGCGATCGGCCCGCCGGCCTTTCTCGCCGCCTGCGGCTTTCGCCCGGCCGGCGCGCGCGGTCTGACGACCGAGATGGAAGTACCGTCCGACGCCTTCCAGGTCGCGGAGCTGGCTCCGGCCGGAGTCACGCCGGGTCCTGTGCTGTGGCCCGCCGAATGGACTGGCTAGGTCCGCGACGGCCTTATCCTCGCTTTAGATGAAGCGAATCGGCCACAAGGGTGCCCACACGATCGAGGCAGGCAACACGATCGCGAGCTTCGACGTAGCGCGCGACCTCAACGTCGACATGATCGAGTTCGACGTCATCCGCCACCCCTACCCCGGCGGCGATCTGGTGATCGCGCATGATCCGGAGGACGCCGCCGAGCGCGCGGGCAGCACGCTGCTGACGCTCGAAGCCGGCCTCGACCACCTGGCGCGTGAAGAGTTCAGCGCGATCGGCCTGGACGTGGACATGAAGCACCGCGGCTTCGAGCTGCAGCTGCTCGACGCGCTGGCCGAGCGCGACCTGACCGGACGTACGACGATCACGACGATGTACCACGAGAGCCTGCAGCTGATCCGCGAGCACGCGCCGAAGACCGGGCCGCGCCCGCGACTTGGCATCACGATCCCAAAGGTCTCACGCGACTACCTGGCGATGCCCAGCGTCGTCAAGCCGCTGCTTGCGGCCGGCATCGCGAAACACCGCGCACGCCAGCCGGCGCGGGTGGCCGGCATGCTGCAGCGCGGCGAGATCGACGCCGTGATGGCATTCCACGCCGTCGTCACGCCGCGACTCGTGAAGGCGGTGCACGACGCCGGCGGCGAGCTCTACACCTGGAC
>JBOGYW010000066.1:0-12815 GCA_050696815.1 Solirubrobacterales bacterium | reverse complement strand
TGATCGAAGAGGCCGCGGCCGAGGCGATCGCCGAAGAGGTTGTCGCTGCCGCCGAGGTCGAAGCTGCGATCGAGGAGACCGTCGCGGAAGACGTCGCCGAGGTCGAGGCCGTTGAAGAGGCGATCGACGAAGCGATCGAATCCGGTGAGCTGACGGGCGAGGAGGCCGAGCAGGCCGAGGCGCTCGAGGAGCAACTCGAGGAGGAGATCGTCGAAGAGATCGCCGAGGCCGCCGTCGCCGAGGCCGCGATCGAAGAGGCAGTCGCCGAAGACGTCGAAGAGATCGTCGAAGCGGCCGCCGAGCTCGAAGAGGCCGTCGCCGAAGAGGCGCTGGCCGAGGCTGTCGAGGCCGAGCCGGCCGACGGCGAAGAGACTCCCTCCGAGTAACGACGATGGCCGGCCACGGCCACGCGGACACATGGTTTTCATCGGACTGACCGGCGGCGTCGCCGCCGGAAAGTCGACCGCGCTCGCCGAGCTGGCGAAGCTCGGCGTGCCGACGCTTTCGGCCGATCAGGCCGTGCACGACATCTACGAGGATCCGGAAGTGATCGCATTGCTGCGCGAGCGGCTGGGCGACGAGGTGGTGGTCGACGGCGAGGTCGATCGCGACGCGGTCGCCCGCGAGGTCTTCGCGGAGCCAGAAGCACGCGTCTGGCTAGAGCAGCTCACATGGCCGCGCGTCGGCCGGCGGATCATCGGTTTCCGTGACGAACACGTGAGCGCGAAGAGTCCGCCGGAAGCGGTCGTCGTCGAGGTGCCGCTGCTGTTCGAAGCCGGGATGGACCAGGCGTTCGACAAGACGATCGTCGTGATCATTGACGACGAGCTGCGTAAGCAGCGAGCGGCCGAGCGTGGCCACGAAGAGCTCGCCGCACGCGACGAGCGTCAGCTGCCGCAGTCCGAGAAGGCCGAGCGTGCCGACGTGGTCGTCGTCAACGACGGCGACGTCGATCAGCTGGCGCGGCGCATGGATGCGGCGGTCGCCGAATGCATCGCTTTGCAGAACGAACGCGAGTAGCCGGACGGCCGCGCCGACGCGGTTGACAGAATCTCACGTCATGGCAGCCCGCTCGGCAAGACCGGCGCGCGGGCGCTCAGTGTTGCGCCGCCGCCTTTTCGGATTCGTCTTCGTGATCGTGATCGTCGGCGCGATCGGCTTCGTCGTCGCGCACACGCTCGAGAAGGGCTACCGCGAGCTCGCGCTGCCGCTGCGTCACGACGACATCATCCGCCAGCAGGCGCGCCAGAAGAATTTGGATCCGGCGTTGATCGCGGCGGTGATCTACCAGGAGTCGCGTTTCCGCCCGCGCGAGTCGGACGCCGGTGCCCAGGGCCTGATGCAGATCCTGCCCGCGACGGCGGATTTCATCGCGAATCGCAGCGGCGGCACGAAGTTCACGACCAAGGACCTCGCGACGCCGCAGGTGAACATCTCGTACGGCGCCTACTACCTGCGCTATCTGATCGATCGCTACGACGGCGACGTGCTGACGGCGCTGGCGGCGTACAACGCAGGGGAGGGCCGCGTGGACGAGTGGCTCAAACAGAGCGGCAACAGCGGCGGCACGATCAAGGACGCCGAGGAGATCCCGTTTCCGGAGACCCGCGAGTACGTCAAAAACGTTTTGAAAGCGCGCGACCAGTACAAGCGCGAGTACGCGCGCGAGCTTTCGGTATAAACGCTGCGTTCAAACGATTGAGAGGAGCCGGTCGGCGACCGTCTTCCAGTGAGCGCGCATCTTTTCGCGCTCGTCGCCATCGGCCAGGCCGTCGTGATGAAAGTGGATCGAAGTGCCGGTCTTACCCGGAACCAGCGTCAGTTGCACGGTGCTGGTTGCGCCCGTTTCGCCGTCGGTGCGGCGTAGGCGCATGCGCTCGCCCGGCTTGATCGTGCGCAACTCGTACTCGTGGCCGTCGCTGGAGGTCACCGTGTCTCCGGGCTCGCGCGGCGCCGGGCCGTCCGCGCCCAGCCACTCGCCGGCGCCATCAGGTGAGGTCACAAGATCCCAGGCCGCGTCGCCGTCGAGCGGGAAGGTCTGCTGCACGCCGATCTGGAAGTCGGCGTCGGTGGTCGAGCCGACGATCCGGCGGCCGATGTGTTTCTCGAACTCGTTGGTGATGCCTTGGCACCACCAGCCGCTCTCGACGCCGCCGTCGGCGCCAAGCAGCGCAACGATCTCCTTGTGAGTCAGATCGGCCGCGTTTTGGCTGTCGAGATATGCGAACCACTCGTCCCAGTCGCGCCCGGTCGCGTTTTGAACGGCTTCCGCTGAAAGTCGCTGGGCCATCAGGCCAAGCTAGCGGATGACTCTGAAGGTCGTCGCCTTCGATTTGCCGATCACGTGCGATGCGCTGCTCGACGGCGTGCCGGTCAGCTTGTAGGTGCCGGGCTTCAGTTTTGCCTTGCTGCGGCCGTGCTTGTAACGCCCGGAGTAAGCGAACTTGTTCGCACCGGCGGCCGCGGTCCGCACGAAGTGGTGGACCACCACGAACAGCTTGCAGGACTTCTTCGTGCGGTTCTTGGCGGTCTGCTTGACACAGCCGTGCTTGCCTTGGCGGCGGCCGATCTTCTGAATGCTGACGACCCAGCTGATCGACGAGGCGACCGACAGTTTGAACTTGAAAGTCGTGCCCTTGGCGATCACCGCGCCGTGCGGCGCGACCCTGAACTTCGGCGGGCTTGCCTTGAGCGCCGAGATCGCAGGCGTCGGGCAGGCGCCCTGTGTCGAAGGATCCGACGCGCACGCATCTTGCGTCTCGTCGCCATATCCATCACCGTCGACGTCCGACTCGACGTCGGCGCCTGCGAGCAGCTCCTCGGCAAAGCTAATGAAGGCCGGCGTGCCAAGGCTTCCGGCGCCCGGCGCCGGGTTGATGATCTTCGCCTCGGCACGGCCCGCTTCCAGATAGGCGGCGTGATTGCCGCCGCTGCCCGAGACCCAGCCGATCAGGTCTCCGGACTGGATCGGGATGCGCAGCCCGTTCAGCGTCGCAAGCTTTTGGGTGCCGCTCGTCGAAAGCGGCGGGCTCGATTCAACTGAGCGCAGATCGCTGCCCTCGGGCCGGAGCACGCGAGCCACATAGGTGTCGGCGGCGACATCGAAGACGCGCAGGCGAACGATCACGCCGCGTGCGGGCGCTGCGGCCATCTGGCCGCTGAGCAGGTCGTTGAGGATCAGGCATGGCGGTGACGAGCAGCCGCCGTTGGCCGAGTATGGCCGCTGGAAGTTGGACCCGAGCACATAACCGCTGCAGCCGACTCCGCCCTTCGCGGCGTTGCCGAGGCAGAGATCCTGCGTTTCGTCGCCGTAGCCGTCTCCGTCGGCATCCGGCTCGATGTGCGCGACCAGGTTGAGCATGCGGTTACCCGTTGCGATCAGATTGAGCGGAGTCACGACGTCGCCGCTGTGCAGGTCGAGTCCGGAGACTCGCACTACGACGTCAGATCCCGATCCGGTGCCGACGTCCCAGGCCGTGTCTCCGGCGAGATGTAGGCCGACGCCAAGGCGATCACCGGGCTGCACCGAGATGCGCGCCGGCATGATCGTCGCCAACGCGCCGCAGCAACCGACGAACATCGGCGCGACCGGGCCTTCGCCGATCACCTTCCAAGTGCTGCCGCCGTTGGGCCGGAACGCCTTCAACTGCGCGGTGTTGATGCCGAGCATGTTGGTGCCCTCGTTGATCTGAAAGCTGGTGACGACGCCGGCCTGCGTGATGTTGAAGGTCGGCGAACCGGCGTCGGCCGCCTGGAAGTACGTGCACTGCGTCGTGATGATGCAGCCGCCTGCGCCGCCGGCGGGCAGGGAGGGGCTGTAGCCGATCGTCACCGACGCGTCGGTGACAGGCGCGAACAAGGCGAGCGCAAAACCCGCGGCGAGCAGTGATCCGAGCAATCGACGCATCTACTCGATTTTACGGAAGCCGGCGGGCGGCGTGTGGACGCTAGTGCCGGACCTTGAAGTTCAGGGTCTCTGGCGCGGATGCGTTGCCGACGTAATCGGTGGCCACCGCCGTCATCCGGTAGGGCCCCGGCCGCAGGATGCCGATGCGCTGTTTGGGGTCGAGATAGCGCGCCGAGTAGAAGAGCTCGTTCGCGCCGGTCGCCAGTGCACGGGCAAACGCGTGCACGCGAATCGTCTTCGTACAACGCCGGTGCTTGCGGTTCTTCACGCCGGCCTTCTTACAGACGCCGTTCGTGATCTTGCCGCGGAACAGCTTGTCGACCGCGAACGTCACTGTCGCGGGCTCGGAGAGGATCAGGCTGATCGTCGTGCCCGGGTGCGCGCGGCGCGAGACCACCGCGCCCTTCGGCTTGAAGCGGAAGCGCTTGAAGAGCGTTTTGAAGTGGGTGATCGCCGGTGGGAAGACGTCGGCGAACGGCGGCGGGGGCGGGGTGTAGGAGAGAGTGGCTTCGATGTTCACACGCTGGTTCGGCGCGGTGTCGGAGACGCCGGTGGCGCTGCCAACCGGAACGAGCGGCGAAGACGCCTGCTGCGGCAGGTCGCCGCCGGCGGCGGTCACGAACAGCGGCGTGGTGTTGCCCTCCTGCGTTGCCTTGAACAGCCCGCCGATCAGGTCGCCCGCCTTGACCGCGATCGAAGCCGGGGCCTCGACGCGTGAGCCCGGCGACTGCGCAACCAAAGAGACCTTCGGCCCAAGCCCGACGAGCGTCATCGCGCCCGCGCCGATCGGTCGGAAGACCTGCAGCCGCACGTAGTCGGAGCCGTCGAGCGCGAAGCTGGTGCCGGCGCGGAAGGCGAAGGCTGTGACGGTCCCGTCGTAGGGCGCCTGGTACGAAGGCGCGGCGCCGGAGTTCGTCTGCACGAAGGCGACTTCGTCGCCGCTGCCGGTCGCTCCGGTCGGAGCGATCTGCCCGAGCGTGGCGGTGTCGGCCTGTGCTCCTGGCGCCGCGCACAACAGCGCGGCGGCGGAAAAGCAGATTGCGAACGCGATCCTTGCCCTCATCGTCCGCAATCTTAAGAACCGGCCGAGACGACCGTCGCGAAGTCGTAACCTGACGCGATGGCTACGAGGACCGCCGGAAAGTTCGTTTTGAACAGCGAATACGAGCCGACCGCCGACCAACCGGCGGCGCGCGACGCGCTGGTCGAGGGGATCGAGGCCGGCGAGCGCTTCCAGACGCTGCTCGGCGCGACCGGCACCGGCAAGACCTTCACGATGGCGACGGTGATCGAGCAGATCCAGCGCCCGACGCTGCTGATCGCGCACAACAAAACGCTGGCCGCCCAGCTCTGCAGTGAACTGCGCGAGTTCTTCCCGGAGAACGCGGTGGAGTACTTCGTCAGCTACTACGACTACTACCAGCCCGAGGCCTACGTGCCCAGCCGCGACCTGTTCATCGACAAGGACAGCGCCGTCAACGAAGAGATCGACCGGCTGCGCCACGCCGCCACCGCCGCGCTGTTCACGCGCCGCGACACGATCGTCGTCGCCAGCGTCTCCTGCATCTACGGCCTCGGTTCGCCGGACGCCTACGAGCACTCGCACCTGCTGTTCGCCGTCGGCGAGGAGACGCCGCGCGAGCAGGTGCTCGAAAAGCTGGTGAACATGATGTACCGGCGTAACGACACGGTGCTCGAGCGTGGCGCGTTCCGCGTGCGCGGCGACACGGTGGAGCTGTTCCCGGCCTACGCGGACAGCGCGTACCGGATCGAGCTGTTCGGCGACGAGATCGAGTCGATCGAGCGTTTCGACCCGCTGACCGGCGAGCACTTCGGCAACATCGACTACGTCTCGCTGTGGCCGGCGACCCACTACGCGACCAGCCGCGACATCATCGAGCGTGCGCTCGGCACGATCGGCGCCGAGCTGACGGAGCGGCTGACGCAGTTCGAACAGCAGGGCAAGCTACTGGAGGCGCAGCGGCTGAAGCAGCGCACGCGCTACGACATGGAGATGATGCGCGAGCTCGGGTTCACCGGCGGAATCGAGAACTACTCGCGCCACCTCGACGGCCGCCAGCCGGGGGAGCGCCCGTACTGCCTGCTCGACTACTTCCCCGATGACTTCGTGACGATGATCGACGAGTCGCATCAGACCGTCCCGCAGATCGGCGCGATGCACAAAGGCGACCGAGCGCGCAAGGAGACGCTGGTGGAGTACGGCTTCCGTCTGCCGAGCGCGCTCGACAACCGTCCGCAGACCTTCGACGAGTTCCTCGACGACGTGGACCAGGTGGTGTTCGTGTCGGCGACGCCCGGCGAGTTCGAACGCAACCACTCCTCGCGGATCGCCGAGCAGATCGTGCGCCCGACCGGCGTCGTCGATCCGCAGATCATCGTGCGCCCGACGCGCAACCAAGTTGACGACCTGATGAACGAGATCCGCAAGCGCATCGACGACGACGAGCGCACGCTGGTGACGACGCTGACCAAGAAACAGGCCGAGGATCTCACCGAGTACCTCACGGAGCTGGGCTTCAAGGTGCGGTATCTGCACAGCGACGTCGACACGCTCGAGCGCATCGAGATCATCCGCGACCTGCGGATCGGCGAGTTCGACGTGCTGGTGGGGGTGAACCTGCTGCGCGAAGGTCTCGACATGCCCGAGGTTTCGCTGGTCGGCATCCTCGACGCCGACAAGGAGGGCTTCCTGCGCGGCGAGACCGCACTGCTGCAGACAGTCGGCCGTGCCGCGCGCAATGTCAACGGCACGGTGATGATGTACGCCGACCGCGAGACCGCGGCGATGCGCAAGACGTTTTTGGAGACCGACCGTCGTCGCGCCATTCAAGAAGCGCACAACGCCGAGCACGGGATCACGCCGACGACGATCGCGAAGCGCGTCGGCGCGCTGCAGGACATGATCCCGACGGGATCGAAGCTGCCGGTGCGCAAGGCGGCTGCGCAGAAGCGCGAAGCCGAGCTGTCAGGACTGTCCGACGAGGATCTGCACAATCGCCTAGCCGAGCTCGAGGAAGCGATGCTCGCCGCGGCCGAAGAGCTGCACTTCGAACGCGCCGCCGAACTGCGCGACGAGATCAAACTGCTCGAGGCGCGGCTGTAACCAAAGAAGCGGGCCCCGCCGGAGGCGAGGCCCATTTCCTACTGCGAGGTTCGTAACGGGTCTTGGCCTCTTGCGATCCCGCTTCAGCCGCTTTCGCAACTTTCGTTGCGACTGGGAGGCGCAGCCTGGCGGGTCCCCATGAATCCGATATCGTTACCGATATGAAAACTATATCACTATCAGTATCGGAAAAAGACTACGAAGCTTTCCGAGACGAGGCTGAGCGCAGCAACCGGTCGATTGCGAGCCTGATCAGGGAGTCGATGGCCGTGCACCTTGCCCGCCGTGCCGAGCGCGCGGGGGTTGCCGAGGGCGAGGCAGACGTCCCCTCGCTGGCCGACCTGCCGGTCACCGCGGTGCGCGAGATCCTCGCGAAGCCAGGTCGCTACGAGATCGTCGCCGAAGTTCGCGAGATCAGCTAGAGCTGGCCGATCAGCAGGTGCGCCGCCGGCTGCAGGCCGAACTTGGCGTAGAAGGCGCGGGCGCCGTCGTTGTTAGGCACCGTCGAGAGCTGAAAGCTTGTGAGCCCGCGGGCGACGAACTCGCTGCGCGCCCGCTCCATCAGCGCGCTGCCCACGCCGTCGCCGCGCGACGACTCGAGCACCGCGATGTCCTCGATGTAGCCGATCCGTTCGCCGGCATCGAAGCCCAGGATGCCTTCCCTGACGACGCCGAAGACCATGCCGACCGCCTGCTCGCCGCTCAGCGCGACGATGCAGAAGCCGTCGCCGATCCGGTAGCTGCGCACGAACCACTCGGCGTAGCGCTGCCAGAACTCGTCGTCGCTGCGTACAGGGGCGTGGCCGAGCGCCGGCTGGATCGATGCCTCGTGGCGGTGCAGCGCCAGCATCGGCTCGCGCAGCAGTTCGACCTGGTTGGGGCCGATCGCTTTCAGTTCGACTTCCACGGACTGCGACCGTAGCGCCGGCGCGGCGAAGTTTTTTCACCCGTCGGCCGCATCAAACCGCAGCGACCATTTGTTGGTAACGGCAAATGCGTGCAAAAGTTTGTCTGCTCGGCGCCGCGATCGTGTTGCTCGCGTTCGTCACGCCATCGGCCGAGGCTGCGGCCCGGCCCGATCACACGCTCGGCGACGTCCCGGACACGATCCTCGACGGCTGGCGCGATGACCAGATGCCCGACGGCAACTTCCAGCGGCCGTCGGGCACGCCGGTCTGGGGCGGCTACGGCAACGGCGCGCTCGCGTACGCGATGCTGCTCGAGGCCGTCCGCACCGGCGACGACAGCTACTTCCGCGCTGCGATGAACGCGTACGGCTGGATGGCGCACAAGCAGATCCACCCGCAGGGGGTGTTCTTCCGGATGTTCGTCGCGGCCGGCTACAACCTCGCGAACTCGCAGTACGGCGACCGCGACGAGTTCCAGGCGATCCGCGCTGCGTGGGCCACCCGCCTGCGGCGGATGCGTTACGACGACGGCAGATTCGGCGTGAAGTACCGCTACAACAAGAACCTCGTCGAGGCGGTCGAGGTGCTCGAGCTGCTGCGCAGCGGCGTGCGTAGCAAGACGCCTGGAGCGATCCTGCGCGATCGTGCCGATGCGCTGCGCCGCACGCTACGCGTGATGCAGCATCAGGTGCCCGGGCGCTCGAACGCCTACAGCGTGTGGGCCGCGGCGCCTGAGGGCTGGCCGCACTCGGTAAAGCTCTCGGACTTCAGCGACCCACCCGACAACCCGCCGGCATACGACGCGCTTGTGGCGTCGATGTACGCACGCGCTTACTCCCTGCTGCCGGCCGAGCGTCGCAGCGCGACGATGCGCAACACCGCGCGGGCTCTGATGCGCGGAGTCGTCGCACGTACCGCGCCGGACGGCGACATCGCCTTCGCCGGGCGCTCACAGGAAGAGGCCTGGTCGCTGACCTCGGCAATGCACGCCGCGTGGTTCATCTCGCACCTGACCGCCGGCGCCGACCGCGATCTCTTTGTCGCGTACGCGCGGCGGGTCCGCTCGCGTCTGCTGACGGCGCACGTCAGCTCCAGCGGCGACCAGTTCTATCTGACGCCGGCGCAGAGCTGCTGCGGCAAGTCGGACCGCCCGCCCGGCCAGGACGCCTACTTCGACCTCGCGTCGTACACCGGCCTCTCGGCGATCGGGCTGGGCTGGGCGTTGCTCGAGCGGCCGAACGACTGGGCCGAGGCCGGATCGAAGATCCCAACGGACAACTTCTCGATCTACCACTTCCCGTTTGGCCGTGGGCGCTTCCTGCAGCACCGCGGTGACGGCATCTACTGGATGTTGCGTGAGCAGGGCGACTTTGCCGACGCACGCGCCGACATGGCGGTCGCCGTCTTCAAGGCTCGCCGCGCCGACGGCAGCTGGGCCGATGTCGTGCCGCCGCGGCCCTACAGCGGTGGGCACCATCACGCGGCCGACCCCGCCAGTCCGTGTCTGGCGTTTGGCAAAAACCACAGCCTCTGCGCCTATCTCGAGCTGCACGCCGGGCACCCGGTCGGCGACGGCTACCGCTACGCCGCCGTGTGGCGAACCAGGCGGCGCACGCAGATCTTCGCCGGCAGCGCGACGGTCACGCCGACGCCGAAGGGGTTGATTCTCAGCTGGTCGGGCCACGCCGGCCAGGTCTTCAAGGTCGATCAGTTCCTGCCGGACGGGCGCTGCACGAAGGACGGGGTGGCCGGGCCGGGTCTGACGGTGACCGTCAGCGGCCAGTCGGGCTGCCGCGTCGTCGCGAAGAACTACGCCGGCGGGTCGCGGATCGATCTCGACCGGCTCAGCTCGGTCACCGAACCGCTCGGCGGGTCGGTCTCGGTGGCCTACACGACGACGCTCGGCCCCTAAGCGAACATACGTTCCCTCCGAGACGGTCTTTATGATCGGCGTTCTGACCTCAAACGCCCCATAACCTCATCTCATGGCCTCAGCAGAAGATCGCCGTCAAGGCACTGCATTCAGCGACCGCATGGTGATCAGCGGCGCGCGCGAGCACAACCTCAAGGACATCTCGCTTGAGCTGCCGCGCGATGCGCTGATCGTGATCACGGGGCTGTCCGGTAGCGGCAAGTCCTCGCTCGCGTTCGACACGATCTACGCCGAGGGCCAGCGCCGCTACGTCGAGTCACTCAGCGCCTACGCGCGCCAGTTTCTCGGACTGATGGAGAAGCCGGACGTCGACTCGATCGAGGGCCTCAGTCCGGCGATCTCGATCGACCAGAAGACCAGCTCGCGCAACCCGCGTTCGACCGTCGGCACCGTCACCGAGATCTACGACTACCTGCGCCTGCTGTGGGCGCGCGTCGGACACCCGTTTTGTTACAACTGCGGCGAGCCGATCGAGGCTCAGTCGGCCGAGCAGATCATCGACCGCGTGCTCGAGCTGGAGGAAGGGACGAAGTTCCTAGTGCTTGCGCCGGTCGTGCGCGGCCGCAAGGGCGAGTACGCCAAGTTGTTCGAGCAGCTGCGCGCCGACGGTTACGTGCGCGTGCGCGTGGACGGCGAAGTACGCCGGCTTGATGACCCCGAACCGATCGAGCTCGACAAGAAGTACAAGCACGACATCGCTGTGGTCGTCGATCGCCTGACGATGCGGCCGGATCTGCGCAAGCGCCTCGCCGACTCGATCGAGACGGCGGTCGGTCTCGCGGACGGCCTGGTCGAGATCGAGACGGTCGCCGAGAAGCCGGTCTCGATGCTTTACAGCGAGAAGTTCCTCTGCATGAACTGCGGCACCTCAATGCCTGAACTCGAGCCGCGCAGCTTCTCGTTCAACTCGCCGCACGGCGCTTGCGACAACTGCCACGGACTCGGCTTCCAACGCGTCGTCGATGCGGATCTCGTGGTCCAGGATTCGACAAAATCGATCACCGACGGCGCCGTCAGTGGCTGGTTGCTGCCGTTCAGCCTGCATTGGGACCGGCTCGCCGAAGGCATCGGCCGGCATCTCAACATTGATGTCAGCGTGCCGTGGGAGCAGCTGCCGGAGTCTGCGCAGCAGGTTTTCCTGAACGGTCTCGATGGCGAGCGCGTGAAGGTCGACTATGTCAGCCGCCGCAATCAGAACCGCTCGTACATGGCGCGTTATGAGGGCATCGTGCCGAACATCGACCGCCGTTACCAGGAGACCGACTCCGACAACACGCGGGAGCTGATCGAGCAGGTCACTTCTTTGAAGCCGTGCCCGGCCTGCGACGGCGCGCGGCTGCGGCCGGAGAGCCGCAGCGTGAAGGTCGACGGCCTCGGGCTGCACGAGTTCTCACACAAGTCGGCCGCCACAGCGCTCGAATGGATCCAGGTAGTCGAGCTGAGCGACATCGAGCGCCAGGTCGCGCGTTTGATTTTGAAAGAGATCGAGGAGCGCCTGCGCTTCCTGGTCAACGTCGGCGTCGGCTACCTCTCGATGGACCGAACGGCGTCCACGCTCTCGGGCGGCGAGGCGCAGCGCATCCGGCTCGCGACGCAGATCGGTTCCAGCCTGGTTGGCGTTTTGTACATCCTCGACGAGCCGTCGATCGGTCTGCACCAGCGCGACAACGAGCGACTGATCGCCACGCTCGAGCGCTTGCGCAACCTCGGCAACACCGTGATCGTCGTCGAGCACGACGAGGGCACGATGCTCGCGGCCGACCAGATCGTCGACCTCGGACCCGGCGCCGGCGAGCACGGCGGCCACATCGTCGCGCAGGGCAACGCGAAAGAGATCAGCAAGATCAAGGAGTCTTTGACCGGGCAGTTCCTCTCCGGCAAGCGCAAGATCGAGATGCCCTTTGCACGCCGCGCGCCGCTGGGCTGGATCGAGGTGCTTGGCGCGACCCAGCACAACTTGAAGGACGTCGATGCGCAGTTCCCGGTGGGAGTGTTCAGCTGCGTGACCGGCGTTTCGGGCTCCGGCAAGTCCACGCTCGTCAACGACATCCTCAATCGCGCCGCCGGCATGAAGCTGAAGCAGTCGCAACGCCAGCGCCCCGGCGCGCACAAAGAGATCCGCGGCCTCGAACAGATCGACAAGGTGATCGACATCAACCAGTCGCCGATCGGCCGCACGCCGCGCTCTAACTCGGCGACGTATACGGGCGTCTTCGATCTGGTCCGCGAACTCTTCAGCAAGACCCAGGAGGCGCGCGCCCGCGGCTACAAGCCCGGCCGCTTCAGCTTCAACGTCAAGGGCGGCCGCTGCGAGGTCTGCTCCGGCGAGGGACAGATCAAGATCGAGATGCACTTCCTGCCCGACGTTTACGTGTCGTGTGAGCAGTGCCACGGCAAGCGCTACAACCGCGAGACGCTCGAGGTCCGCTACAAGGGCAAGAACATCTCGGACGTTTTGGAGATGACGATCGAAGAGGCCGAAGAGTTCTTCGACCCGGTGCCGAAGATCAAGCGCCGACTGAAGACTTTGAACGATGTCGGCCTCGGTTACGTGCACCTCGGTCAGCCCGCGACCACGCTCTCCGGCGGCGAGGCGCAGCGCGTCAAACTCGCCAACGAGCTCGCCAAGGTCGCGACCGGCAGCACGCTCTACATCCTCGACGAGCCGACCACCGGCCTGCACTTCGCCGACATCGAGCGTCTGCTCGCGGTGCTGCAGCGGCTAGTGGACGCCGGCAACTCAGTCGTAGTGATCGAGCACAACCTCGATGTGATCAAGACCGCCGACTGGCTGATCGACCTCGGCCCGGAAGGCGGCGAAGGCGGGGGAGAGATCCTCGTCGCCGGAACTCCGGAGGCGGTCGCGGCTGAATCGCGGTCGTACACGGGGCAGTTTTTGAAGGAGCTCGTGACGCCGGAGAAGTCTGCGGCGAAGCCGTCCGC
>JBOGYW010000065.1:0-12897 GCA_050696815.1 Solirubrobacterales bacterium | reverse complement strand
CGCTTGCCGAGCCTGCCGTGGTGCGTGAGGCGGTCGCGAAGGGGCGGGCCGGGGAGTGGCTGACGGACGACGAGGTGACCGCGCTGTTCTCGGAGATCCGGCCGGAGCTGGTCGCGGAGATCCGCACGGCGGCCGACGGCCTGCGCGCGGAACTCACGGGCGACGACGTCAGCTTCGTCGTCAATCGCAACATCAACTTCACCAACATCTGCACCGTTGGCTGCGCGTTCTGCGGCTTCGGCCAGAGCCGGCGCTCGGCCGACGCCTACGAGGTCGAGCTCGAGGACTTTCGCGCCCGCGTGGCGGAGGCGATCGAGTTCGGTGCGACCGAGCTCTGCATGCAGGGCGGCATCCACCCCGAGTACAAACTCGAGGACTACGGCGAGTGGCTGCGCGAGGCCAAGCGGATCGCGCCGCGCGTGCACCTGCACGCCTTCTCGCCGATGGAGATTGCGCATATGGCCGACCTCTCCGGCAAACCACTCACGGAGATCTTCGAGTACCTGATCGACTGCGGCCTTGGATCCACGCCGGGTACTGCCGCCGAAGTGCTCGACGACGGCGTCCGCACGCGGATCTCGCCGAACAAGCTGCCGGCCGCGCGCTGGGTCGAGATCATCGACGCCGCGCACGCCGCCGGCCTGCCGACGACCTCGACGGTGATGTTCGGCCACATCGAAGAGCCGTGGGAGCTGGCGGTGCACATGCGCGTCGTGCGTGAGCTGCAGGAGCGTTCGCTCGAGCGCTACGGCGCCGGCATCACCGAGTTCGTGCCGCTGTCGTTCATCCCGTTTCAGACCCTGCTCGGCCGTACGCACGGCATCGAGGAGATCTCGCGTGCCGAAAACCTCAAACACACGGCGGTCTTCCGGCTGGCGCTCGGGCGGTCGATCCAAAACGTGCAGGCAAGTTGGGTGAAGATGGGTCTCGACGCCGCCACCGAGGCGCTCTCGTGGGGTGTCAACGACCTCGGCGGCACATTGATGGAGGAGTCGATCTCGCGCATGGCCGGCTCACAGCACGGCACGCGGCTCGATCCCGAGGATCTAGTTGGCGCGGCGCACGCGGCTGGTCGCAACGCGTTCCAGCGCGACACGATCTATCGCGAGCGGCTGGCGGAGTACCCGCTGCCGGTCGCTGCCTCGGCCGCTTAGCTGGTCGTCCGTTCGGGCTTCGGCTCGGCGTCGGCGCGATCGATCGGCGCACGGGTGATCGGCGCGCCGTGCACCACTGCGGCACGCACCGGCTGCGTGCCGATCTTGCTTGCGAGGTTGGCGCCACGCGGCAGGCGGCCGGCGCGCTGGCGCTTCTGCCAGTACATCGCCTGGTCGGCCAGCTCCATCGCGCGCACCGGTGAAGGTGCGTCGGCGAGGCCCTGATGACCGGCCGAGAAGCTGACCGCCGCCTCCTTGTCGGCGAGTAGCTCTTCAAGATGGGCGTGCGCGCGCTCGCGGAACAGCGTCGCCTCTTCAACGGTCAAGCAGCCGACCAGGATCGCGGCGAACTCGTCGCCGCCGATGCGGCCGATCACGTCGGTCTCGCGGGCTGCTTCACGCAGTGCCTGGGCGCAGAGCTTCAGAACTTCGTCGCCGGCCGAGTGGCCGAAGCGGTCGTTGACGGCCTTGAAGCCGTCGAGGTCCACGAGCACGAGGTACGACTCGACGGTGCCGCGGCGGCTCAGCTTCCACTCGCGCGCAAGTGCGCGCTCGAAGCCACGGCGGTTCGAAACGCCGGTCAGCGCGTCCGTGAAGGCATCCACACGTAGACGCTGATTGTGCTCCACAAGGTCATCGTGCTTCTGCTGCAGCTCCTGCTCCTTGAGCTCGCGGTCGAGCTCGTTGACGATCACGCGGCCGAGCACCGTGAGCAACTCGGTCTCGTTGCGATGGAAGCGCTGCGCGACGTCGGCGACGGCGCAGAGCGTGCCGAAGTGGCTGCCGTCGTTCAGCTCGAGCGGGATCCCGACGAAGCTGCGCACCTTCTTGACCTCGGCGTTGGCGAGAATCGCCGGCGCCGGATCGACCGAGCCTTCCTTGTCGTCGCTGCCGGGCAGCAGCGGCATCGTCTGTCCGTTCGAGATACCGAACGTGTGGACGCCGCGAAAGTCGACGACTCGCAGCAGATGAGCGTCTTCGTCGTGGTAGGCGACGAACACGGCGCAGTCCGGAAACTGCGTCTCGAGCAAATCGAGGACTGTCGCCGTCGCTTCCGTGAAATCGAAGAAGCTACGAGCGGACTGCTGCGTCTTTTCAATCAATGTCTGCTGGTCTTTCATGCCGGAGCCGCGCACGCGCGTTCGTTAGCTGCCGTCAAAGGGCCGCGAGCTGAGCTCTCGGGGCGGGGGAGTCTGGAGTTTTGTACAAGCGCGCTGGTCAGCCGGAGACCGGATCCCGGGGCCGGGATGCCGTCCATGGCACCTGTGGATTTACAAATATGCCAGAAAACAGCAGCGATTTGTTGTATTCGAGCCAATCTACATAATATCGATTAGTGGCTCACTTGTCAATTGGGTCTTTGAGTTAAGTATATGGGGTAAAAACTGCATCGCAGCGGTGGCTTTACCGAAAAAAGTCATCACTACGCGCGCGTATCAATGCAGTCGCTCCAGGTCCGTCTTCGTCGATCAGGCCAGCTGCGAGGCCGCGGATCAGAATCACCGGTTCGCGGCTGGCCTTGCCGCGTGCCAGGTCGGCGGCGGATGCCAGTTCGTCGACAGTTGCCGTGATCGAGGCGAGCAGCTCTCGACCCTCGCTGTCGCGCTCGCCGCGCAGGTCGGCGAACGGCTCGATTCCGGCGCAGCCGATCGCGACGTCCTGCTGGCCGACGCGCCAGGCGCGGCCGAAGCTGTCGCCGATCACGACGGCGACCTGCGCGCCGGTCAGCTCTCGTAGCCGCGCGCGGATGGCGCGTGCGGAAGCGTCGGCGTCGAGCGGCAGCAGCAGAGCGGTGTCGTCGCCCGGCACGTTCGATTGATCGATCCCCGCGTTGGCACACACGAAGCCCTGCCGCGTCGAGACGATGATCACGCCGGGTCGCGAGCGCAGCACTGCCTCGCTTTCGTCGAGGATCAGTTGCACGAAGCGCGGGTCCTTGTCGGTTTCCCGCGCGAGCTGCGATGCGGCATCGCCCGATGCAACGGTCTGCAGCTCAACGGCCCGGCCCTCGGCCTTCGAGACGATTTTCTGAGCGACAACCAGCACGTCGCCGTCGCGCAGCGCGGCGCCGGTGCCGGCGATCAGCTGCGCGACGTCGTTGCCCGCCGCCACCTCCGGCAGACCGGACAGTGCGCTGATCTCAAGTGTCATCGCGCGTAACCGCCCGGCAGCCCGCGGCGGTCGGTCAGCAGTGTCGCGATCGCCTGCTCCGTGTTGATCGCGTCGTGCTCGTCGCCGGCGACCCGCTCGGCGAGCTCCACCAGGTCTTCCGCGGTGTCGAGATCGAGCGCGAGCGTCGGTACCTCGATCGCCGCCGTGCGCGCGCCGGCGGCCAGGCCGAGCGCGAGATGCCGCTCGCGACTGCCGGGTCCGAACGAGGGGGCGACCTTGTCCGGCGGCCGGATCACCAAAGCGTTGGTGCCGCCGCCCATCCGGTCGGGCACGACGACGAAGTCGAGCCGTTGGTCGGCTGCTTTGGCGAGCAGCTCGTCCAGTTCGCCGGCGTCCAGCAGCGGGCAGTCGCCGGGGATCATCACGACGCGGTCGAACTCGTGCTCGATCGCCCAGCGCACGCCGAGCCGCGCCGCGGCGCTGTGGCCTTCGCGCGCGTCTTCGAGGATCGCGTCGGCTTGCGCACCGGCGATTTCGGCCGCTTTCGGCTCCGCGCTGATCACGACCAGCCCGCCGAGCGTCTGCGTGCGCCCAAGCGCGGCGACTACGTCGCGCGCCATCGCCTCGGCGAGCAGCCTGCGCTGGCCGGCGTCGAGCCCGGTCGCCAGCCGCTCCTTGGCGTCGTCGAACGGCTTGAGCGGCAGGATCGCGCAGGTCTTGAGTGCGGAGTTCATTGGAACGACCGGCCGTAGCGAATCACCTCGGCGGCGACTTTGCGCTGCTCGTCGGTGTCGCTCATTCGCACGTCGGTCAGGTGGTGCGCAATGCCGGTCACGGGCTCGTCGCCGACGAAGCCGTCGATCGCACCGCCCGTCGCCGCCTGCAGAAAGTCGAGCGCGCCCTGCGGATTCGGCGCTGCGCCCGCGGCTGTGAGGAACTTTGCGGTCGGCCCCTTGAGCACCTCACCGCCGACGAACGGGCTGACCGCGATCAGCGGCGCGTCGATCGCCTCGAGCAGACCGGCGGTCTTCAGGATCGGGTCGATACTGATCACGGGGTTCGAGGGGCCGATCACGACGAGGTCGGCGCGTTCCAGCGCTTCCAACACGGCGGGCGCAGTCGGAGCCGGACCGGCGTCTGGCGTCACGCGAACGGACTCGATCGCCGGCTCGCTGCGGTCCCTGATCAGGTACTCCTGCAGCCGACGCTCGCCGTCGGGTGTGACAACGACCGTGCGCACCGGCGCGTCGGACATCGGCAGCACGCGCGCGCCGCCCGTGTCGTAGGCCGCTGTTGCCTTTCGGTGAGCCTCGGTCAGCGATGAACCGGCGGCGAGCAGCTCGGCGCGCTCGCGACAGACGGTCAGGTCGTCGTCGCCGAGCTGAAACCAGATCTCTTCACCGGCGGCGCGGCGACGGTTCATCTCATCGTGCGACTCGCCTTCGATGCCGAAGCCCGCGTCGTTCAGCACGCCGGCGAGGCGGAAGGTGATCAGGTCTGGGTCCGGCGAGACGTAGCTGTGGTAGATCTCGATGTCGTCGCCGGTGTTGGCGATCACGTGCAACTCGCCGGGCTCGATCGCCGGAAAACCGTCTGTGCCGTGCAGGATGTCGCGCAGGCCGGCGGCCAGCTTCGCGCCGCCGGTGCCTCCGGCGAGCAGCGCTACGACCACTGCGCCTCTACCAATCCCGCTCGGGCAGGTCGGTGAACTTGATGCCGGCGTGCGTCTTGTAGCGGATGTTCACGCCGATCAGCAGAGCGGTGATCTGCTCGGCGATGCGCGCGGCCTCGAGCTTGCCGCCGTCGACCGGACGCAGACCGGGGATCAGCTCGATCAGCGCGGCGGCCTTCGCCTTGGCCTCCTTGTCGTCGCTGCAGACAAGGATGTCCTCGTCGTGATCGGCGTCGATGTTCGCGAGCGTGACGGCGCTGACCGTGTGCAGCGCCGAGACGACCGTCACGCCTTCGGGCACCATCTCGGCCGCCTGCTGTGCTGCCGAGCCCTGCCACACGCCGATCGTGCGCGTCGCCTTGCCGCTGACCGCGGCGGCGAGCGGGACGGTCGCGTCAACGAGGATCTGGCCGCTCATCAGCGCGTTCTTCAAGTTTGTGAGGTTTTCGGACTGCGCGCGGAACGGCACCGTCAGGAACACGACCTCGCAGCCGTTGACCGCCTCTTCGTTGAGGTGTCCGGTGACCGGAGCGTTCGGGTTTTCGAGCCGGCTGCGGATCTTGCCGGCGGCCTCATCGGCCGACTCGATCTTGCGCGAGCCGAGCCGAACTGCGACTCCAGCCTTCGCGAGCTGCGTCGCCAGCGCCGAGCCGAGCGCGCCGGTGCCGCCGACGATTGCGATGGGGGATGCCGCCTTGCCTGCCATGGGCTGCCGATCCTAGCCGTCAGGTCGCGGATTAGGCTTCCGGCATGCCGCTGATTCCAGGGATGTCCTACGAGCTCCCCTTCGAGGTGACCGAAGACCTCGCGACCGACGTCGCGGGCAGCGTCGCCAACCGTGTGCTGGCGACGCCGCGGATGATCGCCGTAATGGAGCGAACTTCGATGCAGGCGGTGTGGGCCGAGTTGCCCGAGGGCGCGACCTGCGTCGGCTACGAGGTCTGCGTGAAGCACGTCTCTTCTGCGCCGTACGGCGGCAAGTGCCTGTGCACCGCGATCCTCACCGACGTGGTCGACGGCCGCAAGCTGCGCTTCGACGTCAAGGTCGAGTTCGACGGCCGCGTGGTCGGAACGGGCACGCACGAGCGCCGGATCATCGGCGCCGGGAAGTTCGACGAGCGCAACGACAACGGCAGGAGCCGCCATGGCACTGCCTGAGTCCGTCAAGATCCGCGAGGTCGGCCCGCGCGACGGCTTTCAGAACGAACCCGAGGTGATCGCCACCGCGGACAAGATCGCGATCATCGACAAACTCACGCAGACGGGTCTGCGCAACATCGAGATCACGTCTTTCGTGCGGCCCGACGTGATCCCACAGCTGTCCGACGCCACCGCGGTGCTGAGCGGGATCCAGCGCCGGGATGGGATCGCCTACGACGTGCTGATCCCGAATCGCCGCGGCCTGGAAAACGCTTTGGAACTGCGTGAGCGCTTTGACGAGGTCAGCGTGTTCCTGTCGGCGTCCGAGACGCACAATCAGAAGAACGTCAACCGCACGATCGGCCAGTCGCTCGCCGAGCTGACCGGCGTGGTCGCCGACGCGCGCAAGGAGGGCCTGCGCTGCGTGGCGGTGATCGCGGTTTCGTTCGGCTGCCCGTATGAGGGCAAGGTCGAGCCGGACACCGTGTTCGGCATCGCCGAGCAGTTGGTCGAGGCGGGCTGCCAGGAGATCGGCTTCGGCGATACGACGGGCATGGCGAACCCGGCGCAGGTCGGCAAGTTTTTCCCGGCCGCCTTCGAGCGGCTCGCTGGCGTGGAGCTGACCGCGCACTTCCACAACACCCGCGGCCAGGGGCTGGCGAACGTGCTGGCGGCGCTGCAGGGCGGCTGCCTGTCGTTCGAGTCGTCGTTCGGCGAGCTCGGCGGCTGCCCGGTCCCGCCGGGATCGACCGGCAACATCGCCACCGAAGACCTCGTCTCAATGCTGCACGAGATGGGCGTGGAGACGGGCATCGACCTGGAAAAGCTGGTGGAGTGCTCGCGCGACATGCAGACGGCGCTAGGACGGCCTTTGACGAGCCACGTGCTCACGGCCGGCCCCGTTCAGTGGAATTGAGCCGAAATCCCGGATTTCGCGCCGATTTCGCGAAATTTATGCTGATTTTGTCTACAAATACCCAAATTGGGGTATAAAGCTGCCCCAAAGATCGGCCGAAAACATGGCTACCGACGGGCGCTATGCGCCCTAGTCCAGATCGAGAGCGTCTTGGGGGCCGAGCCCGAGTCGTTTTCCAGAAACGCGTTGGGGGCCGAGCCCGACGCGTTTCTTTTTTTGTGGGCTGTTCTTGAATCTCGCTCCATGAATGCCCCCCCGGGGGCAGTCATCGCCAGCTTTGCCGCTTTAGAATGACGAGCCAGCGGCGGCGCTGTGAAGCGGCGGCATGGCAAGCGTCGCCACGGACCGATTCCCGTTCCCCGAGGGGGCGGGAATCGACGGATTTCGCCCTTGAGAATCGGGTCGGGCGAATCGCCTCGCGTCGTGCTCCAGGGCAACTGATTTAGACTCGCGCGCATGACGCCGAGCGGGGAAACGGTCGCGTGGAAGCCGACGCCTGAGTACATCGAGAACGCGAACGTCACGCGCCTCATGCGCGCGCACGGGATCGCGGACATCGATGAGCTGCGCGCCCGCTCCACGGAAGACATCGGCTGGTACTGGGATGCGGTCGTCAAAGACCTCGGCATTCCGTTCATCGAGCCGTACACATCGGTGTTCGACGACACCGACGGCATCAAGTGGACCCGCTGGTTCAACGGCGGGCTGATCAACATGACCGCGGTCTGCGTCGACCGCTGGGCCGACGATCCCGCCACGGCGGACCGGCCGGCGATCGTCTGCCAGCGCGAGACCGGCGACATCGAGTCGCTGACCTACAAGGAACTTCAAACAGAGATCGACGCGCTCGGCAACGCGCTGATCGAGCTGGGCATCGGCGTCGGCGATCACGTCGGCGTGTTCATGCCGATGACGCCGCGCGCGGCGATCGCCTCGTACGCGGTCGCCAAGATCGGCGCGGTCTATCTGCCGATCTTCTCGGGCTTTGCGGCCAGTGCGGTTGCTGCGCGGCTCAACGACGCCGGCGCCAAATTGCTGATCACCGCCGACGGCAGCGCGCGGCGCGGCAAGGACGTGCCGATCAAGCCTGTCGCCGACGAAGTCGCAGAGCTGACGCCGTCGCTGCGGCACATGATCGTCATCCGCGAGCAGGGCAATGCGATCGAGATGCGCGAAGGCCGCGACCTCGAGTGGGGCGACGTCGTCGAGCCACAGAAGGGCCGCCCACTCGCACCCGCCCCGACCGAGAGCGAAGACCCGGTGATGGTCGCCTACACCTCCGGCACCACCGGCAAGCCGAAGGGCGCGGTGCACGTGCACGGCGGCTTCACGGTGAAGATGATCTCCGAGGTGGCCTACCAACTCGACCTGCACGCCGGCGAACGGTTCATCTGGGTCACCGACATGGGCTGGATCATGGGACCGGTCAACATGCTCGGCGCGCACGGCGCCGGCGCGACGATGGTGATGCTCGAAGGCGCGCCCGACTGGCCGGACCCGTCACGGCTTTGGCGGCTGGTCGAGGACCAAAACGTCAACGTGCTCGGCATCTCGCCGACGCTGATCAGGGCGCTGAAGTCGCAGGGCGACGACTGGCCGGCCCAGGCAGATCTGAAAAGCCTGCGGATCCTCGGCTCCACCGGCGAGCCGTGGAACGAAGAGCCTTACCGCTGGCTGATGCGCACGACCGGCGAGCGCGTGCCGATCATCAATATCAGCGGCGGCACCGAGGTCGGCGCCTGCTTCCTGACGCCGTTCGTGACCGAGGAGATCAAGGTCTGCTCGCTCGGCGGCGCTTCGCTGGGGATGGACGTCGACGTCTTCGATCCCGACGGCAGCCCGGTGCGCGGCCGCGTCGGCGAGCTGGTCTGCAAGCAGCCTTGGCCGAGCATGACCCGCGGCGTGCTGGGTGACCCGGCGCGCTACGAGGCGAGCTACTGGAGCATGTACCCCGACATCTGGCGCCACGGCGACTGGGCGATGATCGACGAGCAGGGCGACTGGTTCCTGTTCGGGCGCTCGGACGAGGCGATCAACATCGCCGGCAAGCGTCTGGGGCCGGCTGAGGTGGAGAGCATTCTGGTCGCCGACCCGCGAGTGGCGGAGGCCGCCGCGATCGGCGTACCCGACGAGACCAAAGGCGAGGCGGTGTGGTGTTTTGCCGTGCCGATCGGCGGCGCCGTAGACAACGCCGACGAATCCCTGCCGGCAGATCTGGCGGCCGCCGTCGCCGAAGAACTCGGCCGCCCGTTCAAGCCCGCGAAGGTGTTCGTCGTACCGGCGTTGCCGAAGACGCGCTCGGCGAAGATCCTGCGCCGCGCCGTGCGCGCGGCCGCGCTCGGCGAAGACCCGGGCGATCTATCGAGTGCCGAGAACCCCGAGGCGCTCGACGCGATCAAGCAAGCGCTCGCCGTTTAGCTAGCCGACAGTGAACTCGGTGTGCCCGGCGGGCTGGTGCCAAGCGACGTCGAGACGTTCGACGTACGCGCCGTCCGGGCCCTCGCGCGCGACCGAGATCATCGCTTCGACGGCGTCGCGCTCGCCTTCGAACACTGCTTCAACGGTGCCGTCCGCCCGATTGAAAGCCGATCCGACGACGCCCTCCCTCAGGGCAGCCCGCCGCAACGTGTTGCGGTAGAAGACACCCTGCACCCGTCCGTACGCGCGGACCTCGGCGCGCACGATTTTCGATTCGCTGGCCTCCATCGATGCCCGGGGAGAGACTCGAACTCTCACGCCCAAAGGACACGGCATTTTGAGTGCCGCGCGTCTACCGATTCCGCCACCCGGGCTGGGTCAGCTGAAAAATCTAGCCTGCGGCAGCAGGGGCCGTCGGTGCGGCGGGCGGAGGCGGCGGCGAAGTTGCGGATTCGCCGGGCTTGATCTCTTCCTCCACGTTCCATTTCTGGCTGAAGCCCCACATCGCGACGACGATCAACAGCATCTGCACTGGGATCAATCCAAGCGTGATCACGCCGAGCACGGCATCGGGTAGCGCAGGCGAGGCGTAGCCGGTCTTGTCGCGTGCAAACCAAGCTGGGCCGGCGACGAGCGCGAAGACACCGAGGATCACTGCGGTTCCGGCGATCACCGGCAGCACGCCGCGGTTCCACTTGATGACGAAGAAGATGAAGATGCCGTAAATGCCCATGAACGCGAGGTGCAGCGCCTTCGCGCCGACCAGCGTGCTCCAACCGCCGATCGCGACGATCAGCAGCATGGCGATCGTCAGGGCGAGCAACAACACAACCCCGAGCCGAGCAGTCTGCGCCTCCGGCAACTCCCTGTTGGGATGCCGGACTGGCCGCTTCTCCTCAGCTGCCTTTACGTCCTCCCAGAGCATCGTCGCGAAGTCTAGACTCTCGCGCGGCCAGGCGGATGTGGCGGAATTGGTAGACGCGCTGGCCTTAGGAGCCAGTGGGCGAAAGCTCGTGGGGGTTCAAGTCCCTCCATCCGCATTCCGGGGGCGGCCACTAAACTGCCCTCGCACCACGGGCCAGTGGCCAAACTGGCTAAGGCACCGGTCTCCAAAACCGGCGATTCTAGGTTCGAGTCCTAGCTGGCCCGCTCACTTTCTTCGACCTGCGAGGTGCGAGATGCCGAACATCTTCGATCCCGAGTTCGACCAGCAGCGCGACAAGCCGGGCTTCACCCGGGAGCGCGCCTTCATCGGCCGCCAGGCCGGCGCCCAGAAGCTCGGAGCGAGCGTCTGGGTGATGGAGCCGGCCGAGCTCGCTTACCCGTACCACTTCCACTACGGCGAAGAGGAGATGCTGATCGTGATCTCCGGCCGGCCGTCGTTGCGCACGCCTGAAGGCTGGCGCGAACTCGAACCGGGCGATGTTGTTTCGTTTCCGGTTGGACCGGACGGGGCGCATCAGCTGGCGAACAACTCCGACGAGCAGGTGCGGTTCTTGGCGATCAGCACTGTCGAGGACGTTGACGTCGTGCTGTACCCGGACTCGGACAAAGTGTCCGCCTCGTACCGCAAGGGCTTGCCGGAAGAGTTTCGCGGGATGTTTCAGAAGGAAGACGGCGTCGACTACTGGAATGGGGAAGAGGCGCCTTCTTCGTAGACTCGGCGCACACGCGGGCGAAGTGTTGTGGTTGCACAGGAGCCTTCCAAGCTCTTAGGGCGGGTTCGATTCCCGTCGCCCGCTTGACGCGCTGGGGCGTGCGAGGAGCTGCGTCCTCCGCGGCTCACGACCGTTCGGTCGCTTCGCCTCGTGCGTCCTTGTCCTCGCGCGCTCCAGCGCCTCAAGCGTTAGCGCGGCGGGATTTGGTTTACGACTTGTTGGTCTAGTAGCTGATAGCGCGCCGTTGTTGTTCCTACCGGGAGGGTCCGGCCGGGGGTGGGGGTGGCGACCTTCTCTTGTTCGAACAGGACTGCTGAATCTTGCTTGTCGAAGATGATCTGCAGGTCGAGGCCCTGGGTGTCGAGGGTGAAGCCGATTCCCTCGTTGCCTCGTGGGTCGGTGACCTGTCCGTCCGTTTTCACGCCAGGAACCATGCCTAGCGCGCCGATCAAGCCTGACCGCAGTGCGGGCGGCAGTGGCGCCACCGCGCTCGTCAGCGGCTTTGTGACGGCTTCCCACAGCAGGAACGTTCGGGCGTCGGCTTGGTTGCCGGGGATTTCGCTGCTCAGCTTCGCGTAGATCTGTTTCGGATCTCTCGGGAAACCGTCCAGCTGCGCGCGCGTGTAGCGGCCCTGGCCGATCTCGTAGGCGCCGAGCGCGGGGTACGGGATTCTCGTCAGCGTGCGGCCGAGATTCGGCGGCTGTCCGGCCGGCGCGCGCACCGACAGCCGGTTCACCTCGATCAGGCCTTTGCGGGCGACGCTTAGCCACGACTGGCGTTCGCTGGTCACGAAATAGGCGCTGGGTGCCGTAGTGGCGGTGCCGCCGAACTGCGTCTCGAGCGTGCGCGCACGAGTAAAGACATATGCGTCGTCCGGTGGCAGGGTCTGGATCTTCGCCACCTGCGCGACCTGAGCGATCGCGGCATCGGTGGTCAGCAGCGATTCGTTGCCGGTCAGCAAGCTGTAGCTGAGCACGACCACCGCGGCGACGCAGACCGCCGCCGCAGCGAACACCGTGCTGACGCGCCATCGTGGGCGCGCCGGCAGGCGCAGCAGGCGTGCAGGTGCCTGTGCTTCGCGCTCGGCAACCGCCGCCAGCGCGATGTCGTAGTTCGCACCGAGTCGGTCGAGTGCCGCGATTCCCGTGCGGCTGTATTCGTGGCTATTCATTGCCTTGTTCCTCCGCTCCCAAAGTTTCCGGAGATTCGCGTTCTAGTGATTCGCGCACCTTCTTCAAGGCCCGGCTGACGCGCGCGCGAGCGGTTTGTTCCGACACTCCAAGCTGTTCTGCGATCTCCGGGTAATTGCACTGTTCGACGATCCGCAGTTCGAGCGCCTGGCGGTGCTCCGCCGGCAACTCAGTGACCGCGATCGCCACCGCGCGCCGCAGGTCTCGAATGCCTGCGAGCTCGTCGATGCGCGCGATGTCACCTTCGTCAGCGACGACGGCCTCGATTCGGAGTCGCTCCATGGCGCGGCGTTCAATCTGTCCACTACGGAAGTAGTCATTGAGCAAGTTGTTCCCGATCCCAAACAACCACGGACGTGCCTCTTGCAACGTTCTTCCACGAAACTTTTTACGGTTTTCGAGCGCGACCGCGTACGTCTCACCGACCAGATCAAGAGCGATCTGGTGGTCGAACGTGCGACGCATAAAGAACCGGAGCAACGCTGGCGAGTGCTGATCGAACAGCGTTGACATGTCCGTCGTCGTGAGTTCCACGTTTGTTGGTTTCAATACGTAGTCGCACTCTCCGCAAATCTGTGACCTCTTTTTGTGCTCTTGTCACAGAAATTTGAGTTATGCGACTTAGTAGACGTGAGC
>JBOGYW010000064.1:0-13069 GCA_050696815.1 Solirubrobacterales bacterium | reverse complement strand
GCTCCTGGGCCTCGTCCTGGTCTGGCTTGCCGCCAAGATGGCGGGCGAGGCCATGGAGCGGGTCGGCCAGACCGCGGTCCTGGGCGAGCTGCTGGCGGGCGTGCTCATCGGCCCCGGGGTCCTGGGGCTGGTCCACGAGTCGGAGGTGCTGCACGCCCTCGCCGAGCTCGGCGTCTTGATCCTGCTGTTCGAGGTCGGCCTGGAGTCCGACCTGGGGGACCTGCTACGGGCCGGGCCTCAGGCCACGCTCGTGGCCCTGGTGGGGGTGGTCGCGCCGTTCGCGGTCGGCTACGGGGTCATGGCGTGGCTCGGCCACCCCGCGCTGCTGGCCGTCTTCGTCGGCGCGACATTGACCGCGACCAGCGTTGGCATCACGGCGCGCGTGCTGCGCGACCTGGGTCGCCTCCAGGATCCCGCCGCCAAGGTGGTGCTCGGGGCGGCGGTCGTGGACGACATCCTGGGTCTGATCATCCTGGCGGTGGTGACCGGGGTGGCACAGACCGGGAGCGTCTCGCTCGCCACGGTTGGCCTGCTCTCGGGAAAGGCGCTCGCGTTCCTGGTGGTGGCCATCGTGGTGGGGATCCGGCTGGCTCCGACGCTCATCCGCTGGGTCGGGCGGTTGCAGGCGCGGGGGACGCTCATCGTCTACTCGGTGGTCTTCGCGGTCGGGCTGGCGGCCGTCGCGGACCTGATGGGGCTGGCGACCATCATCGGGGCGTTCGCGGCCGGGCTGATCCTGGCCACGACGGAGCGGCGGGCACACATCGAGGAGCGCGTCAAGCCGGTGGCCGATCTGCTGGTGCCGGTGTTCTTCGTCACGGTGGGGATGAAGGTGCAGCCAGCGGCGAAGGCAAGCGCCTTGGGGCCGATGGCCCCAAGGCGCTTGTTGTTTGTGCTGGGCGCACGCTGCTGGCCTGGAGCCTCGACGGCTTCGCCGGATCGACCGCCTTCGCGGCCGGTGGCCGCGTCGTCGTGGCGGCGCACGCGAGCGATCTGCCGGCGTTCGAGCGCGAGCTTGAGCCGGCGCGTGCCGCGGGCCTGGAAGTGCTGCTCTGCGAGGGCGGCGCGAGCCGCTCGCACTCGGTGCGCTGCGCGCTGATCGCGGCCGGCGCTGCGTCGGATTCAGGATTGGACAGCTATTCCTGCGTGCTGGTGCACGACGCCGCGCGTCCGCTCGCCGGCGCCGCGCTGATCGACGCGTGCGTGGAAGCGATTGCCGGCGGTGCCGACGGCGTCGTCCCGGCTGCGCCGGTCGCCGACACGATCAAGCAGACCGGCGCCGACGGCGCAGTTGCCGCGACGCTCGATCGCAACACCCTCTGGGCCGTGCAGACGCCGCAGGCCTTCCGGACGCGCGCACTGGCGGCGGCACTGATGGTCGGCGAGCCGGTCGATGACCCGCGGCTGGCGAACGCAACCGACGACGCCTCACTGGTCGAAGCGAACGGAGGCCGGGTGGAGATCCTGCAGTGGAGCGACCCGAACCCGAAGGTCACGACGACGGCGGACCTCGATATCGCCGAACGGCTACTCGCCGTCGACTAGCCGGCGCAGCGTCGAGACCAGTTCGTCGATGTCGAACGGCTTGACGATGTAGGCGTCCGCGCCGAGGTCGAGCCCGAGCAGGCGATCCTCTTCCTCACCGCGCGCGGTCAGCATCACGACCGGAATGTTGGCGGTGCGCTCGTCGGTCTTCAGCTTCACGCACAGCTCGTGGCCCTGGATGATCGGCATCACCCAGTCGAGCACGGCGATCGCCGGGCGGTGTTCCAGCACCGACTCCAACGCGGCCTGGCCGTCGGCGGCAGAGATGACGCGGAAGCCGCGCGTCGACAGGCGCGCCGTCAAGAGCTGGCGGATGTCCTCGTTGTCGTCGGCGACCAGGACGAGAGGCTCATTGCTGTTTTCAGATTCCATAGCGGTGTTTGTACTCCGAACGGCGTACTGCTCAACTGTAAGAATAAGTAGATCACGCATCGGACCGATACTTAGGCATCGATGGATACCGAAACGACAGTGCAGCAACAGCAGCGCGCGCAGTTCAACCTGCGGCGGCTGATTCGCTACAGCTTCGGCGCGCAGGTCGCGGTCGTCGCGATCGTGCTTTCGATCACGCTGTACGGCGCGCTGCAGACCACGAAGAGTTCTGACGAGCTGAAGAACACATCGTCGAACGTGCTCTTGTTCCGCGGCGTGCAGCAGGAGTTCGACCGTTCGCGCGCGTCCCTGCGCGAGTACGTGATCACGCGCAACGCGTTTCGCCTCGGCCCGTTCACGCAGTCGCGCGGACAGATCGCACTGATCGGAGCGACGCTTGGTACCACGCTGGACCCCGCGTCGCATGTGCTGCTCGACGACTACACCGCGAAGGTCAGCGGCTACCTCGCACAGGTCGGCGATATCGCCGTGCGCGAGGTTCAGACCGGTGAGGCACCGGCGGCTTTGAAGCTGCTGGACCAGCCCGAGTCCGTCGACCGGCTGCGGCGGATTACGCGCAGCGGCACAACGCTGCAGTCCCACCTGGTCGGTATCCAGCGCGATGCCGAGGGGGCCGTTTCGCGCCGCCAGACCACCAACGTCGTGTTGATCGTCGCCGCCGGCCTACTCGTGCTCGGCGCCGGCTTCGGCCTGCTTGTCTGGATCCGCCGCGAGATGATGCTGCCGCTCGACGACCTGGCGATGGCTTCGCGCAAGCTCGGCCACGGCGACCTGACCGCGCGCGTCGACCCGCGCGGCGTCAACGAGATCGCCGTCGCCGGCGCGGCCTTCAACCAGATGGCCGACGAGATCGAGCAACACGTCGGGCAGCTGCATGAGCTGTCGGTCGCGCGCAGCCGCTTCGTGTCCTCCGTCTCGCATGAACTGCGCACTCCGATCACCTCGTTGCGCGGCTATCTCGAGCTGCTCGTCCAGGGCGAGGCCGGCGACCTGCAGGCCGACCAGAAGCACTACGTGGAGATCGCCGAGCGAAACGCGCGCCAGCTCGACGAGCTGATCAACGACCTGCTGACGCTCTCGCGCGTGCAGAGCGGGCGCATCACCTTGAAGCCGCAGGCGATCGACATCCGCGCTTTGCTACGCGAACTGAAGGCCGAGATGTTGCCGATCGCAACCGAACGCCACGTCGAGCTGGTGCTCGTCGACACCGGCGACCTCTTCGTCTCCGGGGATCCCTTGAGGCTGAAACAGGCCTTCGGCAACCTGATCAGCAACGCGATCAAGTACAGCGAGGACGGGCAGTCGGTGGTGGTGCGGGCCTTCCGCGTCAACCGCCAGGTCGTGGTGTCGTTCGTCGACTGGGGCATGGGTATCCCGAAGGACGAGCTGCCGCAGATCGCCGAGCCGTTCTTCCGCTCGGCCAGCACGGAGCGCATTCCCGGAACGGGCCTGGGCCTGGCGATCGCAAAGCAGATGATCGAGCTGCACGGCGGGCGCCTCGCCGTCGAGAGCGAGCACGGCGCGGGATCGACCTTCACCGCCTATCTGCCGCTGCGCACCGAGGCCGTCGAGTCACGCGATGACGAGGGCGCGATGCCGCCGCTTGGCGAGGACCCCGGCGAGCCGTCGAGCAACGGCGCAGGCGACGGTTCGCTACAAATACCGGCCGACCAAGATGTTGACCGATTACCACCTTCACCTGCGTCCTGACGATCTGGATGCGTACTTCGACGACTACATGACGCCGGAGAACGTCGACCGCTACCGAGCGGTGGCGGAGGAGGCGGGCATCGCGGAGCTCGGCGTCAGCGAGCACATCCATCGCTTTGCCGACGCGCTGCGGATCTGGGATCACCCGTACTGGCAGGAGAACGCGATCGACGACCTCGGCCGCTACGTCGATTTCGTGCGCGGCGAGACGGACCTCAAGCTCGGCATCGAGATGGACTACGTGGCCGGGCGTGAGGACCGCATCGAGACAGTGCTCGACGAGCACGAGTGGGACTACGTCGTCGGCTCCGTGCACTTCCTGGCGCAGGCGGCGATCGACTGGGACAAGTACGACATCTGGAAAGAGCGCAGCTCGCCCGAGGAGATCTGGCGCGAGTACTTCGAAACGCTTGCGGCGGCTGCGCGCACGGGGATGTACGACATCATGGCCCACCCCGATCTGGTCAAGTACTGGGGCAAGGAGCGACCGGCGCCCGAGCGCGATCCGCGGTTCTTCTACGAACCGGCAGTCGAGGCCTTCGCCGAGGCAGGCGTGGCCGTCGAGATTTCGACCGCCGGGCTGCGCAAGCCGGTCGGCGAGATCTACCCCGCGCCGGCCTTCATCGAGATGTGTGTTGACGCCGGTCTGCCGTTCGCTCTGTCGAGCGACGCGCATGAGCCGATGAACGTCGGGCACGGCTACGAGCAGGCGGTCGCGCTGCTCGCCGAGTACGGCGTGAATGAGCTCGCGGTGTTTTCCGGGCGCGAGCGCAAGCTCGAACCGATCGGGTGAGCGCGTCCGGCGCGGGCGGGATTCTGACGGCATGAGCACGCGCACCGGACTTGGCTGGGACACGCACGCGTTTGCGCAGGACCGCGCGCTGGTGATCGGCGGCGTCACGATCGAGCACACGCATGGGCTGCTCGGACACAGCGACGCGGATGTTTTGTGCCACGCCGTGACCGACGCGCTTTTGGGCGCCGCCGCTTTGGGCGACATCGGAGCACATTTTCCAGATACGGACGACGCCTTTGCCGGCGCCGACTCGGTTGAGCTGCTCTCGCGGTCCGGCGAGTTGGTGCGGCGCGCCGGTTTCGCGATCGTCAATGTCGACGCGACCGTGATCGCCGAGCAGCCGATGCTGGGTCCGCACCGCGAGGCGATGGTGGAGAACATCGCCGGTGCCCTGGAAGTCGCGACCTCACAGGTGAACGTCAAGTTCACGCGCGGCGAGGGGATGGGCTACCTCGGCCGCGGCGAGGGGATGGCCGCGCTCGCGACCGCGGCGATCGAGTAGCGATGCCGGTCCGCGCCCGCTTTGCGCCGAGCCCGACCGGGCCGCTGCACGTCGGCTCGGCCCGCACGGCGCTGCTCAACTGGCTGTTCGTGCGGCACTCCTCCGGGCGGCTGCTGCTGCGGATCGACGACACCGATCGCGAGCGCTCGACCACTGCTTTTGAGGACGCGATCCTGAGCGATCTGCGCTGGCTGGGACTCGACTGGGATGACGGACCGGTGCACCAAAGCGATCGGTCGGCGCGCTACGCGGAGGTGCTGGCAGAGTTGCCGACCGTCGATCGCGACGGAGCCTTTGAGTTCGAGGGCCGCGTGATCGCGCGCGCCGACGGCAGCGCTTTGTACCACCTGGCGACCGCGGTCGACGACATCGACGACGCGATCTCGCACGTGCTGCGCGGTCGCGACCACGTGGCCAACACCGAGCTGCAGAGCGCGATCATCCGCGCGCTCGGCGCCGAGCCGCCGGCCTACGTGCACGCGCCGCTGCTGGTGTTCGAAGGCGGCGCAAAGATCTCAAAGCGCGAGGAGGCGGAGGGCGGTGCCGTGACGATCGCGGCCTTACGTGACCAGGGCTTCTTGCCGGGGGCTATCTGCAATGCGCTTGCGCTGTCTTTGGCGGACTTCGGGGTCGAGGAGATCGTTTTGGACCTCGCTGAGCTCGCGTCGCGCTTCGATCTCGAGCGGCTGCACACGGCCGACTCGCACTTCGACGACGAAAAGCTGCGCTGGGTCAATGGGCAGCACATCCGGGCGCTCGATGAATCGGCGCTACGTGGTTACCTCGCGGAGTTTGGGGCGGCGGAGCTACCCGACGCGGCGGTAGAGGCGGCTCGCACCGCCGGTGCGACGTTGACCGAATGCGCCGAGGCGGCGCGCTGGCTGGTCGATCCGCCGGAGCCGGACGATCAGGCACGTGAACTGGCGGCGACTCCTGAGGCGGCCAGCGCACTGCGCCTGTTGCTCGAGATTGCGCCAGAACCGGCGGAGTCCGTCGCCGCAGCCGAAGAGATCTTCGAACAGCTGAAGACCGCGATCCGCGACTCAGGAGCATCGCTCGGGCCGTCGCTGCGCGGGCTGCGATCACTGTTGACTGGGCGCGCACATGGGCCGGAGTTTCCGTTCGTGCTTGCGACGCTCAGCGCCGAACGGTTTGCCGCCGCGTTGGCGGCTGCCGGCCTCAGCGCGTAGGCTTTTCGCCGCCGGCGCGGTAGAAAGACCGCTTAGGGGGGAACCATGCGCGAAATCAAGATTCACAGCACCTTGTCGAACCAGGTCGAGCCGCTGCGTCCGCGCGACGCCGGCAAGGTCTCGATGTACGCCTGCGGTCCGACGGTCTACTCGCGGATCCACGTCGGCAACGCGCGCCCCTACGTGGTGTTCATGCTTTTGAAGCGCTTCCTCGAACACGAGGGCCACGACGTGACGTTCGCGGCAAACGTCACCGACATCAACGACAAGATCTACACCGCCGCGCGCGAAGCCGGGGTTCCGAGTGACCAGCTGGCGCGCGAGATGACGCAGCACTACTTCGACGACACGGGCCGGCTGGGGCTTGGCCGCCCTGACGCCGAGCCGCTGGCGACCGAGACCGTGCCGCAGATCAACGAACTGATCGAGGCGCTGATCGAGCGCGGTCACGCGTATGAGAGCGGGGGAGATGTGTACTTCAGCGTGCCTTCCTACGATCGCTACGGCGAGCTCTCGAACCGCGACCCCGACCAGATGGACCAGGGCGAAGAAGACAACACTCTGAAGCGCGACGCGCGCGACTTCGCGCTCTGGAAGACGCGCAAGCCGGATGAGGACACCGCATGGGACTCACCGTGGGGCGAGGGCCGCCCCGGCTGGCACATCGAGTGCTCGGCGATGAGCGAGATGATCCTCGGCGTCGACTTCGACATCCACGGCGGCGGCATCGACCTGGTCTTTCCGCACCACGAGAACGAGTGCGCCCAGACCTTCGCCGGCCGGGGCAAGCCGCTGGCGCGGATCTGGATGCACAACGGCATGCTGCGCTTCAGCGGCGAGAAGATGTCGAAGTCACTGGGCAACGTCTGGCTGCTGCACGAGGCGCTCGACGAGTACCCGGCCTCGACGCTGATCATGCTGTTCGTCAGCGGTCACTACCGCGCGCCTCTGGAGTTCACGGCCGACACGCTGGCCCAGGCGACCGCGAATGTGCAGCGCCTGCGCGAGCTCGCGGAGCGCGTGAGCGCTGCGGGTGAGGGCGTGGATCCCGCTCTGGAAGCGACTTTAGAGCGGTTTTACGACGCTTTGGCGGACGATTTCAATACGCCTGCCGCGACGGGCGCGCTGTTTGAGTGGGTGCGCGATGCCAATCGTCGCTTCGACGCAGGCGAGAGCGTGCCTGGGGCGGACGCGCTTCGCGCGGCGCTTACGGTGATTGGGCTGGAGAACGTGTTTGAGGCCGAGGGCGGCGAGGCCGACGATGAGGCGCTTGGGTTGTTGGAGCAGCGCGAGGCCGCGCGTGCGGCCAAAGACTTCGACGAAGCCGATCGCCTGCGCGACGAACTGCTCGCCCGCGGCTGGGTGATCCGCGATACCGCCGATGGCCCCCAGCTGAAGCCCGCTTAGGCAAGGGGATCTTGACCCCGAAGTACGGCGTTGGATCGTCCAATGCCGGGCGTTGGGGGCGAAAACCGCTTTGCGATGCGCGTAGGCTCCGCGGCATGATTCTTTATGGGCGCAATCCTGTGCGTGAGGCGCTGCGCGGGCCGCGCAACGTCAGCCGCATATGGGCGACGGCCGCGGCCGCACGCGAGCCATGGCTCGCCGAATTCGCGGCGACCACGGCCATCGATCGCGCCGAACCCGATGAGATCACCTCCTTAGCTGCAACTTCAGACCACCAGGGCGTCTGCGCCGAAGTCTCCGACTACCAATACGCCGACCCCAATGCCCTGCTCCGGCCCGAAGACGCCATCGTGCTCGTCCTCGACGAGATCCAGGACCCGCAGAACCTCGGCGCCCTCGCGCGCGTCGCGGAAAGCGCAGGCGCCAGCGGCATGGTGATCGCCGAGCGCCGCAGCGCGGAGGTCACGCCGACGGTCTGCAAATCGTCGGCGGGCGCGGTCGAGCATCTGCCGATCGCCCGCGTCGGCAACATCTCGGACTACCTGATCAAAGCGAAGGACGCCGGCGCCTGGGTCTACGGCGCGGCGGCCGACGGCGACGCCCGCTACGACCAGCCGGACTACAAGGGCAAGGTCGTGCTCGTTGTCGGCTCGGAGGGCCGGGGGATGCGGCCGAAGGTCGCAAAGACCTGCGATGCCCTGGTTTCGATTCCGCAACGCGGCAAAATCGAGTCACTGAACGTATCTACCGCCACAGCAGTGCTGATCTACGCCGTTTTGCAAGATCGCATGCAGTAGAAGGCCCGGAAGGCGCGCTTTCCATAAAAGCGCAATAATTGCCGTCCGACAGTAAACCTAAAGTCCAGCTTCAGGTTTGATCTTCCGGCTCGAACGGGATCGGACCAAAGCAGGATCGTAGGGACAAGAAGTACCCATATGACGCAGGTTGGGAGGCATGCGTCACGACCACAAGGGTGGTAATCAACGCACGACAGGGCTGCAAAGCCTTTGTTCATGCGGGGATCCATCGTATTGGAGGAAACGTGACCAGTGCATCCCAGGCAGTCGCTGTATCGCAGGACCCAAAGGACCAAGAGCTCGCGCCGCGCACCAATGCCGGCCGCATTAGGCAAAAGTCTAAGTCTCTACCTGAGGTTGATGATCACTATCTGATCGCTCTTGCCAAGGGTGGCAACAGCGAGGCGTACGAGATGGTCGTCAAGCGCTACTACGGATTCGTCCGTTTGAAGGCGTCGTCGTACTTCCTGATCGGTGGAGACTCCGACGATCTCATCCAGGAGGGCCTCGTGGGCCTCTACAAGGCGATCCGTGACTACCGCACGGACCGCGAGAGCAGCTTCCGCAACTTCGCGGAGCTGTGCATCACGCGCCAGATCATCACCGCGGTCAAGACGAGCACGCGTAACAAGCACGCGCCGCTCAACCAGTACGTCTCGTTCAACTCGCCGCCGAGCGCGAGCGACGACGACGGCGACCAGACGCTCGACGAGATGCTGCCCGGCAGCCACGTGCACGACCCGGTCGTGCAGGTGATCAGCTCCGAGGAGCTCGGCAGCCTGGTCGACTGCCTCTCGACCTCGCTCAGCGAGCTCGAGGGCGACGTGCTGCGCCTGTACCTCGACGGCTACTCGTACGAGCAGATCGGCGAGAAGCTCGGCTGCGACGCGAAAACGGTCGACAACGCACTGCAGCGCGTCAAGCGCAAGGTCGGCGGGCACCTCGACGCGCGCAACGTAGTTCTGTAAGTCCTGAAAGTGAGCGCCACGCCGTCACTGCCTGGGAGGCCGGCGGCGTGGCATTTGCGATGATCAGTTCCTGACGTCCCGACGCTCGTAAAGCACGGCGCCGACTGCAATCAGGACGAAGGCGATCCCCGAGATCGCCGCCACCTGCCACCAGACGATCGAGTCGTTGATCCAGTTCGTGTAGTAGTGAAACGGCGAAAGCTTGCCGACGTTCGCGATCGACGGCACCAGCGCGGCGAGCAGGCTGACGAGATACATCAGCACCAGCAGCCCGCCGGCGACAGCGGTCGCCAAGCCGCGTCGACCGCTGGCGCCGCAGGCGATCGCGGCGAACGCTGTCGTCGTCAGCGCAATCGGCGCGGTGCAGACCGAGGTCTCGAGGATGTCGCCGAAGCTCAGCTCGATGCCGCCGATCAGCGCGGTCAGCCATGAAGACAGCGCGATCGACGCGATCGCGATCGCAAGACTCGCCAGCGCCGCCACGGCGGCGGACCAAAACAGCTGGCCGCGGCGCAACGGCAGTGCAAGCAGCGGGGTGAGATAGCGCCGCTCTTCGGCGCCGGCGATCGCGCGAACGAAGACTCCAAGCGGCAAGAACGCGATCGTCAGCGGCAGGATCAAGCCGAAAAGTTCGAGCTTGAGAAAGCCGATCGCGGTCGAGAGCCCGTCGAGCGATTCGATACCGAAGGCCTTCAGCACCTGTTCCGGATACTGCTGCGAAAGCGCATCCAACTTGATGTTCTCGATCGAGGGGAACATCGCGACGAACGCGATCATCGTCAGCGCGAGCGAGACCGACCAGCCGATCAGCGTGTGACGGCGCACGCGCAGCGCATGGACGGTGAGTGTCGCGACGCGCGCCACTACGCATCCTCGTAGAGGTCGACGAAGACCTGTTCGAGATTCGGCCGCTCGACGATCAGGTCGTCGACGCGGTGCGCCGCGAGCGCCTTCAGCAGTGGGTCGATCGAGCCGCTCACCTGTAGGTCGACCCCGTCGTCGCCGGCGCTGACGGAAGCTACGCCGTCGATCCTCTCCAGCCCTGGAGCAGTGCCGCCCGCGCTGAACTTCACGTGCACGTGGCGCGGCGCGCGCTCGAGCAATTTCTCGACGAGCTCGATCTCGAACAGCCTGCCGGCGCGGATCATGCCGACGCGGTCGCAGGAACGCTCGATCTCCGCGAGGTTGTGCGACGACATCAACACACTTCGCCCGGAGGCTCGGATCTCACCGACGATCGCCAGGAACTCCTCCTGCATCAGTGGATCGAGGCCGCTCGTCGGCTCGTCCATGATCACCAACTCCGGTTCGTGAGCGAGCGCCTGCACGAGGCCGATCTTCTGACGATTGCCGCGTGAGAGATCGCGCAATGGGCGGTCGAGGTCGGCCTGCAGGCGTTCGGCGAGTGCGTCGTGGCGGCCGGCGAGCTCGACGCCGCGCAGCCGCGCGAACAGCTCAACGATCGCTCGGCCGGTGAGGTCGTCCTCGTAGACGAAGTCGCTCGGCAGCACGCCGATCCGCACGTGCGCAGCCGCGCGCTCGCGCCACGCGTCGGCGCCGAAGACCGCGCACGATCCGGCGCTCGGCCGCAGCTGCCCGAGCAGGCAGCCGATCGTCGTCGACTTGCCTGCACCGTTCGGTCCGAGCAGGCCGAAGATCTCGCCGCGCTCGACGGTCAACGAGACGTCGTCGACCGCGCGCAGCGATCCGTAGACCTTGCTCAGCCCGTCGACGATCACAACTGGTTCCTGTGGCATTGGCGCAGTATGTCAGGGCGTGTGGTGCCGACATTTTCTATGCGTGAATGCATATTTCAGTGTGATTCAACGCTGAGGGCGCACGGCAAGCGATGTTTGTCTCTCTCCGTTCTATGACGCGCTCAGCACGTTTGTTACCGCTCGACCGATCGTCCGATGACGCGAAAGATGGCGATGGCGATCGGCGGCGAACGGCGTTGGGACCACGTCAGGTCACGCCACTTCGAATGATTCATTGCGTCTGCCGGACTGAACCCGTCGCAGGCGCGGCGGCGGGTGCTTTCGCACGCAACGCGGATCGAACATGCGGCGACCAGCGTGCGTGAGCGGTTCCACGCCGACGGGTGGGACGATCCTCTGCTTGGCGGCATCATCGAATTGATTGGCGAGCGAGCTGGACGGCTTGCCGACATGTGGTAGGCCAACTAATCTCGGAGGCCTCGCCGGGATAGCTCAGCTGGTAGAGCAACTGCCTTGTAAGCAGTAGGTCAGGGGTTCGAGTCCCCTTCCCGGCTTGCGCTGTAACCGTGCACTCGGGCCGGTGTCTTAACCTCCGAGCGCGCTCGACACGCCGCGCTGACCCTCAATGCCCCCGACCGACCTCAAACCGCCCCCGGTAGAAGCCGCCGCACCTCCGCAGCCCGAACAGGGCGCAGATCAGGTGCCCGACTACTTCGCGAAGTATCACCAGCGCACCCGCGACAAGGGCGTGAACATGGTGCTCTACCGCGTCGTGCGCTTCTTCCTGCTGCCGTTCTTCCTCGTTTACTTCCGCCTCGAGCGGGTCGGCCGCGAGCACGTGCCGACGGACGGTCCGATCATCTTTGCGAGCAACCACCGCAGCTTCCTCGACCCGTTCATCATCGGCTCGATGACGAAGCGCCCGCTCTTCTACGTGGCCAAGAAAGAGCTGTTTCGCAAACCGCTCCAAGGTTGGTTTCTCAACTCGCTCGGCGCGATTCCCGTTGACCGCGGCCAGTCCGACGACCAGATGCTGATCACGGCTCGAGCGCTGCTCGACCGCGGCGACAGCCTGGTGATCTTCCCCGAGGGCACACGTGTGCGCCCCGGCGCGCTCGGCCGGCCGAAGCGCGGCGTCGGCCGCATGGCGCTCGAGACCGGCGTGCCGATCGTGCCGATCGCTTTGATCGGCACCGAAGACGTTCGCAAGGGCTGGCGGATCCGTCCGTACAAGGTCAGCATCCGCGCCGGCGACCCGCTCGTCTTCCCGCACACCGAGAACCCGTCGCAAGAGCTCGCCGTCGAGGTGACCAACCGCATCTGGCCGCGTGTCGAACTGCAGTGGGAGTGGCTCGGCGGCCTGCCGCCGATGCGCAAGGCCGCCGTGATCGGCTCCGGCGCGTGGGGCACCGCCGTTGCCGTGCTGCTGGCGAAGGCCGGGATGGACGTGGAACTCGGCACCCGCAACAGCGAGCTCGCCGACCAGATCCAGAACGAGCGTCGCAACGAGCGCTATCTGCCCGAAGTCGACCTGCCGCCGGAGCTGAACGTGAAACAGGCGGCGGCGATCGAGCTGAGCGGCCAGGACCTGATCGTCTTTGCGATCCCTTCGAAGGAGTTGCCCAACGCCGTCGCCCAGGCCGCCGACCGCATCGGTTCGCGCAGCGCCGTGCTGGTGCTGAGCAAGGGCCTGGTGCCGCCGCTGGGCACGCTGCCCAGCGAATACGTCGGCGCGCGCGTGCGCGCTCGCGCGATCGCCTGTCTCGGCGGTCCCGCGCACGCCGCCGAAGCCGTGCTGCACGGCGCTTCGGTGGTTCTCGCAACCCCCGATGACGCGCTGCGTCGCCAGCTCGGCGACACGCTCGAGCAGTCCGGCCTGGAGGTCGAGCGTTCCGCCGACCTCGTCGGCACCGAGCTCGCCGGCTGCGCGAAGAACGTCGCCGCGCTCGCCGCCAGCGCCGCCAGTTCGGCCGGCATGAACGCCGCCGGCGCCGCCGCCGGCCACACCTTCCGTGAAGTCGAAGAGTTGGCTCGCGGCTACGG
>JBOGYW010000063.1:0-13096 GCA_050696815.1 Solirubrobacterales bacterium | reverse complement strand
GCGCCGAGGTTCTGGCCGGGCAGAGGGCGATCACGCGCGGGCGCCACATCCATCTCGAGCGGGGCGCTGTCGACCTGACAGCCGCCCGCGGCGAGCTCGTGCTCGCGCATGAGCTCGCGCACGTCGCGCAGCAAGACGGCCGCGGCGAGCGCACAGGGACCCGGCAGGAGCTTGAGCGCGAAGCGTCGAGGGCCGCAACCCGCGCAGTGCGAGGCCAGACCGCGCGCGTCGCGCTTCGCGCGGAGGCGGCAGCGGCCTACGCGTTCAGCGAGGACCACGAGCACGACGGCGACGAGCGAGGCCATGCGGCCACAGGGGAACCAACGGGCGCTGACCAGGCTGCGCACACGACGGACGCGCGCGCACCCGATGACACTGCGAACGAAACGCACCCATCGACGAGCGAGGGGGCGGAGCACCGCGCTGCCGAAGCCGATGGAGATGTGTCCGGTGTCGAGGTGTCGGCGGTGGTTCCCGCCGAGGATGCGCCGGCATCGACTCCACATGTCGTTGGTGGACCAGCCGCCAAGCCGCACAAGGAGCCGCCGAACATCGCCCAGGCGAAGCCCGAGCGCGGGCTCGGCGAGCTCCGCGGCGTGCGACCCGACGAGCTCGGAGCGGTGCTCGGTGCGGTGCACGTCGCAGCAACCGCCGACGTCGCCCAGATGCGCATCGCCCACCAGGCGAACCCGCCCAGGATGATGAGCACGGGCGCGACACACGGCACGAACGGCAAGGATGCTGCTCAAGCGGCGGGACCGAGCACGGCAGGGAAGGGCGCCGCACCGAAGAACGGCCCACTGAAGGGGCAGGCCAGCAAGGACACCGCTCCCCCAGCTGCAGCCGCCACGGAAGCGGCACCGGCCGCGGTCGTGGCGCCGGCCGCCAAGGATGCCGCCGAGCGTCCGGTCAAGGCGGAGGTCCCTGGCGGCGAAGCCGACAAGCGCGCCGCGCAAGGCGCAGCGACCGAGCAGCAGAAGACCGCCGGCGAGGTGATCACACACGTCGCGAGCGCGATCGCGTCGTGGTTTGGCTCGTGGAGCTCGTGGTTCGGCCATAACGACGACACGAGCGCGCAGGGTACCCAGGGCGCCAAGATGTCGGACGATGAGAGCCGCCAGATGGCGAGCTCGGTCGACCAGATCCCAACCACGGCCGGCGGAGTCTCGACCGAGCTCGGGCCGCCTCCCCAGCTCGCCATGAAGGGAGACGCGAAAGCCAGCGCCGACCGCGATCGCGCGGCGTTCGAGGCGAAGACCGCGGCGGCAGAGGCCCAGGGCCGCGCCAACAGCCGCGCGCCGATGGGAGAGGACCAGATCGACGCCACGGCGCAGCCCGAGGAGCTGACCGCGATGACCGTCGGGGCAGGTACGCCGGGCGCGACGGCCGCGGCGGCGATGCCGTCTCTGGCGAGCGCCCCGTCGGAGGAGGTCGGCATCGTCGCCCAGGAGCAGCACGGCGCCGAGATCGATGCGGCGCTCGCGAAGGCCAGCGCCGAGGTCGGCGCCGAGCGCGCCGAGCACGCCGAGCAAGAGGCGCGCGTGCGGACGGAGTCGGACGCCGAGGTCCGCGACCTTAAGAGCAAGGCGGACGCCGACCAGGCCGCGGCACGCGAGTCCGCCCAGGCCGAAGCCGGCGCGGCGCGATCGCAGTGGCAGGCCGAGATCGACAAGCACGGCGCCGATGCGCGCAAGCAAGCCGACCGCAAGGTTGCCGAGGGCATGGCCCAGGTGGAGGCCGAGGAAGCCAAGGCCAACGCGGAGGCCAAGCGGCACATCGAGGAGGGCAAGCGCAAGGCCGACGAGGAGAAGCAGAAGGGGGAGAAGGAAGCTGCCGACGCGAAGGAGAAGGCCAAGCACAAGTCATCGGGGTTCTGGGGCTGGGTGTCGTCGAAGGCCAAAGCCGCATTTGATGGGGTCAAGAAAGCCGTTTCGTCGGCGATCGATGCGTGCCGGCGCGCGGTCAAGGCGGTGATCGAAGGCGCGAAGAAACTGGCGATGGCGGCGATCGAGCTCGCGCGCAAGGCTATCAACGCGGCAATCAAAGCGATCGGCCAGGCGCTCATCGCGATCAGCGATGTCTTGCTCGCGGCGTTCCCCGAGCTCAAGGCGCGGTTTCAGGGCCTGATCCGCAAGGCCGTGGACAAGGCGACGGCCGCGGTCAACCGGCTCGCCGACGGGCTCAAGCAGGCGGTGCAGAAGGCGCTCGACCGGCTCGGTGCAGCGCTCGACCAGGCGCTACAGCTGCTCGAGAAGGGCATCCACGCGATCATCGACGCGGCGAGCGCGGTGGTCCAGGGCGCGATCAAAGCAGCGCAGGCCATCGTCGAGGCGCTCGGCACGTGGGCCAGGCTCATCAAGGACGTGGCGACCGGGCCGGGTGCCTGGCTCGGCAAGCTCGGCGCGGCCGTCGTCGACGGCATCAAGAATCACCTCTGGTCGGCGTTCAAGACGACCGTGGTCGAGTGGTTCAAGAGCAAGGTGTTCGAGCTGCTCGGGGTCGGCGGCCTCATCCTTGAGCTCTTGCTCGAGGGCGGACTCACGAAGGAGCACATCATCGAGATGGCGATGGACGCGCTCATCGTCGCCATCCCGGCGGCGCTGATCGCGATCCTCGTCGAGAAGTTGGTCTCGATGATCGTTCCGGCGGCGGGCGCGGTCCTGGCCATCATCGAAGGTCTGCAAGCCGCGTGGGGCACGATCAGCCGCATCATCGCGGCGTTCTCCGCGTTCGTCGGGTTCCTGCTCGCGGTCAAGAGCGGCTCGGCCGGACCGTTGTTCGCTGGACTGCTCGCCGCGGCGGCCGTCGTCGTCCTTGACTTCGTCGCCAACTGGCTACTGAGAAAGCTCGCGAGCGCCGCGCGCAAGGTAGGTGCGAAGCTCAAGGGGCTGGCGGAGAAGTTCAAGGCCAAGCGGAAGGCCAAGCACGACGCGAAGGCGCATCGCGCGGACGACGCCAAGGCTCCGAACAAGCACGACCACGATGGAGATCCCGACAAGAAGAACAGCAAGGACAAGAAGGAGGAGACCGCCGCGCAGAAGCAGGCCCGACTCGATGCCGCGGTTGCCGAGGTCAAGGGGTTGATGTCGAAGCGCCAGCGGCTGAGCCTGCTGCTCCGCGCGCGCCTGGCGCTCATTCGCCGCAAGCACAAGCTCGACAAGCTCGATGCCAAGAAGAAGGGCTCTGCGAACGCATGGGATGTTTTCGCCAAGGTCAACCCTGAAGCGCGCTTCGACCTGTTCTCGATCGAGGACGACGCGGCGGGCCTTCGCGAGGCCGTTGGAGCGCGGCTCGGATCACTGCCTCCAAACGCGACCATTGGCCAAGTTAAGGGGCTGTGCTCGTCGGCCGCAGCGTCTCATATGGCGCCGGGCTACAAGTTGGACTGGCAGCAGCTACGCGACTCCTGGGTGCTGTTTCTGGAGCGTCCTGGTCATCAGATCCCGCGCACGGCGGTCGGTGAGTTTCGTAGAGCGAATCACTATAAAGAGATCGAGAGAGCGGGGAATCAGACGCTATTCCGAGACAGCGATGGCAAGGAGTATGTGAATGATTCGGCGGGGCAGTATGTTCCACGAATCCTGACGCGCAACATCTCCGAGCAAGACAGGAAGGCGCTACGAAAGAAGAACGCGATGGAGCCAACCGGCCCGCGGTCTCGCGTCGAGGTCTGGGAGCACGTCACGGGCACGAAGCCCTCTCCCTACATCTCTGCGACGAAGATCGACGACGGCGGGATCTCAAATCCTCAAGGGGAGCCGCTCGGCGGCGAACATGGCCGGGTAAGGATCGACCTGTTCAAGGTCTCCTCCAAGATAATCTTTGACCTGACGACCAAAAAGGGCCAAGACCAATGGAAGCTTAGCTATCCCAAGAGGGACATCACGCGGCAGGCTCTTGAGGATGCTGTTCGCACGCAAGAGGTTCTAATCAAGGGCGAGATCCCGTATGGTGCTGTTGAGCAACTATGACCTTCGATTCCTATTACTGGCGTAGCTCTCGCCTCTCAACCCCGGAACTCGAGCGCGCTCGCGTGCTCGTAGCGACGGCGCACGATCGCACATCGTTCGCGCTTCTGCTTCGCAGCAATGACATGGCAGCCGTGGGTATCGCGTTTGACCAGTATCACTACGCTGATGCATCTTCTCGGCATGGCTCAGCTACTCCATTCGGCGAATACTGTTCCGAGGTCGCGGCTCGGGCGAGAGAAGTCCTCCGGCAGCCGCCATCTGATTCCGCTGGCGGCATTGAAGCAGGCGCTAACCACGCCAGTGCTCTCGGCGCGCTCGCGAATCTTGCGGAACCTGAAGACGCCGAGTTGATCGTGCAAGTTTTCCGTCGGGCAGCTCCCTCGAACTTGCGTTTCGCGGCAGCGCTGGCAGCGCGTTCGGTACTCGAGAACTCGATTTCTCCGAACGAGCAACTGATCTCCGAACTCGAGAAGGTCGTTTTCGATGAGTCCACCGCATCGGAGGAGCGCAGGGCGGCACTAGCAGCACTAGGGAGGGCACGTTCCGAGTTTGCGACCGATGCGCTTCTTCGTGTGCTTCACGTATCCGATCCGAGCCTGCAGGCCAGCTCTGCTCTGCACCTGCTCGATCGTGATCTTCCAAAATATCGCACCCAGGTCGAGGAGATTGCCCGCACTTGGCCCAAGGACCCCCCCTATCCGGCAGACGAGGTGATCGAGCTACTCGCTGAGTCTTCTGGAGTTGATGGACGCTGATGTATCCTCGCGGCGAGCACGACCGCAGCGCGGCGGCGATCGCAGCGAGCTGGTCGCCGAGCTCGAGTAGGCTGCGCTGGGCGCGGCGCGGCGATCGCGCCGAGGCTCGAGGTCCTCGCCTGACTGCCGTGCGAGCTCGACTGTGGCGGCGATCGCGCGGAGCTGGTCGCCGAGCTCGAGCTCGACCAGGAGCACGCCGCCGGCGAGCTCGGCCGCGGCGGCGATCGCGCGGCGCTCGACAACAGGGTGTCATGGTGCCCGCCTGGTCGACGTCGGCGAGCTCGGCCGCGGCGGCGATCGCGCGGAGCGCGGAGCTGGTCGCCGAGCTCGAGGACGACCAGGAGCACACCCAGCGAGCTCGGCCGCGGCGGCGATCGCGCGGAGCGCGGAGCTGGTCGCCGAGCTCGCGCACGACCGAGCGGCGATCGCGCGGCGCTGGTCGGGGGCCCAGGAGCAACGGCGCGGGAGTTTACGGTAGGCGGTCCGACCTTCGCCGAACCGCGCGAAAGGCGAGGGTAGGGGAGTTGCGTCCGCCGGCCCGTCGCAGCGCTGACAGGCGATGACCTCGCCGAGCGGCGCGGCGTCGAGCACTGCAGCGGCCGAGCGGCGCGGGCATCGAGCTCGTGCATCTGGTCGCCGGCGAGCGCCGCAGCGGCCGAGCGGCGCGGGCGTCGAGCTCGTGCACCTGGCCGAGCGGCGCGGCATCGAGGAAACGCGAGGGCCATACCCCTACCCCGTATGGATAGCGAACTATACCCCCATACGGTATAAGCAGGACGTGGCACACATCAATCGAGACCGGGACAAGCTGCTCGCCCGTGTGAAGAAAATCCGGGGACAACTCAACGCGGTCGAGTCCGCCATCGCCGAGGACGAGGACTGCTCGCGCGTACTGAACACCCTCGCGGCCTGCCGCGGCGCACTCAACGGCCTGATGGTCGAAATCCTGGAGGGGCACATCCGGTTCCACGTGGTCGACCCGGACCAGCGACCCGAATCGAAGCGGGCACAGGCGACGGCCGAGCTAATCGAGGTCCTGCGCACGTACCTGCGATGACGGAGTCACCAATGACGAATAATAGCAACAGTACCGACGAGCCATCGCACACCGACGACGAGCACGCGCGCGGCGTAGAGCGAGGCGATCTGATCCGGATCGGCATGGTCGGACTGGCCGTGCTGGCCAGCTGGCTGATGCCGTGGCGCCCGTTCGCGAGCTTGGAGGTGATCTCGCTGGTCGCCACGCTCGCCGGCGGCCTGCCGATCTGGAAGGAAGCTGTCGCAGCCGTAGCCGAGCGCCGAATGACCATGGAGCTCTCGATGACGATCGCGATCGGAGCGGCGCTCGCGATTGGGGAGAGCTTCACCGCGTCGGTGATCGTGTTGTTCGTGCTTGTTGCGGAGGTCTTGGAACACCAGACGGTCGGCCGCGGTCGGCGAGCGATCAAGCAGCTGACCGAGCTCTTGCCGCGAACCGCGACCGTACGCAGCGACACCGGCGATCGCGAGATGGAGCTCGCCGAGCTGCGCGCTGGCGACGTCATCCTGGTCAAGCCGGGGTCGCGGCTTCCGGTAGATGGTGAGGTGATCGCGGGGCATAGCTTCGTCGACCAGGCGACAATCACCGGCGAGTCGCTGCCGGTTGAGAAGCTGCCAGGCGCGCGCGTGTTCGCGGGGACGATCAACCACTCCGGCGTGCTGGAGGTTCGCGCAGCGAGCGTCGGCCGCGATACCGCGTTCGGTCGGATCATCGAGGCGGTCGAGCGCGCCGAGCACACCCGAGCACCAGTGCAGAAGGTCGCCGACCGGCTGGCGGGCTATCTCGTCTACTTCGCGCTCGTGTGTGCGGCGTTCACGTTCCTAGTCACGCGCGATCCTCGCTCGACGATCTCAGTCGTGATCGTGGCCGGTGCCTGCGGCATCGCCGCGGGGACTCCGCTGGCGATCCTAGGAGCGATCGGCCGGGCCGCGCGCGGCGGTGCAATCGTCAAGGGTGGCCTGTACCTCGAAGCGCTTGGCCAGGTCGACACGGTGGTGCTCGACAAGACCGGCACGCTCACGCTCGGCGTTCCGAACGTTGTTGCCGTCCAGCCCGTGCCCGGCGTGTCGGAGCATGACGTGCTAGCCGCCGCAGGGGTTGCCGAGAAGCGCTCGGAGCATCCGCTCGCGCGGGCGATCCTCGGGCGCTTGCCGGCGCCACCGGCCGATCCCGAGCAATTCTCGTACACGCCCGGCCTGGGCATCGTGTGCAGCGCTGCCGGCGAGACGATCATCGTCGGTAGCCGCGCGCTGCTTGCCCGTCACGATATTGCGCTCGACGCGTGCGCAGCGGCGCCGCCGCAGCTCACCGAGGTGCTTGTGGCTCGGCGCGGCGTGCTGCTGGGGGCGATCTACATCGCCGACGTCCTGCGAGACGAGGCGACGCAGGCGGTCGCCGCGCTGCGCGCGATGGGGATCCGGACGGTGCTGCTCACCGGCGACAGCCGCGCCATCGCGGACGCCGTCGGAGCTCAGCTCGCGGTGGACGACGTCGGCGCCGAGCTGATGCCCCAAGACAAGGTCGATCGCGTGACCGCGCTGATGGCCTCCGGGCGCAAGGTCGCCATGGTCGGCGACGGGGTGAACGACGCGCCGGCGCTGGCCCAAGCCGATGTCGGTGTCGCGATGGGCTCGGGGACCGACGTCGCGCGCGAGAGCGCGGATGTCCTGCTGCTCGGCAACGATCTGCTGCGCTTGGTCGAGACGTTGCAGATCGCACGCCGATGCCGCCGCATCATCCTGCAGAACTTCACCGGGACCTTGCTCGTGGATGGCGCCGGCGTGGCGCTGGCAGCGTTCGGGCTGCTCAACCCATTATTGGCGGCATTCATCCACGTGTCCTCCGAGCTGGCGTTCATCATGAACTCGACGCGTCTTCTGCCTCGGCCGTCGGGCCGTGATGACGTACGCACCGAGGCGAGCGTCGTCGAGCCGCGCGCGGTCGTGCGGTCCGCGGCCTGATGGTCGCAGGCTGCGGCCAGCGGCGCCCGGCACTCCCGCGCCGTTGCTCCTGGGACCCCGATCAGGGGTCCCAGGAGCAAGCGCGCGGGAGTCTACGGTGGGCGGTCCGACCCTCGCGGAACCGCGCGAAAGGCGAGGGCAGGGGAGTCGCTTCCGCTTGCTCGTCGCAGCGCTGACAGCCGATGACCTCGCCGCCGACCGCCGTGGCCGAGCGGTGCGGCCTGCTCGTGCACCTGGTCGCCGGCGAGCGCTGCAGCGGCCGAGCGGCGCGGCCTGCTCGTGCACCTGGTCGCCTGCGAGCGCCGGAGCGGCCGAGCGGCGCTGCGTCGACCTATCTGGCGCCGCAACTGGCCCGATGGGATCGAGCGATATCTTCGACGATGCGGCAGTCGCCGCTCGCGCAACGGCGAAGGGCGCCACGCTGCCTCGCTCGCACCACCTCAAGCCCCGCGATTTGTGTCTCGGTTCGCGCAAGCGCAGCGCGAATCTTTTCGGATTCGCCGGCGCAGTCGCCGTCCCGGTCACCTACGGCTCGCAACATCGCGCTGATCTCGTCGAGCGTCACGCCGAGCTCTTGGAGCCGCTTGACCAGCCGAATCCGCTCGACGGAGGACTCGTTGAAGACGCGGTAGCCGGAGCTGCGTCGCGAGACGGGCGCCAGAAGTCCGACCCGCTCGTAGTAGCGGACCGTGTCGACTCCGACGCCAGCGAGCGACGCAACTTGCCCGATCTTGAGCATCATGCTCACGACCATGGCTTGACTCTGGAGTCGAGTCCAGGGTCCACGCTCGTGGCATGTCCGTTCGAGCGTCAGGCGCCGCCACGTTCCTGGTGACCGTACTCGCCGCTTGCGCGGCCAAGGAGGACTCTGTGAGCAGCCAAGTCGACATCCCGATCGCCTGCGTCCTTTCGGCGCTCAGCCCGGAGCAGCGTGCGCGCGAGAGCGTGCTCCTGAAGGAGCACCTTGCCAGCGTCCAGGAGGTGAAGGAGCGAGACGATGGCTACGCGTACCGCTACGCGCCTGACATGGCGTTGTTCGGCAGGCTGGCCGAATTGGTCACCCTCGAGCACCGTTGCTGTCCATTCCTCGACTTCCGCCTCGAATGGCTGCGGGGCTCGAGCTCTCCTTGGCTGCAGGTGACGGGTGGCGCGCGCATCAAAGGCTTCGTCAACGACACGTTCACACCGACCTCGAACCGGCGCACCTGACGCGAGCCTCGCCTGCGGCTCGTCGAAGCTGGCATCATCGCGCCGTGACGGTTGTCCGCACGCTTGGCTTGTTCGTCGCGACCGCGATCCTTGCCGTCGACCGGGTCGCCTACCACCGCCATCACCGTCAATGACCCCCGGTCGCCAATGGCACGGTGGCGTTCGTCTGGACGATCCTTAGGAGGTTCGTCGAAAGCTCTGTGAGGCCCGCGGCTGTTTGGAGCGTCTGCGTTGTACTGGCTTCGGTTTCGCGGGTCGCCCCGGCGGCGCTCGTGATCGCCTGGTTGACTTGCTCAACGGCCGTCGCCTGCTGTGTGGTCGAGAGCTCGATCTCCCTGGCTGCATCGGTCGTCGTACCGACGAGGCTCGAGATCTGTCGGAACGCAGTAGCCATCTCGGCGACCTGCGCGGTACCGACATCGACCGCCTTGCTGCCCGCCTCGGTCGCCATGACGGTCGTGTTGACGGCGCTGCGGACATCTTCGATCATGCCGCGAATCTCCTTGGTGGATGCGCTGACGCGATCAGCGAGCTTGCGGATCTCGTCGGCAACAACGCCGAAGCGCGCCCCGGCATCCCCCGCTCCGGCTGCTTCGATCGTCGCATTGATCGCCAGGATGTTGGTCTGCTCTGCGAGCTCCGCCACGATGTCGAGCACAGCGTTTACCTGCTGCGACTTCTTGCCGAGCTCGAGCATGTGACCGACGACCAGATCGACTTGCTTGCGGACGGTGTTGGTCGCGTCGTGCCCCTTGGCTACCGTGACCTCGCCGGTGCGCGCGGACGTCGCGGTCTCGCCGGCAATCTGCGAGACTCGCCTGGCGCTGTCGGCAATCTGGCGCGAAGTCGCGAGCAGCTGATTGATGGTGGTGGTGATCTCGGCCATCGACGTGGACTGCTCGCGCGCGCCGACTGCTTGCTGGTTCGCCGCAGCTTGAAGCTCTACCGACGAGCTCTGGATGTGTCGCACGGCCGAGCCGACCTGGTTCGATAGCGAGCGGGTGATCACCCAGCCGACCGCACACGCAAGGATGATTGCCGCGATGCTGCCCCACTCGATGACGAGCTTGGTCGCCTCGGTGCTGGACCTCGCCTCGCGTGCGCGGTGCTGGAGGAGGCTGGCCTCCTCTTGGTCCATGTCACCGAGGAGTGAGCGCGCCTTGTCCATGAGCTGCTTACCTTCACCTCGGGCGATGACCGCTGCCGTGGCATCGAGCGCTGGCGACGTGCTGCGCCGCAGATCGATCGCTCGTTCTAGGAACGCGCGCCTGCTGTCGAGGAGAGGACGCAGGTCATCGAGTCGGCGTGTTTGATTCGGGTTGTCGATTGTGAGCTGACGGAGCTCGGCGTACGTTTTGTCGACCGAAGCAATCGCGGTGTTGTACGGCTCGAGGAACTCGTCCTTGGCCGTGATGACGAACCCCCGCAGGCCGGTCTCCGCATTGATCAGCTCGGTGAGCAACGTAGCCAGCTGGCGTTGCACCTGATGGGTGTGTTCGACCAGCTCGTCGTTCGCAATCAACGAGCTTGCGCTGCGAAATCCGGTCACCGCGATCACGACAAGAGCGACGACGGTGACCGCGAATCCACCACCAATCTTGCGCCCGAAGGTCCAGCTGCGAAACATGTTCGTGTTCCTCTGCAACGCGCTGCTCTAGCGCCACTTGTCTGACCGCGTTGCTGGCGGCGGCTTGCTCGGCCGCTGGCGTTCCCGGCATCGCATCGCACCCGTCACGCCGGCGGGGACTTCCCATCCCAACATATCGCACCTCTCGGCAGTCCTGGGGCCCAGCTCGAAATGTTGGGCCGCCGCGACCGTTGTTCGGACGACCTCACGGTCCGAATCATGTGGGCACGCAACGCCCATGAGCGCAGCTGGCCGACTGGTTCGGTTGAGACAGTTGGAGCGCACCAACCTCCTCGACGAAGATCGGCGTCATCGGCGTCATCTCCCGACGACCATGCGCAACGCCGACGTCGACCTGGTCGTCGACCAACGAGCTCGGCCGCAGCGATGCAGCATACGCGGGCCGCGCGACACGGATGCGTCTACCAGCTCATCGCGAGCCGACCATCACAGCAGCTTGCGAGCCTTGAGGTGGCGAGCGATCGTCTCGGGCAAAGCACGCGTGTCGATTGGCTTTGTGATGTAGTCATCGCAACCGGCCGAGAGCGCTCGCTCCTGATCGCCTTTCATCGCGTAGGCAGTTACCGCGATGATGAGAAGGTTCCGCGCGGAAGGGTAGGCCCGTAGCCGTCGCACGAGTTCCAGCCCGTCGATACCGGGTAGCTGAATGTCCATGAGGACAACGTCCGGAGGCTGCCGATGGATCGCTTCGAGCGCTGACTCGGCGTCCGGCGCGGCGGTGACGTCGTAGCCGTTGGCCCGCAGGAGGAAAGCCGCGAGCTTCGAGCTTGTTGCATTGTCCTCGACGAGGAGGACGCGTTCACCAGCCATCGGGCACCTCGCAGTCAGGACCATCGTACCAGGGGGAAGCTTTTCTCCCGAGAGAGCAGCGTGAGGTCAGCGGCTGTAATTTCGCGGCGGAACGAAGGCGCGCCGGTCCAGCTTCCGCCGCGCCGGTCTAGCTCCCCACGATCGGCGACGTCGTCGGCGGTCGCAGCCGAGTTCGCCGGCGACGACCTGGTCGGGGTGACCTCGGCTGCGGCGGCGACCGTGTCGGTTCATGCACCGCCCGAGCTCGGCGCGCGCCACCGGCGACGTTCGGCGTCAGGTTGCGCGCGCGAGACGCCATCGCCACAGCGAGACATCGTCGTGCCGTGACATCGCCGTCGAGAGGTCGCGATGCTGAGGGAGCCTCGCCGAGCGGCTGCGCCAAGCCGAGGAGACCCTTCGCGGCGATCCGCAGCCTGCGAAAGGCGAGCGCGGCGGGGACACGCTTCGCCGGACACGAGATCAACAACCCGCTGGCCTCGGTGATCCGGCCGACGCGCTGCAGCCGACGAAACGACCAAAGACTCAGAGTTCGCCAATGCCGGCGAGTTCGGACCCGGCGCCACAAGCTGCGGCGAGGTCAGCCGCTGTCTGCCGCAGCGACAGCACCGAGAAGCGAGGCGCCTGACCGACGCAGCGCGCACCGCGTTCGGTGGCTCCTCGACTGGCAGCGCTCGAGCAGCCCCGCGCTTCGCAGCGTGGGCTGAAACCGGCGTTGTTGAGGAGCTCGTGATGGCCGGACCAGGGTTCCCAGGCCACCCGACGTGTAAGATGTTGCAACGACGTATGGCGGTTCACACCATGCTCGCGATCGCAGTTCCGGAGGCGCGTGCACTCCTCGGGAACGTGACGCCCGCGATTCCCGCGCACGTGCCGTTGATGGATCCGTTCGCGGCCTTCACGAAGATTAACGACAGCCTCCTGGTCACCTTGGTGAGTCAATTCGCGAGAGCTCCGGGAATCTGCGGTGAGGTAGCGCTGACCTTCGATCGGATCGAGCGGTCGGCGGATGCTGTCGCTCTATGTCTCGCGAAGCCCGAGCTCGTAAGCGAGAAGAGTCGCGCACTCGCGAAGGCATGGCAGAGGAGTCTTTCCACGAACGAGCTTGGTATTGTCGACGAGCCTCGCATGATTGTTGCGCGTGGCACTGGCAGTATGCTCGACGCTGTCGAACATTCGGCCGCGAGAATGATCCCATTCACCTCGCACGCAAGGCTCGCCTCGTTGTTTGTTCAGGACGAAGCGGGCACATGGCGCGAGCACTTTCGTTTCGCGTTGTACGGTTAGCCCCGCTGTGTCGAGCCGGCGTTCGCCGAACCGCCGGGCCAGGTCCGCGGCGAGCGGCGCGGCGCCGGCGACGAGCTCGCGCACTAAAGGGTTGGCGGCGAGCGGCGCGGCGGTCGAGCGCGCGCCGTGGCGCATTCCGATTGGATTACCGCAGGTTATAAATGCCAGTTGACATAAACAATGTTCTGCGACCCAAACTAACTATCAGGGTAGGGGCATAATAGCCCTGCCGACGACGCACCGCAAGCAGGCTCCGTATGCTGGGCACGCGCTCGTTACGACGACAACCGGGCCGCGTCGTCGGCCGTGGCCGCCCGCTCGAAGTGGTACGTCCCGCTCGGGATGACGTGCGCATGCGCCAGCGGCGAAATCCGCGCGATGTCCGTCACTTCGGCCGGTGCGCCGCTTGCGGTCTTGAG
>JBOGYW010000062.1:0-13702 GCA_050696815.1 Solirubrobacterales bacterium | reverse complement strand
CAGCTCCGACACAGACGCCGAGGTGGCGACGATGAACGGCATCTACGAGCGCCGCCGCGATCTCGTCTGCGACGCGCTCGCCGCGATCGGCGTCGACGTGAAGCGTCCGAAGGCGACCATCTACATCTGGGCGCCGGTGCCTGACGGCTTCGCCTCGGCAGCGGAGTACTGTGCGCATGTGCTTGAAGAGTCTGCCGTCGTGATTTCGCCGGGCGGCGCTTACGGCGCCAGCGGTGAGGGCTTCTTCCGGATTTCGCTGACGACGCCGGACGAGCGCCTCGCCGAGGCCGTAGAACGCCTTCGCTCAACGCTGGCCAAGTAGCGGTTGCGCCCTCGCGCGACGGCGTTACGCTGTTGTCAGTGCAGAAAAACGGGGGCGAAAGAAACACGCAGAATCAGAAGCAAAGCGCTTACGGAGAGGGGATCCGCAATCCTCGCGCCAAGCAGCGTGCGCTCTGCATCGCCTCTGCACCGATCGAGCCTGATCTGGCCGAACTGCGCGAACTTCTGCGCACCGCGGGTGTCGCTGTCGCGGGCGAGTTGATCCAGCGCCGCGAAGCGCCGGACCCAAACAGCTACTTCGGCAAGGGCAAGCTGGAAGAACTCAAGCGCATCGCGAAGGAGTTCGACGCCAACGTGATCGCCTGCGACGACGAGCTCTCGCCGCGCCAGGAGCGCAATCTCGAAGAGGCTGTCGGCGTTTCCGTCGTCGACCGCACCGAAATCATCCTCGACATCTTCGCCGGTCACGCGCGCAGCGCGGAAGGCAAGCTGCAGGTCGAACTGGCTCAGCTCGAATACAACCTCACGCGAATGCGCGGTCTGTGGACCCACCTCGAACGCCTCGGTGCCGGTATCGGCACGCGTGGTCCCGGCGAGTCGCAGATCGAGACCGACCGACGCCTCGCTCGCGACCGCATCACTGCGCTCAAGCGGCGGCTCGCCCAGGTCCGTTCGGCGCGCGAGACCCAGCGCCGGGAGCGCGAGCGCAAAAGCCTCGCAACGGTCGCTTTGGCCGGCTACACCAACGCCGGCAAGTCAAGCCTGCTGAACGCACTGACCGGCTCCGACGTGACGGTCAAAGACCGCCTGTTCGAGACGCTCGACCCGACCACGCGCACACATGAGGTGCAGGGCCGCACGGTGCTGATGACCGACACGGTCGGCTTCATCCGCAAACTTCCCCATCAGCTGGTCGATTCTTTTGCCTCCACGCTCGAAGAGGCGCTGTCGGCCGAGCTCGTGCTGCACGTGGTCGACGCGTCGATGGAAGAGGACGAACTGGCGGCGATGATCGTCGCCGTCGATGACGTGCTGGCAGAGATCGGTGTCGTCGAACAGGACTCGCATCTCGTGCTCAACAAGATCGATCTCATCGATGCGACGCACCTGCAGGAGCTGCGCTATCGCTACCCCGAAGCTTCGCTGGTGTCTGCCGTCACCGGCGACGGCCTGCCGGCGTTGAGCGACACGATCGCCGAGCGCCTGGCGGCGCGTCTGGTGGCGGTCGACCTACTGGTCCCGTATTCGTCCGGGGAAGTGCTCGACACACTGCACCAACAGGCGGCGGACCTGCATCGCGACGACCGTGCGGACGGTGTTCGCGTCACCGCGAAGGTGCCGAGTTCGCTGGCCGCGCGGCTCGAACGCTTCTCGGTGAGCCCGCCTGTCGCTGCGGATCAGCCCAGCCCTGCGCAGCTCTCTGCCGAAGCCGCTGCTTAGACTCTGCCGTTCCTTGGAACTGCGATTCATCAAACTTCGCGACGACGCGATCGTCCCGACTCAGGCCCACGCCGGAGACGCGGGCAGCGACCTCTACGCGGTCGAGGGAGCGGTACTGCCGCCGGGCGGCCGTGACAAGGTTGCGACCGGTATCGCCGTCGCGATTCCTGAGGGCCATGCCGGACTGGTGCTGCCGCGCTCCGGTTTGGCGCACAAGCACGGGATCACGCTTACGAACACCCCGGGTCTGATCGACTCGGGCTATCGCGGTGAGGTGCAGGTGCTGCTCTTGAACACGGATCGTGAACACAGCTACGAAATCAAACCGGGCGACCGGATCGCCCAGCTGATGATCGTCAACTTCGCCGCGCCGAACTGGACTGAGGTCGACGGGTTCGACTCGACCACGCGCGGTGACGGCGGCTTCGGCTCGTCAGGATCCTGAGCGCCGCGCCGACGCGCGGATCATGTACGGCGCGACCAGCGTCGTGAGAATCGACATCCCGACGACGACGGCGAAGAGGTCGGCCTCGATTACGCCTTTCGCGTAGCCGATGCTCGCGACGATCACGCCGACCTCACCGCGCGGGACCATTCCGGCTCCGACGATCGACCGGTCACCCGGACTCAACGAGCGTGCGCCGAGCCACGCCCCAAAATACTTGGTGACGATCGCAAGCAGCGTTACGCCGACGAGCAGCAGGTCCGTGTCGAAGTCCTTGAACTCGCTGAGATTCACCTGAACGCCGATCGAAGCGAAGAAGAACGGTGCGAAGAAGGCGTAGAGCGGCGCGACCTCGGTCTCGATCGAATTCTGATCACGCGTCTCGGCGACGATCATGCCGGCCAGGAACGCGCCGATCACGGCGGCGAGACCGATCTCGGTGGCGAGTACGGCGAGGCCGATGCAGATCATCACCGACGGCATCAGAGGAGAGTCGGCGAAGCGTGGGGCCTCGAGAATCTGCGGTCGCGCCTGCAACAGCCGTGAACCGCCGAGCCCGACGAACGCCAGGAATCCGAAGGCAACCACGAGCAGCAGGAAGATGTCCAGCGCTTGAACGCCGCCGCTTTCCGCGAGTCCCGTCGCAACTGCCAGCACCAGCAGGGCGAGAACGTCGTCGATCACCGCGGCGCCGAGGATCGTTCGCCCGGCGGCGCCATCGTGGATTCCCAGCTCGACAAGAATCGCCGAAGTGATTCCCACACTCGTCGCCGCCAGCGCCGCGCCGATGAACAGCGCGGTCGCCGTTTCGGCACCGAAGGCGAGCGCGATCCCCGTACCGGCTGCGACCGGCACTACGACGCCAAGTACGCCGACCGACGTCGCCGAGCGTCCGACCGTGCGCAGGTCGCCGAGCTTGGTCTCGAGACCGACCCAGAACAACACGAAGATCACGCCGAGCTCGGCGAAGACGGCGACGACGTCATCGATGTGCACAAGACCGAGCACAGACGGACCGACGATTAGACCGGCGATGATCTCACCGGCGACGACCGGCTGATCGATCCTGCGACAGACCTCTTCGCCGAGTTTCGCCGCGACGAGCAGAATGAACAACGCCAGCAACGAGCTCGACACGTCCGACTCGACCGATGCGACCGGGAGCGTCCAGCTCACGACTCAACGCCTCCCGAGCAGCCGGCCGAACAGCGAATGTGAACGCTCTGCCGCGCGCAGCGCGCTGCGGTGTGCGAGTTCTTCAAGGTCGTCGGGCAGCGGATCGAGTTCAACCGGGTTTTCGCGCGAAAGCGCGAGCTGCGTCAGAAAATCAGCGAACCACGCGTTTTTAGGCAACAGCGGTCCGTGCAGGTAGGTGCCGAACACATTGTCGCGGCGCACGCCTTCACGGCCGTCCTTTCCGTTGTTGCCGAAGCCTTCGACAACCTTGCCCAACGCTGTGGAATCGCCACCGAGGTAAGTGCGGCCGCCGTGGTTCTCGAAGCCCGCGAGGCGGCGAGTCTCGCCGTCGAGGCTGGCGTCGATCGTCACGTTGCCGATCAACCGTTCGCCGGGTTCGCGCACCGTTCGCAGATCGACGATTCCGAGCCCCTCAACACGCGAGCCTTCGAGCTCGTAGTACTCGCCGAGCAACTGGTAGCCGCCGCACACCGCGAGGATCACGCGTCCGTCGTCGGCCGCGGCGGCGAGCGCGTCGCGTTTGGTCTTCAGCATGTCGCCGGCGATCTGGACCTGGTCGCGATCCTGGCCGCCTCCGATGTAGAAGAGGTCGTGCGCGGCGGGATCGATCTGGTCGCCTGCTTCGGCGGCCGTCAGCTCGAAACCGATGCCGCGGGCGGCGCAGCGACGCTCGAGCAGGATCATGTTCCCGCGGTCGGCGTAGATGTTCATGCGCGACGGGTAGAGCGCGCATACACGCAATGTCTCGCCGGCCATTCAGCCGCCATCCCAATATGTCGGCGCGTCACCACGGCGCGCGATCGCGCGGCGCAGCTCGAGCAGCGAGGTATAGGTCGGCAGCGCAAAGATCGGTGTGGCAGCGTTGACGGCGCCGGCGACGGCGGCATCGAACGAGCGCTCGATTTTGCTGTCGATTTTGATCCGCGAGCGGTCGATGCCCGCGTAGGCGAGGCGCAACGCGAGCTCGTCGGCGCGCGTGCCGGAACACGTGACCACGCGCACCTTTCCGGCGAGCTGCTCGAAGTCGGCGTCCCAGATCCACGAGATGTCACGTCCGTCAGCGATCTTGTCGTTCAGTGCCGCCCAAAGATCGAACGGGCTGTGCTCAGCACTGATCGTGCGCAACACCTCGTTGGCGCCGGTCGGGTTTTTGATCAACAGAATCGCCACCGAGTGACCTGCGATCTCGATCGTCTCGACGCGGCCGAAGACCGCGCGCGCCGCCGCAAGCCCGCCGGAGATCGCTCCGGAGGTCAAAGACAAGGCATGCGCCGCAGCCGCGGCCGCCACGGCGTTGTAGACGTTGTAGAGCCCAGGGATCGGCAACTCCGCGTTGATCTTTCCGTTTGGCGCCGCGATCGTCACGAGGGAACCCTCCATGCCGCGCATCTCGATCGCCGTAGCGGTCACGTCGGGCTTGGGGCGGCTGTAGCCGCAGTTCTCGCAGTGGTAGGTGCCGAGGTGTCCGAGCTGCACCGCGGTGTATGTGAGGGCATGGCCGCAGCGACGGCAGAACTTGGAGTCCGCCGCGTGGCGCGGGGTGGGCTCGGCATAGGTGTCGTCGTCGATCCCGAAGTACACGGTGTTGTCGCGGCCTTCACCGAGTCCGGCGAGCAAAGGGTCGTCGGCGTTGAGCACGACCTTTGTTTCAGCGGGCAGTGCGTCGATCATCTGTTGCCACGCGTCGGCGAGCGTCTCGAGTTCGCCGTAGCGATCGAGCTGATCACGGAACAGGTTCGCAAGCAGCACGACGCGCGGGCGCGTCTCCTCAACGATCTGCGTCGTCCAAGCTTCATCGACCTCGAACAGCCCAAGGCGGTCTGAGCTTTCGTGGCCGGCAGCGTCCAGTAGCGCTGTTGCGATGCCGCCTGGCATGTTCGCTCCCGCGTGGTTGTGTACCGCGACAATCCCGGAACGTCTCAAGATGCTCGCGAGCAGTGACGCCGTTGTCGTCTTGCCGTTGGTCGCAGAGATCACCACGGACCCGCGCGAGAGCTCGCCGCTGAGCTGTTCGATCGCGTCGGATTCAAGTCGCAGCAGGACTTTTCCGGGAAGCGAAGTGCCGCCACCACGCCCCGAGCCCCGGCTGATTGCGCCGGCGGCTCGCGCAATCGCCAGTTTGGGTGCCGAGATGCTCATCTAGGCAGTGATTATCGCTTGGCCGCGATGAAGAATTCCCCGCGACCACGCCCGCCGTGTTCAAGCGTCGCCAGTCCGGCCTTTTCGAAGCCGCGCTTGAGCCGCGCAGGAGCGCTGTAGAACCAGGTTGCGGGACCTTGCGTGAAAACGACGACGACGTGTCCACCGGTTGCAAGCACGCGTGCGATCTCCGCGAACGGCGGCGGCAGGTTGACCAGTGTGACCAGCTCGAGCTCTTCGTCGTCGAAGCCGCAGTTCTGGTTGTGCGCCACGGTGAAGCGGCTTGCCGAGCCGGCCGCCGCGGCACGGCGGGTTGCTTCTTCGATCGTCGCGGGACTAACGTCGATGCCGAAGGTCCAGGCGCCGGGATAGCGCTCCGCGAGCCAGATCGGCACGGTGCCGTTTCCACAGCCCATGTCGAGCGCGCGCTGCGGCGCGGCATCGAGCCGGTCGATCGCCGCGTACAGCGGGTCGAGTCGCCCCGGGTCGGTGTTGTACGTGTCCCACTGCTGGGCCGCGGCGTCGAACACGCGCGTCATCGCCTTATCCGCAAGCGGCCGCGCCGGCGGGACGTTCAGCCACAACAGGTAGAGCAAGCGCATCGCTCGCCGAAAAAGCCAATTGCGCATAGGCACACGATTATTGCCAGCGCGTGGGTCGTCGCCAGGAACTAAGCGGAGACTGTCTCGCCGAGCGGTGCGCGACGCAGAGCCGCGACGCCGACCGGAGTTGTCGCACGTCCGTTCATGCTGCCGACACGCTCGGCGTGTTCGGCGGCCCAGGCACCACGTTCGCTGCCGCGCATCGAGGCATCGGGCTCGAGCTTCTCGATCCGGGCCGCGCCCAGCATCATGTCACCGAGCAGGCGTTCGGCGTGCACGTCCTCCGGCTGCTCGGGATCGAGTGTGAGCAACACATCCTGCTGCGCGCAGTGCCAGGTCTCGCCGGTCAACTCCTCGCTGGCGACTAGCGCTACGCCCGGGCGGGTCGCCCAGAAAAGATCGAAGATCCCCAGCCGGTACGCGTAGAGCTTGTTCCCGTCGCTGAACACGAAGTTCAGCCCGGAGAACGTGTGCCCGGCGATGATCGCGGCGATCACGCCGCGCATCGAGCGAACGGGGTCGGAAGGGTCGAACTCGTGCATCAGGCGTAGAAAAAAGCACTCCGAATCGGTCTCGCCCTGTGGCGAACCCATGCCGGGGCGAAGCATCGAGCGATAGTCGAGGATCGTGCCGTTGTGCGCGAACGTGTACGGGCCGAACTCGAAGGGGTGGGTGTTCTGCGGAGAGAGCCCGCCGAGCGTCGCGCGACGAACGTGAGCGTTGAAGATGCGGCCGCGCATCTCGGTGGCGGCGTCGAAGCGATTGTCGCTGTGAGCGGCAACGGCGAATCGTTCAGTGAGCGGGGCGGCCTGCCCGATGTCGCGGTAAGCGGCGATTCCCCAGCCAGAGTCGTGGTTCTCCGAGAGGCGGATCATCGGATTCGCAGCGTCGACCAGCTCGTAGCGAACTGAAATCGGGTCTGAAGCGACTGCTCCGAATACACGACACATTTGATTCCAGATTACAGGTGCCGCCGCTGCGACGGGGTTAAGGCAGCGAGACGCTGCTCTCCTGCCGGTACACTGCCGCGCGCATGACGGGATTACTGAGGAAACTGCGCGCTCCGATGGTTGCGGCTCTGTGCCTGTGCGTCGCACTCGCGCTGTCGGCCTGCGGTAGCGATTCGGCCGGCGAGGCCAGCACGCCGGTGTCGTCGGCGAGCACGTGCGCGAAGGCCGAGCAGCCGACGGCTAAATCCGTCAATGTCTCCGCGCCCAAGCAGAAGCTCGACGCGAGCAAGACCTACACCGTTCTGTTCAAGACGAACTGCGGTGCCTTCACGATCACGCTCGATGTGAAGAACAATCCGAAAACGGCGGCGTCGTTCGCGAACCTCGTGAAGCATGGGGTCTACGACGGCACCTGGTTCCACCGGATCATCGCCGGCTTCGTCGTGCAGGGCGGTGACCCTAAGGCTGACGGCACCGGTGACGCGGGCTACTCGGTCCGTGAGAAGCCGACCGGCAGTTATCGGCTGGGAACGGTCGCGATGGCGAAGACCGCGAACGAACCGGCAGGCACATCTTCTTCGCAGTTCTACATCGTGATCGGCGACCAGGGAACTTCGCTGCCGCCGGACTACGCGATTGCCGGCGAGGTCTCCGGCGGCTCCGACACGATTCAAGCGATCGCCGGACTCGCCGGGCCGCCGAGCGACCAGTCAGGCACGCCGACCGGCGTTGCGTTGGTCGAAAAAGCCACGCTTTCGGCCAAGTAGCGTCCGCTTGTGGCTAAGGCGCGCAACTTACGCGCGCGTTAACTCTTACGATTGAGCGATGGACCGCGGCACGCGCTCAGTGAAGAGCCCGTCGATTCGTGGACTGGTCCGTCAGGGTTTGGCGGTTCAGGTCACTCTCGCACTGCTGATTCTGCTGGCAGTGATGCTCGCGTTCGTGCTGCGTCTCGACTTGATCTCCGAGCAGGAGCGCGGCACCCGCGCGATCGGCGACCTGCGCAGCGCAACTGTTGATCTGCTCGGCACCGTCGAGTCGATCGACAAGTACGCGCGTCTCAGTCGCGCCGAGGATCTGAAAAACTTTCAAGCTTCTTTCGCGCAACTTCAGAAAGATGTGCAGGCCTCCGCGCGGTGGCTCGATGGCAGCGACAAAAAGCGAGTCGAAGCTGCGGCGGCCTCGACAATTGACTGGAAGGCGTCGGTTTTACAGGCGGTGATCGACGATGTGCGAGCGGGCGATCCCTCCGCGGCGCAGGCGCGACTCCTGTCGACCCGCAACGATCGCGAAATCGCAGAAGTCGGCCTCGCGATCTCTGTGACGATGGACGAAGTCGTAAAGCGGCAGCTGCGCGCTGAGAAATCGTCGCGAACACTGCTGTTTGCGACTGGCGGTGTGATCATCGCGGCGCTGTTCGCGCTGATCGCCGGAGCGATTGTGTTCCTTCTGCCGCTGCGCAAACGTGTGGTCGAACCATTGGAAGACATCGCGCGGGCTTCAAAAAGCATCGGGGACGGCGACTTCAGTGCGCGAGTCGAGCGTCGGGGAGTTCATGAGACCGAGCTGGCGGCCGCGGCGTTCAATCAGATGGCCGACATCGTGGAACACCACATCGACGAGTACGAACATCTCGACGATCTGAAGAACCAGTTCATCGCGGCGGCTTCTCACGAACTGCGTACGCCGATCACCTCGATCCGCGGCTACGTGGAGATGCACCTCGACGGCGAGGTCGGCGACATCAGCGAGACGCAGCGCAAGAACCTCGAGGTCGTTCAGCGCAACGCGTTGCAACTCGGCGAATTGATCGACGATTTGCTGACGCTCTCAAGCGTGAACCAGCAGGGGCGGGTTGCACTGGTCACCGAGCGCTGCGATCTCACGGAGATTTTGAAAGAGGCCACTTCTGAGCTGCGTCCGCTGGCCGTCGAGTCGCGGATCGAACTCGACAAACGCTGTGAGGGGGATCTGACGATCAACGCTGATCGCGCGCGGATCCGGCGCGTATTCCTGAACATCGTCTCGAACGCGATCAAGTTCAGCGCGCCCGGCGCACGAGTCGTAATCCGCGCCACGCGCGAAGAAGACTTTGTCGCGGTCAGCGTTGCCGACACGGGGATTGGCATCGCCGAAGAAGATCTACCGCGCATCGGGCAGCGTTTTTTCCGCGCCCAGTCGGCACGCGACACTTACGGAACCGGCCTCGGTCTGTCGATCGCCGGCGAACTGATCGAGATGCACGGCGGTCGGCTCGAGATCCACAGCAGGGTGGGGGAAGGGTCGACGTTCACCGTGTTGCTGCCGGTTGCCGGACCGCCGCCGCCGTCACCGGAGCTGTTGAATGGCGATTCAGCGGAGGCTCTACCAAGTACATTCGTGGGCGATGAGTCCGCGCAAACCGGTCCAACAACGCAGTCGTGATCGGATCGAGCAGATTCTCCTCGGCGCCGCCGACCTGCTCGCCAAAACCGGCGACACCGACGATCTGACGACGACTTCTGTTTCGAAGCGTTCGGGTGTGCCCGTCGCGACGATCTATCGCTACTTCGCGGACCGCATGGCGATCATCACGACGCTGATCGACCGCGAAACGATCGAGCTCGATGACGCCGTTGCCGAGAGTCTGGATCAGCTCGACACGGTGACTCCGGCGATCTTGTTGGAGACCCTGGTGGTCGCCCACCTGCGGCATTTCCAGGCCAGCCGGCGTTCGATCGTGCTGTGGTTCGGGGCGCGGCAGAGTTCGCGCGTGCTGGCGCGCGTCGATCGGCGCTACAAGTACATCGGCGCTTGGGTATACGACGGTTCTGTCAAGTCGGGGCTGGTCGTTGACGACGCTCCGGCGTTCGGTGGTGAGCTGCTCATCTGGATGGGCGACCGCGTTTTCGAGTTCATGTTCCGCGAGGAGCGCAGCAGCGAGGAGCAGGAGGCGATCCTGCGGGAGTACATCGACACGATGACGTCGCAGATCGGCAAGTATCTGACGCCGCTCGGCAAGAGGGGCATCCCGATGGCCGAGTTCATCGCCCAGGTCGGCGAATACAAGCCGATCGTCGTCGAAGACCACTAGCGCGCGACGCGGATTTGACGGGCGGCTAGAGCAGCAGACGAGTTTCCGTTTCGGCCTCGTCGGCCTGCTGGTGCTTGTCGAGCGCGACGGCACGCTTTGTCGCATCGAACAGCGCGTCGGCCGAGATGTCGCCGCGCAGCAGTGCGCCCTTGACGCTTGCTGTGACGCGCAGCTCCGGCTCGTGGCCGTAGGGCATCGTGAAGGCCAGGATCTCGCGGCACTGCGCGGCGAGCTGATCGACTTGATCCTCGCTCGTGAAATGCGCGAGAATCGCAAACTCGTCGCCGGCAATCCGATAGACGCGAGCGTTCGCCGGAGCGGCGTCTTCGATCCGCGAGGCAACCGCGCGCAGCGCGGCGTCGCCACCCTGGTGGCCGGCGGCAGAGTTGATGTCGTGGAATCGATCGATGTCGGCGATCACCAAAGCCGGTCGCGAAATGCTCGGCGCCGCACCTCCGTGCGTCGAACTGGCGACTCGCGAGACGTCGCGGCGAAACGCATGAACGTTTAGCAACCCGGTGAGTGCGTCGCAACTTGCGGCCGCGCGGATCGTCGCAAACGAAGCGTCGACGCGACGCCCGTTGGCGAGCATCAGGAGAGCGACGATCAGCGCCGCGGTGACCAGCATCACGTACTGGGTTTCTGCGGCAGGCGTCGGATCGCCGGCCGACCAGTATGCAACCGAGTACAGCGCCAGGGCAAGTGCGATGCGCGTGACCGCGCGGAAGCCGCGGTAAAACTGCGCGTAGTACGCCACCACCAGTAGGCCGCCGACCGCAAGCGGGCTCTTCCAGCCGCCTGTGATCAGCAGCGCGGGTGCGGTCATCGTGAGCGTCGCGAAGTCCGACACCCGCAAGCTGGTTGGACGAAACGCTGTTCCACGCGCGGCAAAGATAAACGCCGCGATCACGAAACAGATGGAACCGAAAGCCAGGGTGGCCGTGAGGTGGGGGACATCTGCGCCGGGCAGAGTCGTCCAGAAGATTGTCAGTGCACCGACGAGTGCCCAGAGTGCCGCGGCTTGCGCGCCGTCCTCCAGCGTGGTCGCCGATTCTTCGATCGAGACGATCTGTGACTCGCCGAGAACTCGCTCGCTGTGCGCGGGCGCGCTCATTTCGACTGCGTGCGGCGGCGTCACCGCAGGCGCTTTCTGGGCGTACATGCGCCGGTCGGCAGCCGCCAGCAGGTCGGATGGCGTCGTCGCGTCTTGCGGAGCGCGCGCGAAGCCGACCGCACACGAGATTCGCGGCTTACGTAGCCGGCAGACGTCGTTGTGACCGACACTGAGGCGCTTGAAGCGTTCGCGCCACTGCTGCACAGCCTCGGTGCTGTCATCGGCGAGCACGACGGCGAACTCATCGCCGCCGATGCGCGCTACCTGGTCGTTCGTTCCCGACGCTTCCAGCAGCAGGCGCGAAAGCCGCACCAGCATGTCGTCGCCGGCGTCGAAACCAAACGAAGCGTTTGCGCCACGCAGACCGTTCATGTCGACCATCACGACCGAGAACTCGCGAAGCGGGTCGCGGCTCAGATACTCGGTGAAGCGTTCGAATGCGCGCAGGTTGGCAACGCCGGTCAGCGGGTCTGCCCAGGCGAGTTGCTTGACCGCCAGCTCGGACTGGCGACTGACCTGACGACTGAGGAAGACGGTTATCGAGATCGTCACTGTGACGGCGGCGAGGACGAACGCCGCACACGCGGCGTTGGTGGTCGTCGTGCTCGGTGCGTAGACGATCGGCGCCAGCGCCACGCAGACCGCCGCAGCGGTGATTCCCGCCACCGGGCGTAGCTCCATGAAATATGCGGCGTAGAAGACCGAGAACACCAACCAAACCAGATACGGGCTGGTCGCGCCACCGGTGAAATACGACTCGTAGGCGATCAGGACCATCGCGCAGCTGATGATCCCGATTTCGAGCGCTGCAAGCCGTTGCACCGGCAACGTCTTCACCAACACCGCGCGCACCGTAAGGGTCGCAAGCGTGAAAACGAGGGAAACGAGGAATGGCCCGGTCGGCATCGAGACGCCGAGAAAACCGATCTGGTTGACGATCGCTACGACCAACGCGCCGATCCAAAGGGCCGTCGCAGTGCGTTGGCGCAGTTCGAATTCGGGGTTCGGGACCAGCTTGCGGCGCAGATAGCTCTGGCCGCGTCCGTCGGCCGGAACCTCGTCGGCGTCCTCGCGACGCCAAGACGGCTTCTCCGCGACCATCGAACTGAGGTCCTGCTGCAAAGCCCATGCTTTGAATGCGCGCAAGCTCGCGTCCTGCGGCTCGCTACCGGCAATCCTCGCGGTTTCCGTGTGAGACTCCATCCGACACAGCGGGACTCCAACCGGCGCAGAACGCACCAAGTTCGTCCCGATTACCTATTAATACGGCATTACTACCCAGTTGGATTAGTTCTCAATCGAAATATTCCGCTTTTCGCCGCTTCCTCGTAGCTCAGAACTGAAGTACGTGCCCGGTTTCGGGGCGGCATTCGCCGGAGAGGGTGGACCGGTAGACGGTCTCGATCCCGTCGACGCCACGGCTCTCCTGAATCGTGAGCCACCCCTCGGTCGTTGGGGCGAAGGCGTTCCACGCACTGTCGCTGCGCTCGAAGAATTCGGTCGGACCCCAATCGGCCCGCCGCTTTTCAATCCAAATGGGGAGGAAGAAGAAGTCTGAACCGGGGGGCAGGTCGGTCAACTCGCGCTCGCGATCTTGCCAGTGGGTGGCGCCCACGATCACGGTGCGTCGAAGCTGATCGCCGACCTGCTCGGCGACGCCGTTGAGAATTGATTCGTTGCCGGCGAAGTCGACGAGGATCTGCGAATCGTCTTCGAGTTCGGCCAAGTCGTCGTAGGCCACGACGCGGTCGTAGTAGCCGGCGCGCTCGCAGAACTCGACGTTGCCCGGCGACGTAAGTCCCACGAGTTTCTGTTCGCTGCCGAGTTCGTGCAGGCAAAACGCGGTGCCGAGCGCGGTCTTGCTCGACGCGCTTGTCATCACCACAGTTGAAGCGCCGTAAGCGTCGTTTTCCTTGATGAAATCTGCCGCGCCGTACGAAGTCGTGAACAGCGGTCGCCACAGCGCCTGCTGATCCTCCAGCGCCTGATCCGGGTCATCCGCGGCGCGGACGTAGCGCTGGTAAACCGGCGGGAGTTCGACGCGATGCGCCGCTCCGTCGATGAAGCCGCGCGGTGAGACCTTGCGCGGCTGGGCGACTAGATGCGTCGAGAGCGGGAAGTAGCCGAAGTAGCGGAATCCCGGCTCGACGCCTTCGGCTTGCGAGTCGCGCACGATCGCGTAACCCCAAACCGGAACGGAGCCCGATCCGTCGCCGGCCGGAAAGAATCGCCAGTAGCCCATCGCATCGCCGAGCGTGGCGTACGTGATGTTGTTCGCGCTGAAACCGAAGCGCTGGAGCTCCAGAAGGACCTCGCGGTCGGCGAGCGCCGGCCCCGGCCGCGTGCCGACGTCGGTGCTCGCGAGGTCTTCGCGGTCGACCAGAAAGTCTGTGATCGTCTCTGACATGCCAGGCGATTATTCCACGGTCTCGGTTACGATCGGCCTCGTGGCCGTCCTGC
>JBOGYW010000061.1:0-13745 GCA_050696815.1 Solirubrobacterales bacterium | reverse complement strand
GAGCTGTAGTCAGCGCGGTCGGTCCCGTTGTTGCCTTGAATCGCGTCGTTCCCGGCGCCGCCGACCAGCGTGTCGTCGCCGTTCGCACCGATCAGCGTGTTGGCACTCGAGTTGCCGGAAAGCGTGTCGTCCCCGGATCCGCCAGTGAGGTTTTCGATGTCGGTCCCGATGCTGTCGTTCTCGCCGGACTCACCGTCGTTCGCGGTGCCATCGAGCGACAGGCTCACGGTGTTCGTGCGCGACCAGTACGTCGCGGTGTCGGAGCCGGAACCGCCATTGATCGTGTCCGCTCCCTCATAGGGGCTCAGCAAATCGTTGCCGCTGCCGCCGCTAAGAACGTTGGTTCCCGAATCGCCGATCAGGTAGTCGTCGTAGTTCGAGCCGGTCAGGTTTTCGACGTAGCTGATCGCATCCGAGCCTGCCCCGCCCGTGTTCTGAGCCGAAGACTGTTGCAGCGTCACCGTCACCGCCGAGCCTGCGCTCGAGTAGCTGGCGGTGTCCGTACCACTGCCACCGAAGATTGTGTCGTTTCCGCCACCACCTTGCATCGTGTCGTTGCCGTTGTCGGCCGTAAGTGAGTTCGCTCCGGAATCGCCGGTGAGCGTGTCGTTCCCGGTGCCACCGCGCAAATTCTCGACGTCGGTTCCGATGTTGTCGTTCTCGCCCGATTCGCCGTCGTTCGCGCTGCCGTCGAGCGACAGATTCACCGAGTTGCTGCGCGACCAATAGGTCGCTGTGTCGGAACCCGCGCCGCCCGCGATCGTGTCGGTCCCTTCGTAAGGGCTGAGTAGGTCATCGCCGTTTCCACCACTCAGCGAGTTTGCTCCTGAATCTCCGACGAGGTAGTCGTCGTAGCTCGATCCGGTCAAGTTCTCGATGTAGCTGAGAGTGTCCGAACCGGCTCCGCCAGTGTTCTGGGCAGAGGACGTCTGCAGGTTTACGGTCACCGCCGAGCCTGCCCCCGCGTAACTCGCGATGTCCGTCCCGTTGCCGCCCACAATCGTGTCGTCGCCGCCGGCGCCCGTGATCGTGTCGTCGCCGTTGTTGCCATTCAGCGTGTTCGCGACGCTGTCGCCGGTGAGCACGTCGTTGCCCTCGCCGCCGGTGATGCCTTCCATGTCGGCCTTGATGTTGTCGCCCTCGCCGCTTTCGCCGTCGTTTGCGGTGTCGTCGAGCGAAGCCGTCACCGTCGCGGTGCGCGGCCAGTAAGTCGCGATGTCCGTGCCGCTGCCGCCGTTGAGCGTGTCGGCTCCGATGCCCGGCTGGATCGTGTCGTTGCCGGTGCCACCGGTCAGCACGTTCGCGTACGGGTCGCCCACGAGAGTGTCGTCGTATGCCGATCCGGTGAGGTTCTCGAAGGACGAAACCGCGTCCCACCCCTCGCCGCCGGTGTTCTGCGATGACGTAATCGCGAGCGACGCCGACACGGCAGACGGCGACGCCGCATACGTCAAGAGGTCGGTACCACCACCGCCGTTGAGCGTGTCGCTACCGCCCAGGCCCTCGATCGTGTCGCTGCCACTGTTTGTGGTGATGCTGTTGCCGTTGGAGCTGCCGGTGACGGTGTCGTTGCCCGAACCGGTCGAAACGTCTTCAACGTCGCCGTGAATGTTGTCGCCCTCACTGGCAGCGCCGTCGTTCGCCGTTCCGTCGAGCGAGATCGTCAAGTCGGTCGTGCGCTCCGTGTAGTCGGCGCGGTCGGTCGAGCCTGCGTCGCCGTAGACGTCGTCGGCGCCGAGACGCGGCTTGATCACGTCATTGCCGTCGCCGCCGTGAATCGTGTTGGCGCTGTCGCTGCCGCCAAGCGTGTCGTCGTACGCAGTGCCGGTGAGATTCTCCGTCGTCGAGAGGTTGTCGGATCCCGCGCCGACGGTGTTCTGGCTGCCGGTTGTGATCAACGCAACAGTTACCGCGGAGCCGACGTTCGAGTAGTCGGCAAGGTCCGTTCCGTTGCCGCCGCCGAACGTGTCGTCGCCGGCGTCGCCGTACATCGTGTCGTTGCCGTCACCCGCGTTGTAGGTGTCGTTTCCGGCACCGCCGCTGAGGATGTCGTTTCCGTCGCTGCCGCTCAACGTGTTGTTGCCGGAGTTTCCGGTCAGCGTGTCGGCGGCGGATCCGCCGGTGACGCCTTCGACGTCGGTCGCGATGTTGTCGCCTTCGCCTGAGGTGCCGTCATTGGCGGTGCCGTCCAGCGTTACCGTGACCGGCGAGGTCTGCGAGTAGTAGCTCGCCATGTCCGTGCCTGCGCCGCCGTTGACGACGTCAACTCCGGTGTTCGGCGTCAGCGCGTCATTGCCGTCGCCACCGCTGATCGTGTTGTTGCCAGTACTACCGACGATCGTGTCGTTGTAAGCAGAGCCGGTCGCGTTCTCGGTCGAGCTGATGATGTCGGTGCCGGCGCCGCCAGTGTTTTGAGCGGACGCGGTGTAGAGCCAGATCGTCACCGCCGACGGGGCGTCGGAGTAGTCAACAGTGTCGACTCCGTTGCCGCCGTATTGGTTGTCGTCGCCGGCCTGACCGTGAAGTTCGTCGTCGCCGTCGCTGCCGAGCAGTTCATCGTTGCCGGCTCCGGCGTACTCGACGTCATTGCCAGCGTTGCCGTGGATGAATCCATCGCTCGAGCTGCCGGTCAGCGTGTCATTGCCTGATCCACCCTCGAGGTTCTCGACATCGGTGCCGATGTTGTCGCCTTCGCCGGATTCACCATCGTTGGCGCTGCCGTCGATCGTGACGTTGACGCTGGCAGTACGAGCGCTGTAGTCGGCCGTGTCGGTTCCCGAGCCACCGTTCACGACGTCCACGCCGGTGCCAGGCACGATGAGATCGTTGCCGGCGCCGCCGCTGATCGTGTCGTTGGTGCTGCTGCCTTTGAGGGTGTCGTTGTACGGGGTGCCGATCAAGCCCTCGCTGTACGTGATCGTGTCCGTGCCCGCGCCGACGGTGTTTTGGGCCGTGTACTGGTAGAGGTAGACGGTGACCGCCGAGCCCGCGGCGGAGTAGTCGAGCGTGTCGCTGCCGGAGCCGCCGTTCAACGTGTCATTGCCTGATCCGCCCGCCAGCGTGTCGTCGCCGCTGCCTCCGTCGATCGAAGCGGGAGTCGACGAAGTCGACGACAAGGTGTCGCCGTTGTCGTCGCCGGTCATCGCAATCGCGGTGATTCCGCTCGAAGGGCACGTGACCGTGTGCGAGTCGACCAGCGTGCAGTTGTTTCCGGCCGCCATCGTCGAACCACTGTCAGCGACCGTGTAGGTCGATCCCGAGAGGCTGACTGTCACATTGTTGGTCTCGCCGCTGCCGGCCGCGAACGTGAGTGTCCCGCTGCCCGTGCTCGCGCTACTCGCGAACGATGTCGCCGCGAGCGCAAGTGACAGCGTGAGCGAAAGCATGAAAGCCACGACGAACCGTGAGCGGGCAGGCGTGGTCAAGAGCGAGCGGAGGCAATGAGACGGAAGCATGAGAGACCTATTTCCTTGGCAGATGAGCAAATCCGAGCTGAGCTTGGAACCTTTTTAATACTCAATTTTGAGTCCCCATTAAGGTTCCGGATGTTACGAGCGCACAGTATGCCCTATTTCAGACGGAAATGTGGTGAAGTCAATGAATTACCCGAATAGTCACGAGGACGGTTGATCGACTACCGGGCAGTACGACCGAAATGCCTACCGAAATGCCCGCCGATCGATAGTCTCCGCCCGTGGAAACCATCACCTACGAAACCCGCCGCCGGCCCCCATGGTTCGTTCGCGTCCTCGCGGCAGCAGTGCTGAACATGCTCGGCATCTGGCTTGCCGGGCAGTTCGATTGGCTTTCCTACAACGACTCGTTCTGGACGTTGTTGATCGCGGCGATCGTGCTGGCCTTCGTGAACGTCTTCGTCAAGCCGTTCATCACGATCCTCTCGATTCCGTTCATCTTGGTGACGCTCGGGTTCTTCCTCGCGGTCGTCAACGCGTTCATGCTCTGGATCACCAGCGTTCTGGTGCCGCACTTCGACCTCGGATCGTTCTGGAACACGATCGGGGCGGCGATCATCCTTTCGATCGTCAACCTGCTGCTCGGCGGGATCATGCGCGACTTCACTGAGAAGCCGCGGCGTGACACCTACGTGGTCGAATAGGCCGGCGCGACGGTTTCCAGGCCGAACTCTTCCGCCGCCTGACGCTGGCGGCGGTCGTAGCTGACAAACGGGTCGTTGAGCGAAACGAACGCGGCTGAGGCGAGATGAATCGCGTCCAGTGACCGTAGACCGGGAAGATCAAGCGCACCGGCCGTGTCCAAGAGGTCTTCGTCCACCGGAATTAGAAAGCATCGTCCGAGAATTTCGGCGCCGCGATTGAGTAGCGATTTGGGCGAGTGCCCCGCTTCGACGGCGCGTCTCCTCAGCGCTCGCGGAACCTCGGTTCGAGCGAGGGCGCTTGAGACAAGCTGCGAGGTACCAAGGAAGTCATGCAGCGCCAGCGACTCGACTTCGCTGTGCGCAAGTTTGACCAGAGCGGACGCGTCGAGGTAGACCGCGCCGCTCAGTACCGCTCCTCATTCCGGAGTTCTTCGAGTGCCTTGCTGGCGGCGTTCGCCTCTCCGGGAATCGAAAGCGGGCGGGGCAGCGGCCCGGTCTTGCGTGGCGGAATCAGCCGGCCCTGCGCGATGAGCTCGTCGATCCGTGATTTCGGACCCTCAAGCGGACCAAGCCGCGCGACCGGAACGTTGTGATCCGTCACGACGAGGCTCTCGCCTTCTTCAACCATTCGCAGGTATTTGCTGAGGTTCTGCCTGAGTTCAGCGACGCCAACACGATTCATGTACATAAATGTAGCAGAATTAGCGAGCGGGCGGCCCTCCTTGAAAGCCGTCTCCGTCGCGGTCGCGGAAGTTGCCCGCGCCCGGCGGCAGTTGGCCGGCTCGATCCGCTCCGTCGCGTTCTTCGTGGCCGAACGTCAACTTCGCCCCGGCGTGGCCAGCCAAAAGGGTGAATGTCGCGGCCGCCACTGCAAGTGCCCCTGTGATAGCGGCGAGCGCGATCGATGGCGCCGCGCGGTGGTCCTTGAACCAGTCGGAGACGCGCTGGACGATGTTGCGATCGAGTGCGATCTGGATCAGGATCACGGCGGCCAGCAAAGAAACCACAACCTTGGTGTCGCCGCCGAGGTCCGCGTGGTGCTGCAGCGCCTTGATCTCGGGGTCACGCGCGGCGAGCGCAGAGATCTGCCCCTCGCCCACCCCGGTCTTCATGTGCAGATACGACTCGCCGGCGTTCGCCGCGACCAAGGTGCCGAACGCCGTGACGATCGCGCCGATCCCGTAGGCGATGTCGTAGCGCTCGCGCCACTCCGGCTTGATCGAGAACGCGATCGCCGCAACCGCCAGGCAGGGCACGAAAATGACGGGCATGTGCAGGAGCAGCGGATGGGCAGGTAGGCCGGTGATCGTCTTCGGCGTGAAGGCCGTCGCGATCAGGGCGACGACGCCGCCGACCACAAGCCCGAGCATCCAGCGGTCGTCGCGCAGGCGCGTGAAGATGTTGTCGGCCGGGGGCTGCGCGGGTGCAGCGGAAGCGGATGAGTCGGTCATTTAGTGGTCCTCCGTGCGTGGGGGTTGACGACTAGTGGAGACTGTTGCACTGAACTGTGAAGGCGAACACCAACCGTTGGTAAGGGTTTGGCAAAACCTGCTTGCCGCTGCTGGGCCTGTGCTGACTACTGGGCCGCCGCTCGCAGAGCATTCGCCTTGCCGGCACAGTCGTAAAGGTTTGACGAACTGGACGACGTCGTCGCGCTTGAACCAAGCGCAGACGCCGATACCGGCGCGCAGGCGTTGGCGACCGCCGACATCACGCTCTTGCTGCCAACGCGGTTGTCTTGCATGCCACCCATCTGGCCACCGGTGTAGATCCAACGGATTCCGCCGGCCTCAATGCGGTCGGCCAGCCAGTCGACGCTGACCTCCGACTCGCGGCCGGAGAAGCCACCGATGCCGGCGACGTTCTTGCCGCCGATGATCGCGCTCGACGCGCCCGACTGGCTGGAGACGCCGATCGTGCCGCCACCGTGCGCTTCTGTGTAAGTGGTGATCGCGGTCAGGTCCTGGCCGCCGAACATTCCGCCGCCTCTCGAGCCCCCTTGCGTGCCGGGCGGCGTCATCCGACCACCGTTCATGCCGGGCGGTGGGCCGTTCATCCCAGGAGGCGGCCCGCCAAATCCTTGCTGGCCGGGGTTGAAGGCCGTGGTGGACGTCTGAAGCCCGGAAGAGTTGGTCGTGCCGCTGTTCGGAGCCGGCGTCTGCGGCTGCACCGGTTGCGTGGTCTGCGGCTGAACCTGCTGCGGCATCTGCCCGCCCTGCGGCATGCCGCGGCCCATCCGCGCGCCGCCTGGGCCGCCCATGCCGGACGTCGCCGACTGCGGGCCGCCGGATGGGAACGTGCTGCTGGTGGCGTAGCCCAGCGTTTGGACGGACCAGATCGCCGGCGCCACCAGCAGCGCTCCCAGCGCTACCGCTAGGGCAGCGTTTCGCCACTTCCGCTCGCTGGCAGTGGCGACTGCGATCGCTGCGGGGGCAGCTACCGCAAGCATCAAAACCGTCACCCAGGACTGGCCCGAGTAGTTGCCGGCGATCGCGATCTCGGCGATCACGCCGGCGCCGATCGCGGCGACTGCGAACCAGCGCATCGAAATCGGCGCGCGCTCGTCATCCTTGCGTGACTGCATCACGCCGAAGCCGCCGCCGACCAGCCCGGCCGTGAACGGCGCGAGCTGCGAGACGTAGTACGGGTGGAAGATTCCCTTCGCGAAGCTGAAGGCGATCGCGATCGTCGCGAACGAACCGCCGATCGCGATCAGCCAGCCCGTGCGCAGATCATTGCGGCGCATCCGCGTAGCGACGATCACGGCGATCGCCGAGACCACGGCGAAGCCGAGCAGCCACCCGGCCTGGCCGCCGAGTGCGTCGTTGAACAGGCGCCCGACTCCGGTGCTGCCACCGAAGAAGCCACCTCCGCCACCTGGGCCGTTGCCGCCGCCAGGACCACCGCCTGCCGCGCCGGCCGGTCCTCCGGCCTGTCCGTCGAGCCGGCCGAGGCCGTTGTAGTTCATGATCAGCGACCAGATGCTGTTGTCTGCCGTGCCGCTGATCCACGGACGGTCGGCGGCGGGCGTCAGCCACATCAACAGCGGCCAGGCCAGCCCGGTCACCGCGGCAACGCCGCCACCGGCCAGCAGCTGGCCGAAAGACTTCAAGTAGCCGCGCGGCGCTATGTACAGGTATGCGGCCGCCGTAGCGGGCAACACCAGCAGCGCGGCGCCCATCTTGGTTTCGAAACCGAGACCGATCATCGCGCCGGCGAGCAGCAGCCAGCGTGTGCGCCCGTCCTGCAGCGCGCGGACCACGAACCAGGCGGCCGCGACGCAGCACAGCACCAACAGCGCGTCGGGGTTGTTGTGCCGCGAGATCGCGACGGTCATCGGTGTCAGCGCCAAAACCGCGCCGGCAACGAGCGCCGGCCAGCGGCTCCAGACGCGACGCGTCAAGTCGTACAACAGTGCAACGGCGGCAACGCCCATCAGCGCCTGCGGCACGAGGATCGCCCAGCTGTTGAAGCCGAAGACTTCGGCAGAAGCCGCTTGCACCCACATCGCGAGCGGCGGCTTGTCGACCGTCATCACGCCGGCCGGGTCGAACGAGTTGAAGATGAAGTTGTGCCAGCTCACCGTCATCGACTTGACGGTCGCCGCGTAGTAGTTATTCGCCCAGCCGTTCTGACCGAGGTTGATCAGATTTAGCGCCGCGGTCATCAGCAGCAGGCCAAAGAACTCAGGTCGGAAGCGGCGGACACCCCGCCGCGCTTCAGTGCGCGGCGGGGGCTGCTCGGAAGTGGCCTGATCGAGCGGGGAGCGCTCATCGAGCTGGGGACGCTCGATCGTTGTGGGTTCCATTAGGACAGCTCCTTCTGTTCGATCAGGTCGTGGGGTGCGATTGCTTTGGTGTTTTCGTTCGGGCGTGAGAAGACCCAGGCATGCAGCGCGACGAAGCGCAGCGCGGTCGCGGCGACGCTGGCGGCGATCAACACGGCCAGCTCGATCAGCCGCGGCGCGCCGGGATACGCCGCGTCCAGCGCGGCGAGCGAAGCGGTGGTCAGCAGCAGCGTCGTTACGAACACCACAGCCCCCATCGCGTGCTGGCGCAGCAGCCGTTCGCGACCGCGCACGCCAAAGGTGAAGCGGCGATTTGCCGCCGTATTGCCGACCGCCGTCAGCGCGAGCGCAGCCGCGTTCGCCGCGCCGGCGCCCATCGCCAGCCGCAGCAGCAGAAAGATCAGCGCGTACGCCAGCGTCGAGACCATGCCAATTGCAACGAAGCTCGCGACGCGCGAACTCAGGACCATCCGGCTCATGCCGCGAAGGTCCTCGATCGCCGTCTTCGCAATGTCGACCGAGCTGTTCGGGTCGTCGACCCAGTCGACTGGCACCTCGTGAATGCGCAGGCCGCTGCGCTGGGCGACGATCAGCAGTTCCGTGTCGAAGAACCACTCCTCGTCCTTGACCTGCGGCAGCAGCCTGTGCGCCACGTCGGTGCGGATCGCCTTGAAGCCACACTGCGCGTCACTGAACCGCGCGCGCAGCACGGTGCGCAGCAGGCGGTTGTAGCCGCGCGAGATGAACTCGCGCTTCGGAGCGCGCGTCACGCGCGAAGAATCCGTCAGCCGCGTGCCGATCGCCACCGAGCTGTGCCCGGAGAGCAGTGGCGCGACCAGCGGCAAAAGGCCGGCGAGGTCGGTCGAGAGGTCGACATCCATGTAGGCGACGACCTCCGCGTTGCTCTGCAACCAGGCGGCGCGCAGCGCACGGCCGCGGCCCTTCTGGTCCAGGTGCAGCACGCGCAGCTCGGGCATCACCGCGGCGAGCTGCCCGGCGACCGCCAACGTGTCATCGGTGCTGGCGTTGTCGGCGATCACGATACTCCAGCTGAACGGGAACTCCTCTTGCAGGAACTCGTAGAGCCGGTTGATCGAGTGGGCGAGGTCGTCCTGCTCGTTGTAGACCGGAACGACGATCTCGACCTGTGTGCGTGCCTCAAGGAACATGCAGCAAGTATCGAGTGGGCCTGTAAGGCCGATGTAAGACGCCGGTAAGCGGTTGGAAAGGCTTGTTAGTCGCGCTCGATCGCCGGGAACTCGCCGGTTGCGAGCTGTTCGGCGACCTCGGCGTCGACCTCCTGTGGCGTCGCGTCGCCGCGGCTCTGCATCATCCGCCGGCCGCTGAAGCGGCGCAGCTTGAGGATCTCGAGCACGACCACCAGATAAAAACTCGCCGCCAGCACCAGCCCGAAGATCGCGAACAGCACGATCGTCCACTTGGTGTCGAGGTTGCCGTGGCCGTCGCTGTACGGGATGAAGCGCAGGCTCAGTGCCAGCGTCGCGAGGCAGAGGGTCCAGGCGTACATGTACAGAACGGTTCGCCGCTGAGAGAAGCCGATGTTGACGAAGCGGTGATGGAAGTGCCAGCGGTCCGCGCTGTAGATCGGCTTGCCGTACTTCAGCCGCTTGGCGACCACGAAGCCGGTGTCGAGGATCGGCACGGCGAGGATCACCAGTGGGAAGAACAACGCGACCGCGGCGGCCGTCTTCAGCACGCCCTGGATCGCGATACACGCCAGCAGATAGCCGAGCAGGTTCGATCCGGCGTCGCCCATGAAGATCGACGCCGGGTGGAAGTTGTGGAACAGGAAGCCGAGCGCCGCACCGGCCGTGCAGGCGGCAAGGATGCCCGCCGAGTCACGGTCGAGCGAAAGCGCGATCGCCGCGAAGGTCGCCGCGCCGATGAAGCACACGCCGGCCGCCAGCCCGTCGACGCCGTCGGTCAGGTTGACAACGTTGATCACGGCGACGATCCCCAGGATCGTCAGCGGATTCGCCAGCTGGCCCAGATCGACCGGATCGAGGAACGGCAGCGTGAAGTGATCGACCACGACGCCCGACATCACCGGTATCGCCGCGCCGACGATCTGTCCCGCCAACTTCCAGCCCGGCGAGAGGTCGAAGATGTCGTCCATCGCGCCGACGAAAGCGATCACCAGCGCGCCGGCGATGATCCCCTCGGTCTCGGTGCTGTCGGGCAGAAAGATCAGCGACGAGACGAGCAGGCCGGCGAGGATCGCGAGCCCGCCCAGCGTCGGCATGTCGATGTCGTGCAGCGATCGGTCACTGACGGTTGCCACCGCACCGACGCGCCGAGCCAGCCGCGCGGCGAGCGGCGTCAACGCGAACGAGACGATCGCGGCGACGGCGAATCCAACTAGAGCTTGCGCTTCAGGCGACACAGGCGTTCGCCGCGATTATCTACGCGAGCGCGGACTCGTTCAGGTACTCGTAGAGCGGGAACTTGTCGGCGAGCGTCTTGACGCGGCCGCGCAGCTCGTCGCGCGTGGCGTCGCCCCAGTCCTCGGCGGTGAGTGTCTGCGCGATGATCTTGCCGACCTCGCGGAACTCCTCGTCGCCGAAGCCGCGTGTGGCGAGCGCCGGCGTGCCGATCCGCAGACCGCTGCTGACGGCGGGCGGAAGCGGGTCGAAGGGGATCGAGTTGCGATTGACGGTGATGTCGACCTCGTCGAGCCGGTCCTCGGCCTCCTGCCCGTTCAAGCCCGAGCCCTGCAGGTCGGCGAGCACCAGGTGCACGTCAGTGCCGCCGGTCAATACGTTGACGCCGCCGCCGAGCATCTCCTCGGCGAGGATCGCCGCGCCGCGGCGGGTGCGCTGCTGGCGCTCCTTGAAGGCATCGCTCATCGCGATCTTGAAGGCCACCGCCTTGCCGGCGATGATGTGCATCAGCGGTCCGCCCTGCTGGCCCGGGAAGACAGCGCTGTTGATCGCCTTGCCGTGCTCTTCCTTGGCGAGGATCATGCCGCTGCGTCCGCCGCCGATCGTCTTGTGGATCGTCGTTGTGACAACGTCGGCGTGCGGCACCGGTGAAGGGTGCTCGCCCGCGGCGACGAGGCCGGCGAAGTGAGCCATGTCGACCATCAGTAGAGCGCCGACGCTGTCGGCGATCTCGCGGAAGGCGGCGAAGTCGAGCTGACGCGGGTACGCGCTCCAGCCGGCGACGATCAGCTTCGGCTTGCGTTCCTCGGCGATGCGCGCGACCTCGTCCATGTGCACCAGGTAGTCGTCCTTGTCAACGCCGTACGAAGCGATGTCGTAAAGCTTGCCCGAGACGTTGATCTTCATGCCGTGGCTGAGGTGACCACCGTGCGAAAGCTCGAGACCGAGCAGCGTGTCGCCCGGCTGGAGAAGCGCGTGGTAGACAGCGTTGTTCGCCTGCGCGCCGGCGTGCGGCTGCACGTTTGCGAACTCGGCGCCGAAAAGCTCCTTCGCGCGATCAATCGCCAGCTGCTCGGCGACGTCGACGTACTCGCAGCCGCCGTAGTAGCGCTTGCCGGGATAGCCCTCGGCATACTTGTTGGTCAGCACCGAGCCCTGCGCCTCGAGCACCGCGCGCGGAACGAAGTTCTCGCTGGCGATCATCTCCAGTGTGGTCTGCTGGCGGCCGAGCTCGTTGCGCAGAACATCCGCGATCTCGGGATCGACCTCATCGAGCGGACGATTGAAAAAATCCTCAGGCACGTTGGACATCTTCCAGCTTCCTCTCTACGGCCGCGATCTTGTCGACCCGGCGGTCGTGGCGCCCACCCTCTTCCTCGGTGGCGATGAATGCGTTGACGATCTCGATCGCGAGGTCGTCGGGGATCAAGCGGCCGCCCAGCGTGACCACGTTGGCGTGGTTGTGCTGACGGCTCAGCTGAGCCTCTTCGACGCTGTGTGCGTTGACCGCGCGGACGCCGTCGACCTTGTTCGCGACGATCGCGACGCCGACGCCGCTGCCACAGACGATCACGCCGAGATCGGCGCCACCGGTCGCGACCTCGCGGGCCGCCGGCTCGGCGAAATCGGGGTAGTCGACGTCGTCGGGCGTGTCCGTGCCGAAGTCCTCGACCTCGTGTCCGGCCGCCCTCAGAGCATCGCCGATCGCGCTCTTGAGCGCGAATCCACCGTGGTCTGAGGCGATCGAAATCTTCACCGCTTCACCGTAGCAATCGCCCTAGCGGGCGTTCGCGGGGTCAGGCCGCGGCGGCGGCTGTACCGGCGCGGCGCACGAAGTCGGCGCGCTCGTAGATCCGCACGCCCGCGCCCTCTTCGGCGCGTAGGCGCTGCAACGCGAGCTTTGAGTTCTCGACGACGTCGATCGGGTCGACGGTGTCCTCGTCGAACGCGGCGATGCCGATCGAGACGGTCAGCGGGCGAGTCACATGCGCCTGGTCGTCATGCGCGCAGCTCTGGAAGAAGAAGCGTTCGCGGGCGCGTTCGCAGCCGATGATGCCGCCCTCGGCTGCGGTGTCAACCATCATCACGGCGACGTGCTCCTCGCTGATGTGGCCGATCGAGTCGGTGTTGCGCACCGAGTCCTCGAGCGACTTCGCGAGCAGCTTCATGCCGTTGGCCTTGTCGGCGGGCGGTAGTGAGTGGTAGTCGTCGATCTCGAAGACGGCGATCGCGTAGCGCATACCGGTGCGCTTGGTGCGCGAATGCTCGGCGGCGAGACGTTCGTTGAAGGCGCGCGCGTTGGGCAGGCCGCTGAGGAAGTCGATGCGCTGTTCGCCGGCGATCTTCATGAAGACCTCCGCCTCCTTGCCCTGGATCACGAGTCCCGCGGCGATACAGAGGAAGCCGAGCGACTCGACGATCAGCAGCGCCGGCTCGGACTTGAAAGCGATGCCGGCGCCGATGCCGATCGTGATCAGGACAGCCGCACGGGTGTACGACTTGGCCGAACGCGAGCGAAAGCCGTTGCGTGCCTTGCGTGCCTGAAGCACGCCGATCAACGCAGCGATGCCCGCAACGGCGAGCGTCAAGTAATGAAGTCCCAGGTTGTCCATGTCGAAGAGGCAATGCCCTTAGGTACCGCGTTCTACGTAACTATCGGCGTGTCCTGCTGAATCTGAAGGGCTGAGCGCGATCAATCAGCGGGCGGAATGCCGATCAGTTCGGTCAAACGCCCGCTTGTACGCGGCATCGGCGAGCGCAGCAGTCGCCAGCGACCCTCCTCCAGTTCCGAAACGTCGGCGACGGTCGACCCGTAGCCGAGCAACGGGCCGCCATCCAACGCAAGGTCGACCCCTTTGACGATCGCCGGATCGATGTCTTCCAGCGCCGTGGCGTCGGGGGCGCCGGAAAGATTGGCGCTCGTCTGCATCACGCGAACACTCACTCCCGCCAGCGGGGCCAGGTACCCCTCGAGCTTCGGCACGCGCAGGCCGAGCTTTTCCGGCGTGTCGGCACAGGCCGGCGCGAAGCGGCGCGCCGGGTTGGCGACAACCAGCGTGAACGGCCCCGGCAGCAGCTCGGCGATCAGGCCGCGGGTGCGCTCGTCAAGACCTTCGCCCAGCTCACCGAGCATCCGCTCGACGCTGAAGTACATCACCGCCGAAGGTTTGCGCGGCGGGCGGCCCTTGAGTTCGTAGATGCGGTCCGCCGCGGTCTGTGAGTCGGGGTCGCAGGCGATCCCGTAGAGCGTGTCGGTCGGGAAGATCGCGATGCCGTTCTCGGCGATCGTGCGCTCGAAAGCCGCGGCGGATTCAACAGTAAGGCCGGTCGTCGTCATACCGGCGTCCGCCCCGTGACGACGCGCTCTCGGTCGGCAAGATCGCGGTGAATCTCGGTGTCGACGAAGCCGGCGTCGCTCAGGATCGCCTGGGTTGTGCTG
>JBOGYW010000060.1:0-13905 GCA_050696815.1 Solirubrobacterales bacterium | reverse complement strand
GTCATCGCGTGTTCCTCCCCACGCGGCTTCGCAGAAGCGAACCAGCTATGAGAAAGATAGCCGTCAGTAAGCGGATATTCCACCGGTTGCGCTTTACCTGCAAGCGCTGTGACGTAGCGATTTAGAGACATTCTGAGCTCAACTGCGTGGTTGTAGTGAACAAAGCGGAGGTCGATCACTGCACCGGAAGCGGTGCTGCCTTGCAAATTCCCTTCGCGAAGGCGGGAGCGAGCTTGCGAGAAACCGCTCCAGACTGTCATCGACACATCCAAAGCGGACCTTAATCGCCGGTATTTGAACTGCGTGTGAAGTTTCTGAGAAGGTCGTGGTGCTTAAAAGCGCTTTTTGCATACCCTAAGGCTAAAGTAAAGCTTTAGGATATGCCGTGTGAACGTGTTTCGCGTATGCTGCCCGCGATGGCGAAGGATGAAGCTGAAAAGCGCGACGAAGGTATCGGCGGGATCGTCGATGAGTTGGCGAGCAGCTGGTTGGTCGGCGACGCATTGACCCGCATCGTCGACACCGGCGAGCGCGTTGTACGCGCACAGCAGTCCGCGCTTTCCGCCCTCGGTCTTCCGTCCGGCTCGCAGTTCGAAAGTCTCACGCTGCGCGTGCGAACGCTGTTTCACCGTCTCGAAGAGTTCGAAGACGACCTCGATCGCATCGAACAGCGCCTGGCCCGACTGGAATCCACGTCCAAGGCTGCCGCCAAGCGCAAGCCGGCCGTCAAGCCGCGCCGCACGACCGCGCGCAAGTAGTCGCGCTCGCCTAGCGCGTTCAAGTAATCTCTGCGCTCGTGACTGCGGGGTTTTCAAAGTGAGGGCCGGCCTGTTCCCCGGGCAGGGCAGCCAGACGGCCGATATGCCGCTTGACACGGCAGGGCAGCAGCCCGCGGTCTTCGGTGCCTCGGTGGCGAGCTTCTGCTCCGCCGGCGTCGAATGCGACTTTTTTGCCGGCCACTCGCTCGGCTCGTACGCCGCCCTGGTTGCCGCCGGCGCGATGAGCGCCGCCGACGGCGAACGCGTCGTCACCGAGCGCGGCCTGGCGATGGCCGACGCCGCCAATGAGGCGCCGGGCGCGATGATCGCGCTGCTCGGCTGCTCAGTCGAAGGCGCGAGCAAGCTCGCGACAGAGTTCGGCCTGACCGTCGCCAACGACAACGCACCGGGGCAGATCGTTTTGACCGGCGCGATGGACGGCATCGAGGCGATCGAAGCGGCGGAGCCGCTCGACCCGGAAGCCGTACCCGACTCACGCGCTCTTCGCCTCAAGCGGCTGCCGGTCAGCGGTGCGTTCCACTCGCCACTCGTCGAGTCGGCGGCCAAGCGTCTTGCGAACGCGCTCGCCGATGTGGAGTTCGGCGACGCCTCCAAAGTGATCGCGAACGGTACGGCTCGCCCGTACTCGGATCCGCGCGCCGAGCTCACCAATGAACTGCTTTCGCCGGTCCGTTTCCGCGAGTCGCTGCTTCAGCTCTGGGAGCTGGGCGTGCGTGAGTTCGTCGAGTTCGAGCCCGGCGGCGTGCTGACCGGTCTGGTCAAGCGCACGTTGCCGGAAGCAAAGGCAGTCAAGATCGCCGGTCTGCTCGCCAGCCCGGCAGGGGGTTGACCTGTGACCGTCACGGACACGCTCACGACCGGGGCTGAAGCAGAAGTCGGACGGCTCCGCCACGCGGGAATGCTTGGCTACGGCTGCGCCCAGCCGAGCAAGATCGTGACTTCGGCCGAGATCGCGGCACGCTATGACCTGACCGAAGATTGGATCGTTGAGCGCACCGGCGTGCGCTCGCGCCGCGTGCTCGACCTGGAGAAGGGCGAGAAGCTGATCGACCTGGTCTCCGCCGCCTCGCGCGACGCGCTGGCGGTCGCCGGCCGCGATGCCTCGGAGGTCGACACCGTGATCGTCGCCACGATCACCCCGGACAACGTCTTTCCCGCCCAGTCGGTCGCGCTCGCCGACGCGATCGGTGTGCCGCAGTCGGCCGTCGTCTTCGACCTCAGCGCCGCCTGCACCGGGTTCGTCACGGCTCTTGGGCACGCCGCCGCCGTGGTCGAGGCCGGCCGTTCGAATCTCGCGCTCGTGGTCGGCGGCGAGGCGCTCTCGCGGATCACGCCGCATGACGACCCGAAGAGCGCGCCGCTGTTCGGCGATGCCGCCGGCGCCGTCGTGGTCGGCCCCGTCGAGTCCGGCGGGATCGGCCCGCTGATCGGCGGCTACGACCACCAGCACCGCATCCTTTACTCCGAGCGCGACGACGGCAACGTGATCCGCATGCGCGGCCGCGAGACCTACTCCAACGCCGTGCAGCGGATGAGCGAGGTCACTTTGAAGGCGCTCGACGCGATCGGCAAGTCGCTCGACGACATGACTCTGCTGGTTCCGCACCAGGCGAACATCCGGATCGTGCGCGCGATGGGTGAGAAGCTCGGTCTGCGCGACGACCAGGTGTCGACACAGATTGAAGATGTCGGCAACACTTCCGCCGCTTCGATCCCTGTGGCATTGCGCCGCGAGTACGAGGCGGGACGGCTCGCCGACGGTGGGCTGATCGTGATGTGCGGCTTCGGCGGCGGCTTTGCCTTTTCGGCGATCACCGCGGAGATCGAGGGCATCGCTCCGTGAGCGACGACGCGCAGACGGCGCGCGTCGCACTGGTGACCGGCGCTTCACGTGGCATCGGCCGTGCGATCGCCACGCGCCTCGCGAACGACGGCTTCGACGTCGCGATCACGTACTCGACCGACGCCGACGGTGCCGCCGAGACGCTTGCCGCCGTGGAAGGCGCCGGGCGCCGAGGGCTTTCTTTACAGACCGACGTTCGCGACGTCGGCGCGGTGGACGCGGCGTTCGAGAAGATTGCGGCCGAGCTCGGCGACGTGGCGGTGCTCGTCAACAACGCCGGCGTCAGACATGACGGTCTCGCCGTGCGCCAGACCGACGAGGACTGGGCCGACACGATCAGCGCCAACCTCACCGGCTCTTTCAACTGCGCGCGCACCGCGCTGCGCGGGATGATCCGAGCGCGCTACGGCCGGATCGTGATGATCTCCTCGGTCGCCGGCATGCATGGAAATCCGGGTCAGGCGGCCTATGGAGCGTCGAAGGCAGGCATGATCGGTCTCATGCGCACGCTCGCCAAGGAGTACGCGCGCAAGAATGTCACCGTCAACGCAGTCGCCCCGGGACCCGTCGCTACGGCGATGACGGAGGGTTTAGTTGACAAAATCGCCGAGGCGGTGCCGCTCGGAAGGCCGGGAACGGTCGAAGAGGTCGCCGCAGCGGTTAGCTTTCTCGTCTCCGACGAGGCTGGTTACATCACCGGTACTGTGCTGCCGGTCGATGGCGGCATGACGGCGTAACGAAAAAAAGAAGAAAGGCTCTAAATGGCTGTTACTCAAGAAGAGGTTTTGAACAAGATCAAGGAGATCGTCCCGAAGTTCGGTGTCGAACCGGGTGACGTGACGAACGACTCGACGCTCGAGGACCTGGACATGGACTCGCTCGACGTCGTCGAGATCATGCAGGCGATCGAAGATGACCTCGGCATCCGCGTGCCGGACGAAGACCTCGAAGACCTTTCGACGATCGGCGACGCCGTAGCGGCCGTCGTCAAGAATGGCTGACGTAGTAGTCACAGGAATCGGCGCGATCTCGCCGGGCGGTCTCGGCGCAGAAGCGCTGTGGGAGGCCGCGCTGCGCGGGCAGTCGCTGCCCGAAGGCGACGTCGCCGTCGGCCCGGACCCGAGCGATCAGCTGACGATCAAGGAATCGCGGCGGCTCGACAAGTTCGCGCGCTTCGGCCTGGTCGCCGCGCGTGAGGCGGTCGCCGACGCCGGTCTCGACTTCGAGCAGCTCGACCGCGAGCGCTGCGGCGCCGTGGTCGGCACCGGTATCGGCGGCTTCGAGACGATCGACGACGGCATGGAGATCCTGCGCGAGAAGGGTCCGCGCATGGTGCCGGCCACTTCGGTGCCGATGCTGATGCCGAACGCGGCGATCGCCGCCGTCACCAAGGACTTCGGCATCTGGGGGCCCGGCCACTGCGTCGTCAGCGCCTGCGCGTCGGGCAACCACGCGTTGGGCGAGGCGAAGCGGATGATCGAGTACGGCCACGCCGATCTGGTCGTCGCCGGCAGCGCCGAGACGGCGAACCGCCCGCTGGCGACCAGCGCGTTCCGCGCGATGGGCGCGATGACCTCGAAGGGCGTCTCGCGCCCGTTCGACGCCGAGCGCGACGGCTTCGTGATGGGCGAAGGTGCCGGCATGCTGATTCTGGAATCGGCCGAGCACGCCGCCGCCCGCGGTGCGCGTGTGTACTGCCGCCTCGCCGGCTACGGCGCCACGAACGACGCCTACCACCTGGTGCAGCCCGACCCGGAGGGTCGCGGCGCACGCTCGGCGATGACCAAGGCGATTGCCGAGGCGGGGCTGGAGCCGAAAGACATCGACTACATCAACGCCCACGGCACGAGCACTCCGTACAACGATCTTTCCGAGACGAAGGCCGTCAAGCAGGTATGGGGCGACAACACGCCGCCGCCGATGTCGTCGACCAAATCGCTGGTCGGCCACATGATGGGCGCGTCCGGCTCGGTCGAGGCGGTCGTGTGCGTGATGTCGATCCGCGACAACAAGGCGCACCAGACCGTCAACTTGAACACTCCCGACCCGGAGTGCGACCTGGACTACATCGCCGAGGGATCGCGCGAGCTCGAGATCAACAAGGTGCTGTCGAACTCGTTCGGATTTGGCGGGCACAACGCCTGCCTCGTGTTCGAAGCGGTTTAGCTCATGGGCCTGCTCGACGGCAAGCGATTGCTGATCACCGGGGTGTTGACGCCCCAGTCGCTGGCCTTCCATGTCGCTGCGCGCGCGCAAGAAGAGGGGGCGACGGTTGTTCTCTCATCCTTTGGGCGGATGATGTCGCTGACCGAGCGCACGGCGAATCGGCTCGATGGGGACGTGTCGATCGTCGAGCTGGATGTCAACGACGAGGCGCATCTTGAGGCTTTGCCCGCTGCCGTCGAGGGTGCCCTTGGTGGGCTGGACGGCGTGCTGCACGCGATCGCATTCGCTCCCGAAGACGCGCTGGGTGGCAAGTTCATGTCTGCTCCGGCGGAGAGCGCCGAGTTGGCGTTTCGAACCAGCGCCTACTCCTACAAGGCAGTTGCTGGTGCTTTGTTGCCGCTACTGCAGCGGTCAGGGGAAGGGGAGAGTGCGATCGTCGGTCTTGACTTCGATGCCACTGTTGCCTGGCCGATCTACGACTGGATGGGGGTGGCGAAGGCCGCGCTTGAGTCGGTCAACCGCTATCTGGCTCGCGACCTCGGTCCGCACGGAATCCGCTCCAACCTGGTTAGCGCCGGGCCGCTTCGCACGATGGCGGCCAAGGGAATTCCGGGCTTCAAGGACCTCGCCGAGATGTGGCCGGCACAGGCGCCGTTGGGCTGGGACATCGAGGACCCGATTCCGGTCGCCAACACCGTCTGCTTCCTGCTTTCCGACCTCGCCCGCGGCATCAGCGGCGAGATCCTGCACGTCGACGGCGGCTTCCACGCCATCGGCGCCCCCGCGCTGCCTTAGCGCTCGCTTGTATCGATTGACACCCTTCAGTCGCACCTGGTGCGACCTAAGCGTGCGAATCCGCACAAACTTCCCTGCAAAATGGGACGATGCATGCGGCGCGCGAGGGCAGGGAACGCTCCTAACCTGGAGAAAGGACTCGTGATGCAGGCAAACGCAGCAAAAAGCCCCGACTACGGCTCGCCCGTGGTCGAGTTCGCCGACGTCACCAAGGTGTACGACGACGGCACCGTCGGGCTCGAAGGCGCGACGACCAGCATCGGTCAGGGCGAGTTCGTCTTTCTGGTCGGCCCGACCGGCTGCGGCAAATCGACGATGATCCGCCTGCTGATGAAAGAACTTGAGGCGACCGACGGCTCGCTCTACATCGCCGGCCGCGACATCGTGCGGCTTAAGCCGGACCGCGTGCCGTACCTGCGCCGCAACATCGGCGCCGTGTTCCAGGACTTCAAGCTGTTGCCGAACCGCACGGTCTACGACAACGTCGCCTACTCGCTGCTCGTCACCGGCGCCAACCGCCAGGAGATCCGCCAGAAGGTGCCGCACATCCTGCGCCTCGTCGGCCTGTCAACCAAGCTTCACAACTACCCCGACCAGCTCTCGGGCGGCGAGCAGCAGCGCGTCAGCATCGCGCGCGCGTTCGTCAATCACCCGCCGCTGCTGATCTGCGACGAGCCGACCGGCAACCTCGACCCCGAGACCAGCTTGGGAATCATGCAGCTGATCTACCGGATCAACCGCACCGGCACGACCGTGATCGTCGCCACCCACGACAAGAGCATGGTCGACCGCATGCGCCGCCGCGTGATCGAGCTGCGCGACGGCCACATCGTGCGTGACGAGCGCGCTGCCGGCTACACGCAGGAGTTCAAGTCGATCCACGAGGGTGAGATCACCGCCAACCTGCACGACGACGTCGCGTAACGACCATGAATATGCGTTTTTTCACCAGTGAAGCGCTGCGCACCCTGCGCCGCAACTCCGCACCGAGCATCGCCGCGCTGATGACAGTGATGATCACCACGATCGTGCTCGGCGTCTTCATCCCGATCACCAACATCACGACCGGCGCCGCGAACGACGTGCGCAGCCGCCTGCTGGTCGACGTCTTCATCAAGGACAAGGCGACCAAGGCGCAGGTCGCCGAGCTGCGCCAGACGCTCGAGCAGAACCAGAACACGAAGAAGGTCGTCTACATCTCGAAGGCCGAGGCGTACAAGACGCTGCAGGGCGAGCTGAAGAAGGCATCCGAGGTGCTCGGCGAGAACCCGCTGCCGGCCTCTTTCCGCGTCACACCGAAGGACCCCGACAAGGTTCAGGACATCGTCACCTCGCTCGAGACGCAGAGCACCACTTCGAACAAGGTCACATACGCCAGCCCCGCGATCGATGAAGTCAAGAACCGCGAAGACGAGACCGACAAGATCCTCTCGATCACCGGCGGCGTCAAGTTTGCGATGTGGGGTCTCGCGATCCTGCTCGTGCTGACCTCGGTCCTGCTCGTCGGCAACACGATTCGCCTTTCGATCTACGCCCGCCGGCGCGAGCTGGAGGTGCAGCGGATGGTCGGCGCGACCAACTGGTTCATCCGCTGGCCGTTCGTGATCGAAGGTGTCTTCGTGGGCGCCGCCGGCGGCGTGATCGCCGTGCTGCTCCTGCTGCTCTTCAAGGAGACGATCATCGATCCCGTCTCCGACAAGTTCGCGCTGTTCGCCGCGCCGGACACGATCAACTTCGGATCGCTCACGATCATCCTGCTGATCTCCGCCGTGTCGATCTCCGCGATCGGCTCGGGCGTGACGCTGCGCCGCTTCCTGCGCGTCTAGAAGCTTGCACGGCTTGACTCTCGTGCCGGTCGCGCATACCTTCGGTTGCATCTAGCCTTCGCCCCGACACGATGCGTTACGCAATCGCAGTTCTAGCCGTTCTTGCGGCCCTCGCCGCCGGTATCTACATCGGCGCCAATCCCGACACGCCGGTCGTCGGGCCGCTGAAGGACGTGGTCGCGCCCGAGAAGACCGAGATCTCGACAGACCAGGTGCAGAACCTGATCGAGGATGACTTCTACCGCAAGGTGCCGCCGGGCAAGCTCAGCAACGGTTCGATCAACGGCATGGTCAAGGCGCTGAACGACCCGTACTCGCACTACTTCGATCCCGCCCAGAACAAGCAGTTCGAGCAGACTTTGTCCGGCAAATACACCGGTGTGGGCATGGCCGTCAACCAGGACAAGCGCGGCCTGGTGATCACCACCACCTACGACGGCTCGCCCGCCAAGCAGGCGGGTATGAAGGCCGGTGACGTGATCACCGAGGTGAACGGAAAGTCGATCGCCGGCCAGTCGGCCGACGCCGCGGTCGCCAAGATCAAAGGGCCGGAGGGCACTTACGTCACGCTGACCGTCGCGACTCCGACCGAGCGCGGCGGCAAACGCCTGGGCAAGCCGCGTGAGCTGCGGCTGCAGCGCAAATCGATCGACCTGCCGATCTCCGAGAGCAAGCTTTACAAGAAGGACGGCCGCAAGGTCGGCGTCGTCAGCCTCGCGAGCTTCACCGACAACGCCGGCGAAGCAGTTTCGGAGCAGGTCAAGAAGATGAAAGAGAAGGGCGCCGACAGCTTCGTGTTCGATCTGCGTGGCAACCCCGGCGGGCGCGTGGACCAGGCGGTCGCCGTGTCGAGCATCTTCCTCAACGACGGCATGGTCGTCGCGACGCAGGGGCGCAGCGTCAAGCGCCATCAGTACGACGCGATCAAGAGTGAGTTCCAGACGGCCGCGCCGCTTGCGGTCTTGGTCGACCGCGGTTCGGCAAGCGCGTCGGAGATCACGTCGGGCGCGCTCAAATATCGCGATCGCGCGCTGATCGTCGGCACTCGCACGTTCGGCAAGGGCGTCTTCCAGGAGGTCACCGAGCTGAAGAACGGCGGCGCAGTCTCGTTGACCGTCGGCCGCTACGAGCTGCCGGGGCACCATTTCATCACCAAAGCCGGTCTGCAGCCGGATCTGAAGGTCGAGGACGACCCGAAGACCAACCCCGACGAGGCGCTCGACGCCGCGTTCGCGGCGCTCGCGCAGTTCAAGCAGAAGCCGTCAAAGTGAGCGCCGCCTTCGGTCGGGCATTCGGCGCCGGGTACGGGCCGATGGCCGCCGTGCTGGTGCCGAAGGGACGGGCGTTGGTGGCGCGACCTCTATTCGACAAGGGCGCGCCGATCCAGCTCAAACAGGAAGGCAAGCGCAGCCGCCCGCTGCGCGCCAACGAGCTCGTGCTGATCGAACCCGCCGGCGTTGCGCGTGGCAAGAACCGCGGCCGTCAGGTGACGCAGCCGGTCGGTCAGATCGTGCGCCGGATCGGCGACCCCGACAACGCCCGCGACGTGATCGAGGCGCTGATGCTCGAGCGCGGCCTGGCGCGGCGCTTCGATGGCAAAGTCGAAAACTATGCGCGCGGCGCGGCCGAGGGCGCCGACGAGTTCGCCCGCCGCGACCTCACGAATCTGCCGACCTTCACGATGGACCCGCTCGGCGCGAAGGACTTCGACGACGCGATCTCGGCCGAGCGCGACGGCGACAACATCCGCATCTGGGTGCACATCGCCGACGTCTCCGCGTTCGTGCGCCCCGGCGATCCGGTCGACAAGGAGGCCCGCCGCCGCGCGACCAGCGTCTACGTGCCGGGCGCGGTCGAGCCGATGCTTCCGGAGGCGCTGTCCAACAACGCCTGCTCGCTGGTGCCGGGCGAGCCGCGGCGCGCAGTCACGACCGAGATTCTCTTCAACGGCGACGAGCCGGTCAGCGCTTCTTTCTACCGTTCGACCGTTCGTTCCGACGCCCGCCTCAGCTACGACGAGATCGACGAAGTCTTCGCCGGCCGCGCGCAGGCGCAAGACCCCTGGGCGGAACCGCTCGCGCTTGGCCGCAAGGTCAGCGCGGCGCTGCAGGCGAAGCGCGAGAAGCGCAAGGCGCTGGCAGTCGAGTCGAGCGAGCCGGCCTTCGAGTTCGGCGCGGCGGGCGATCCGACGGACGTCAAGCAAGCAGAGCAGACGGAGTCGCACCGCGTGATCGAACACCTGATGATCGCCGCCAACGAAGAGGTCGCCAAGTATCTCGACCAGCACCACCTGCATGCGCTCTTCCGCGTGCACGAACGACCGGACCCGGCGTCCGTGGAGCTTTTGGCCCAGCAGCTCGAATCGCTGGATGTGCCGGTGCCGCCGATGCCTGAGCACTTCACCGATCAGCAGGCCGAGACGATCGTCGGCGAGATCAGCGCCCTGGTTGCCGCACACGTGCGCAGCAAGGGGCACGGGGGAGCCGCGCTCACCTCGCTGGTGCTGCGCTCGCTCAAGCAGGCCGTCTACTCGCCGCACAACCTCGGGCACTCCGGCCTGCGCAGCGACAACTACTGCCACTTCACCTCGCCGATCCGTCGCTATCCGGACCTGATCGTGCATCGCGCTCTACTTGCCGGTTTGGGAGTGGACGACGCGGCGCCGATCGCGAGCAAACTCGCCGATGAAGCTGAGTCGACGAGCACGCGTGAGCGTGCAGCAATGAAGATCGAGCGCCGCGCCGACGACATTGTGCGCACCTTCCTGCTCGAAAAGCTGCTGGTGGAGAACGGCTGGAAACAAATCGACAGCAGCACGCCGCACCACGGCGGCAACACACGCCCGTCGCAGACGCGCAGGCGCCCACCGCGCTTCGCCGACGCCGACGAGCTGCGCGAGAACGCGCTGCAGGGCCCGACGTTCGAGGGCGAGATCTCCGGCATGGTCGGCGGCGGCCTATTCGTCGCCTTCGGCCCGCAGCTGCAGTTCGAGGGCTTCATCGGCCTGCGCGACCTCAAATCGCAGCGTGGCGGCTTCTGGCACCAGAACGAGCTGCAGACGATCCTCGAAGACGAGGACAGCGGCCACCAGATCAAGATCGGCACGCCCGTCGAGGTCGGCGTGGTCAAGCTGCAGACCGCCCGCGCGCGGGTGGACCTGCTACCTGTGAGCATCTGATGGCCAAGGGCACCAAGAAGAAAGTCGACGCCGGCGACATCGCGACCAACCGCGAGGCGCGCTTCCGCTACGAGCTGACCGACAAGGTTGAAGCCGGCATCGCGCTGCGCGGATCCGAGGTCAAGTCGATGCGCGAGGGCGGCGTACAGATGAAGGACGCCTACGCCTCGGTCGACAACGGCGAGGTGTGGCTGCGCAACCTGCACATCGCGCCTTACAAGCACGCCGGCAACGACAACCACGAGCCGGAGCGCCAGCGCAAGCTGCTGCTGCACCGCCGTGAGATCGATCGCATCATCGGCAAGCTCGCCGAGAAGGGCTTCTCATTGATCCCGACCCGGATCTACTTCAAGGACGGGCGCGCGAAGGTCGAGCTGGCGCTCGGTCGTGGCAAGGACGTCGGCGACAAGCGCCAGACGATCAAGGAGCGCGAGATGAAGCGTGAGATGGACCGCGCCGGAGCTGATTTCCGGCGCGGCCGCTGATCTCACCTTGCGCAGCGAGGGGTCACGCGCAACGCTTGAACTTGCCGGTCTTCTTCACGACCTTGCCCTTCGAGCTGCCGGCCGCCGGCTTGTAGTAGACACGCAGTGTGTAGCGATAGGTCTTGCCGGTCTTGATCTTCCTGCCCAGCTTCACGTTCACGCGGAACGGTGAGCGCTTGATCGTCTTCGTCTTCATGCCGCGGATCGAAAGCCGCACGAAGCGGATCTGCGAGCGCGACGCGTAGGCCACCTTCAGCTTTAGGCGCGACGACTTGACGCACTTGTTGAGGCGTGAGACGGTCGCGTTGTAACAGCCGTCGAAGTCGACCGGGCTGCTGGAGCGGATCACCTGGCCCTGGTAACTGGTGATTTCGAAGCTCACCGGACCCATGTCGGTCGGCGTGCGCGCTCCAGTCGGGCAGGCGAGCGTCTTCAGCAGACCGGTCGGGCCGCCGGCGATCGACAGCGCGAACTTGCTGAAGCCGACCTGCGGAATGTTGTCGAACGTCGACTGCAGCTGCGACGTGTTGACGTAGTGATTGACGCCGCGCATCGTGAAGTTGATCGCGCCGTGCACGATCAATCCAAGGTCGGGGAGCGTGCCGCCCGGCGATGCCTGCGTCAGGTAGGCCTCACCCTGCAGGCCGTCGACGATCATCGGCGTCTTGATGTCGACCGTGCCCATCTTCGTGCTCGCCGGGCAGGAGCGCGCGGCGAACTGAGTGTTGCTGCAGACGCGGCCGATCTGCTGGACGTCCACGTTCAGCGCCTTCGGCAGTGTCGCGACGATCGACTTCGGGATCGCCGCGCCCTGCGGATCGGCACCGAGGTTTGGGATCTCGACCGTCGTGTCGAACGTCGGGCTGGAGAAGCGCTTGCCGCTGGAGATCGATGCCTTTGCGCGGGTGTCGAACGGCGCCAGCGTGGTGCAGACCGGCGTCGTCGGCACCTCGTCGGTGCGGATGAAGTCGTTCGTCCCCGTCATCAGCGGGTCGGCATCGGCGTTCGAGTTCGCGTCGTAGGCCTGCAGGTAGCCGTACGACTTCCAGGTGTCGCAGCGCGTCGGGTTGGTGATGAACACCGTTCCGTTGGCGAGCTTTCCGAACAGCTTCTGCTCGTACTGGTCGACCTGGATCGGCAACTCGCCGAGGATTGTGCTGGCGGTGCGCGGGAAGTCTGAGGTGACCGAGCGCAGACGGAAGTCGCCGTCAGGTCCGGAGGTCACGGGGTAGAAGACCGCGGTCGAGCGGATCGGGCTGCCGATCGCTCCCGGGTCGATGTAGGCGCCGACCTGCGTCGGGACCTCAGGTGTCGTCTGGATCTCGGAGATGGTTCCGGTCAGCGTCATCGGCACCGGGATTACGCCCGCTGTGGCCGTGACTTTCAGCGTCACGACGCCGATCTGGCTCGAAACCGGGCAGATGCCCGTGTCGAACGTCGCCTGCGGGCAGCGGTCCGCGTAGGGGATCGCATTCGGATTGCCGACGCCGCCGGCCGGCGTGTCGACGACGACCTTCTTCAAGTCTTCGCTTGCGTCGCTGTAAGTGAATGTGGCGCCGACCGTCAGGTCTCCGTGACCGCCGGTCGTGGCGTCGCTGGTGCCGCCGTACGGCGTTGGAATGATGTCTGCGCTCGCCGGACCCGCTGCGAGGGCCGCCAACGTCAGTGCTGCCAGAGCGGTTGTCAGTAAACGCGTGCGCCGAATGCGAATCGCGAGATCCATGTTGTCCTACCTCCTAGGTGACAACCGGCGACACACCCCTGCGCACCGATCGATCACTTCTATTCCCTGCGTTGCACTATGTAAAACACCGCTACCCCCGCTTAGGTAGCGCCGGAACGTCCAGAAAGGCGTCGAGGCACAAAAAAACGGGCCCGCCGAAGCGAGCCCGTTTTTTTTAGTTCTGATCTAGCTGACCGCTACTTGCAGCGCTTGAAGGAAGCCACCTTCGAGGTCTCGGTCTTGCCGGACGGTGCGTCGACCGTCGGCTTGTATGTGAGTTTGACCTTGAAGTAGTACTTCTTGCCGTGCTTGAACTTGTGCGACAGGCGCTTTGCGAACTTGAACGGCGCGGACGTGTCCTTGGTGTAACGCGTCTTGGCCTTCTTGTTCGGGCCGACGTACAGCTCGGCCTTCGCGATGTTCGCCTCGTTGGTCAGGCCGCTCGGCTTGACCGACAGCTTGAACTTGACGCACTTCTTGAACGACTTCACCTTCGGCTTGCCGTAGCAACCCGCGAAGCTCGTCGCCGTGTCGGAGCTGACAGACGCACCGGTGTAACCGGTCATGTCGTAGTGGATCGGGCCGTCTTCCGGCGCCGCGCCACTCTCCGGGCACTTCGAGATCGTCAGCAGGCTGTCTTTGCCGCCGGCGATCGTCAGCGTGAACTTCGAGAACGGCGTCTGCGGCAGGTCCGTGAACGTCGTCTGGATCTGGTTGCCACGCGGTCCGACGAAGGTGCTTGTGCCCTTCAGGCGGAAGTTGATCGCGTTGCCGGCACCCGCGACCTCGACTGCGAGGTCCGGAATTGCCGAGGCTCCCTTGACGGCGTACACGTCACCGGTCAAACCGGCGGTGATGAACGGCGTCTCGATCGTCGCGGAACCAACCTTCGAGCTCGCTGCGCACGCGCCGTTGGCGGCGTCGACAGCGCTGCAGATGTTCGCCAGGGCGGTGTTCTGCAGGTCGGTTGTGACCGATGCCGGCAGCGTCGCCGTGACGGTCTTCGGAACGTCGACGCCAGGGGCGTTCGGGTTCGCGAGGACGACGTCGAGCTGCGGGTTCGAGTCACGCGTGTTGGTGCTCAGTGTGGCGTTGACCGTCGCGTTGAGC
>JBOGYW010000059.1:0-14005 GCA_050696815.1 Solirubrobacterales bacterium | reverse complement strand
GCACCGGCTCAGTCCTCCAGCCTCTAGGGGCCTGCGAAGTCCCCGAGTCCAATCACCGAGTCCGACCGAAACGTGACCGTTAGTTGCTCCCGCAATTCGGGACCCGGAAGACAAACGCGCTGGTTACCGCTCTCGTCAAGTTTGCCAACACCGACGCGGTTTTCTTGGGCGATCTGCAATAGCTGTAGGACGAGCGCGCACTTCTCGACTAGGTGATCGAAGTCGATCTGCCTCGGAGGGAGAAACCGAAGCAAGTTGCGCTCCTCGACGAGCGCGCGGACGTTCGCTTGCTGCGTCTCCCCGAGCCGCATCATCATCACGTTCTGGTGCTTCGGCTTACGCATCATCTCGCCAATAGGCTCCGCCGTGTATGCGAAAACTGGAGTCTCGACGCTCGACCGCCGTCTCTTGATCTCCTCCTCGGGTAGCGGTGCGCCCACGGGCGTCAGCGCGAGCTTCAGACCGTGCTTGTAGTTCAAATGGATGTCTTCGAGTTCTGCGTAAAAGCTGGCGGTGTCTCGAACCCGTTCGCAGAGCCTCGTGCGACCCGCTCTAAACGATGCGATACTGGCCTCGGGGTCCTTCCCATCAGCGAGACCGCTCTCAATCGTGTGGACGTCGGGAACGAGAAACAACCGACAGATCGAATCGTCATCGAGCTCGCCGAGCTTGTGACCGAAGCCAGTCACCTTCCCCGCTGAGTAAGAAGACATCTTTTGCGCAAAGTACTCCGTCTCGCGCAAGGCGTGGAGGAGCGCGAAGAGATCCTCACAATATTGGGACGCTTCGTTGACGGCAGCGGCAGTGAGCCCGATGGAGAGCGGGCCGAAAGCGTATGCGGGCTCGCTCCAGCTTTCATCGCCTCCCGTTTCCTCGGCTGCGAGCTCGCCCAGGCGCTCCGGGTCCGTTCGCATGCTCCTGAGGCCAAGAATCAAAACCCAGCGCCACTCGGGGTTCCAAGAACTAAAGAACTGCGCGACCGACTCCTCGTTCGCTGTTTTGCGTGTATCGCGATCCAAGAGTTCAGATTGGCGACTGTTTGAGCGCGCCCCTACTCATACCCCGCCCACGTGTCCGGGTCGTTGTGCTTAAGAGTCTCCAAGACAGTCGCGCGCTTCGGACTTTCGTCAAGGGCATCCAAAACTTTCCAGCGCTCAGTAAATTCGTTTTCGCTCACGAAATTCGCATACTCAAGAAGCGCCCTCCGAGTGTCCCACGCGAGCGAATCGGCAAGTTTCGGCGGAAAGCTCGCCGATGCTTCGCCGTGCACTGCGCGGGACCTAACCTTGTTGTAAAGGTGGGGCTTGTAGAACGGCGGCATATACCTGTTTTCGACCAGGAGCCCCATGGTCGCGCGACGGATAGTAATGAGCTTGCCGAGTCCTGCTCGGTTTTTCTTATTCGTGAATAGTGCTTCTAGAGCGAAGAACCGGTAGAGCATCGCGATTTCCGTCTCATCTGCAAGGAACGCCCGGTCGAGCCAGTTGGTCGCGATCTCAATCTGACGCTCGACATCATTCTTGGGTTCGAGTGAAAGGGTGCCGAATAGGTGCGAGCTCGTGCTTGAAGCCTGCGCCTCGCCAATTCCTAGGTGCAACGGCGTGCCCTTGATCCTGCTCACCCCGACCATGCCGTCTGAAAATCCATAGCGGTGTCCGACGTAGAAGCGGAGCTGGTCGGGATGGATCTCGCGATCTTCATCGAGGACAACCCGGAGTCGCCTCAACGCCGTGTCCGCTTTCTTTCGTGCGCGAGATCGCATGAGGTCTGCATTTGTCCCGAACTCATTCACGACAATCAGGGTGCCCTCCGCCTGGTCCTCGCGTTCGATGGTCTCGTGATAATCAGCGGGCGGCACGAAGTCGACGCCAGAGAAGTTGAACCTGACCGAGGTGGTGAATCGCTCTAGCCAGAACCAAAACTCTCCTCGCCGCGGATCCTTACCAGCGCTGGATATCGCGGCGATCTCCTCATCCATTCCAGAGTCCTCTCCGACGGCACGAACGTATTGCCAAGTGAGATTTTCTGCCGCGTCGTCTTTGAGATGCTCGAAGCGCAGGTCCCCGAGGAGGGCGTCTTGGAGGCACTTTCGAGCACGACCTTGGCGACCGTCATATGTGATGACGGGAGCATTTTCGTCGTAGATGGATTCCCCGAGCGCCCGCATCCCGATCCCGTAGTCGGGATTAGTCTCACGACTGAACTCGGCTTGCACCTTGACCATGGCATCCGAGATCTGCTCGCCAAGTTGTTCTGCACCTGCTTGCACGATGTCGATTCTTCTAGGTTGCTCCGATGAACTTCGCACCCGGCGCCGCGCGATACCGCGAGGGCCACTATCAGCGGCGGCGACCAGGCCTTCCCCACAAAAGAAGGGGTCATGTACGCAGAATGTACGCACCGCAGCGAAGTAACATGCCCGTCCGAGGTGCAATCCCGCTCCAGCAGTGGAAGCCCTCTTCCGGACTTGAACCGGAGACCCCTTCCTTACCATGGAAGTGCTCTACCAACTGAGCTAAGAGGGCGGGTTGGTTGAGTAATCCTAGTCGGACTTTTCGGGCTCGTCCATTAGCTTCGAAATCTCTCCATCGACGTTGAGCTCTGCCGCTTCGGCGCGCGCAGAATCGCAACGCGCCGCTCGCTTCGCCTCGCGGTCGTCCCGCTCCGCGAACCACTCCTTGCCCTCGATCGAGAACTCCGGCAGCGCACGGTCCAGCCACTTCGGCAGCCTCCACGCCGCCGGCCCGAGCAGCCGCATGATCCCCGGCACAAGCGCGCAGCGCACCACCGTCGCGTCGATCAGCACCGCCGCCGCCATACCCACGCCGAACTGCTTGATGTTCGGGTCTCCGTTCAAGATGAACGCGCAGAAGACGCTGACCATGATCAGCGCCGCGCTCGTAATCACGCGGGCCGTGCCGGCCAGGCCCTCCACGACAGCCCGCCGCGCGTCGCCCGAGGACAAGTACTCCTCACGCACGTGGGTCATCAGGAAGACCTCGTAGTCCATCGACAGGCCAAACAAGATCGCGAACATCATCAGCGGTACGAAGCTCACGATCGGCACAGCGCCTTCCAGGCCAACAAACTGAGCCGTCTTGTCGTGCGAGAAGACGAACGTCACCACGCCGAACGACGCGCCGATCGACAGCAGGTTCATCACCACTGCCTTCAATGGCACGAGCAGCGACCGGAACGCCACCAGCAGCAACACGAAGCTCAACAAAAGCACCAAGCCGATCACCAGCGGCAGCGTCGCGCCGATCTGGTCCGCGAGGTCGATGTAGCCGGCGGTCGATCCGCCCACGTACGCGGTCATCGCCTGGTTCTTCGTCGCGTTCGGCAGCACGTTGTCGCGCAGGTCGTTCACCAGGTCCGTGGTCGCCTCGTCCGACGGCGCGCTCTTAGAGATCACTTGGTAGATCGCGGCGGTGCCGGCGTCGTTCACGTCCGGCTGGCTCACGGACTTAACGTCCTTCGTGTCCGTCATCGCCGTCTTCAGGTCTTGCAGGCGCGGGTCAGACGACTTCGACTTCAGGAAGTCTTCCTGTTGCTGCGTCTTCTGCGTGTCCGACGTGCTCGGCGTCGGCGCGAGGCCCACCTGCACCGCCTGCTCCTGCTGCTTCTGCTTGTCCTGCAGGTCTTCCAGCTGCGGCTGGTTGTTGGTTGCTGGTTCCTTCAGATCGACCGCCACAAGCAGCGGCCCATTCAACCCCGGGCCGAATCCATCGGCGATCGCGTCGTACGACTCGCGCGTCTGCGTGCCTGGCGGATCCGCGCCGTCGTCCGTCTGCCCGAGCGTCAAACCGAAGGCTGGAATGGTCATCACCACAAGCAGCACAACCGCCGCCACAATCGCCGGCCACGGGTGGCGATTGACGAGCTCCGCCCAGCGATGCCACGGGCCCTGCTCTTCCTTCAAACCAGTCGCGCTGATCCACGGCAGACGACCGTTGTTGATCCGTTCGCCCAGCAGTCCCAGCATCGCGGGCAGCAAGGTGATCGCTGCAAACATCGCGACCGCCACGACGATCGCACTGGTGTAGCCCAGCGCGCTGACGATCGGGATGCCCGCGACCAACAACGACAACAGCGCGATGATCACCGTGCAGCCGGCAAACACCACCGCCCCGCCCGCGATCGCAGTCGCGCGCGCGGCCGACTCCAGCGGCTCCATCCCCTCTGCAAGCTGATGGCGATGCTGCGTCACGACGAACAAGCCGTAGTCAATGCCCACACCCAGCCCGATCATCGTCGCCAGCGCCGGTGCCGTCGTCGGCACCTGCGCAACGGCGCTCAGAAGCCCTACAAGACTCAGTCCCGTCAGCAGCCCGAACACGGCCGTCGCGATCGGCATCGACATCGCCACCAAGGTCCCGAACGTCAGAAGCAAGATGATCACCGCCGCCGAAAGGCCGATCACCTCTGAGGTGCGGCTGGAAGGCTTCGAGAGCTGCTCGCCCGCGTAGCCGCCGATCGACACCGCCAGGCCGGCCTTCGCAGCCGGATCAGCAACATCAAGCAGGTCCTGCGCCTCGTCGACCGTCAGATCACTCGGACTGTCCCGCAGCATCAGCGCGATGTACGCGGTCGAGTGGTCCTTCGAGATCTGGTCCGCGCCGTCAGAGCTGAATGGACTGGTCGCACTGCGCACCGCCGAGTCGTGCGCGTAGTCGTCGTACACCGACGTGATCGCGTCCTTGTACTTCGACTGCTCGACGCTCTTGCCGTCGGGCGCGACGAACACCACCGGCACCATGCCGTTGGCCTGCGACGGGAACTTGTCGTTCAGCAGGTCGGTGGCCTGCTGACTGTCGGTGCCCGGCAGGGTGAGGTTGTCGCTGTAGCTCTCGCCGCCGCTGGCGGCGATCGCCAAACCGATGGCGAGCACGACCCAAAGAACGACCACGACCCAGCCGCGCCGGGCGCAAGTCTTACCCAGGGCGTAGAGGGCTGGCGTCATCGGTGGCCGCAGTCTAAATCAGACCGCGGCGATCAACCGACGACGCCGCCCAGCGAAATATCTAGCGGTGGCCGTGTCCTTCGCCGTGCCCCTCGCCGTGGCCGCGGCCCTTGGCTTTCTCGCCGCCGCCGGCTTCGCCATTGGCGCCGTGCTTGCCGTGGCAGCCGTGTCCGCGCGTCTTCCTGACGAGCGCGCCGCAGACAACGCTCGCGCCGCCCGCGTCGGTGACCTTCACGTAGTAGCTCTTCGCCTTGTCGAGCGAGAACTCGCTGGTCTTGCCCTTTGCGAACACATGCAAGTGGCCGCTCGGCGTAGCTGTGACCGGATCGATCACCGGCGGGCTGAGCGGGGTGTTCGATGTGCTCGAGCAGCCCTGGCCGTCAGTGTCTTGGTAGATCGCGACCGTGTAGACCGCGCCGGGCGTCACGCCACGGACGTGGGCCATGAAGTTATAGCGCCGTTTGTTCTGCACGAACTGCGCCTTGCCGGCCGGTCCGGTCGCGCCAGTCTCTCCTGTTTCGCCGGTCGCACCGCTCGCCTTCGCAGCGGCGCTCGGAGCAGCCACGGGCGTCGGCACCAGCTGCGCGCGCCAGATCTGCGCGCGTCCCTTGCCGTGCTGGCCGTGGTGGCCGCCGTGGGCGACCGCGCTGCCGGTAAGCAGGCCAAACGCCGCAAGAACGGCGCCGAGTGTCATCAAAGTCTTTTTCATGGGTTCGATTTCCTAACTGCGACGGAATCGCGGAGGACGAGAGAATTGTTCGAACTGCCAGTTAGACGAGCCGGCGACCCAAAAGTGTCGCTCAGTGATCAATTTTTGCGAGTCCGGCGCAACACGACTAGCCGAATGTACGGTCGCGGACCGGCGTTAGCCGAACATCGTCTTGTACAAACGCCCGGCCAGCGCGCCGTAGGCCCGCGGCGAAATCCGCATCAACCACCAGCCCGGCGAAACCTGCCACCAGGGCGAAGGCTTGATGACCTGTTTGCGACGGATCGCGGTGACGACATCGCGGGCGACGATATCCGGAGACGCACCGCGCGTGGCGTAAAACTTGGTCAGCTGGTCGTGACGCTTGGCGAGCTTGCCGCGCATCGTCGAGGTCGCGACGATGTTCGTGTCGATCACCCCCGGGCACAGCGCCGTGACGCGGATCCCCTGTGGCTTGAGCTCGGCGTCGAGCGCCTCACTCATCGCGACCACGCCGCCTTTTGAGGTGGCATAAGGCACCATCCCGGCGCTTGGGGTAAGCCCGGCCATCGAAGCGGTGTTGACCACATGCGCGTCGCGGCCCTGCAGCAGCATCTTCGGAACGAACGCCTGCACTCCGTAGGCGACGCCCAAAACGTTCACGCCGATGATCTTCTGCCAGTCCTCGATCGTCGTGTCGGAGACCGCTGCGGCGTGGCCGATGCCGGCGTTGTTGTGCAGCACGTCGACGGCGCGGTCGGCAGCGAAGACTTCGTCGGCGAGCGCCGCCAGGGCTTCAGAGTCGGAGCAGTCAACAGTGTGTGCGACTGCCTCCCCGCCGGCGTCGTTGATCTCGCCGGCGACGGTGATCGCGGCGGCGCCGTTCAGATCCACCACGTGACCCTTTGCGCCAAGCTTCGCGAGCAGCTTCGCGCTCGAACGGCCGATGCCAGAGCCGGCTCCGGTGACGACCGCAATTTTGCCTGCGAACTCCACGGATCGCACGCTACCAGCCCCGAAAACCTGGACGAACGTTCGATGTGACCCAATCGAGCTACCCCAGGAGCCGAAGTTGGACCGATTCATAAAGGTGATGGATAGGGACACCTCTTCACTGAGGGCACTGGCAGAAAAGGACGAGCAGGCATGGCAGCCATCGCTGCGCGTACGCATCCTTGAACGCCTTGCCGAGCGCTACCGCCCGATCGGCGACGAGCCGGTCGATGACCGCGGCATCCCGTGGCGCGTGGTGCACCGCATCACGACCGTCGTCTTCGCCGTCTTGGGCGCGAATATCTTGCTGCTCTCGTTCACCGGCCTCGGCAGCTCGCTCGCAAACCCACGCCTGCGCCTGATCGCGGTCGCCGTGATTCTGCTGAGCCCGTTGTGGATGGTCGTCGGCCGGCGCATCAGCCCTCGCCACAGCAACCACGTGCGCCACACGGCGGTGCTGTTCGGCACCTTCATCTTCTGCTTCTCGGCGCAGTACACCGGCGAACTACGCGGCGCGCTGCTGGCGACGATGCTCGTCAGCCCGATCCTCGCGGCGACGGCGCTGCCGAAGCTTGAGGCGATCCCATATGTCGTTTTCGGAGCAATCGCGATCCTGATCGTCTGCCTGTATTCCCACGAGTTCGGCTCGTCGCTGCGCGCCGTCGTGCTGATGCTGGTCACGCTCTCCGCCGGGGCGATGGTGATCGCCACGCGCGAGCAGCTCGTGAATGCGCTGAACGCGAATCGCGACCTTTCCGAGACCGACCCGTTGACTGGAGCGGCCAACGTGCGCAGCATGGCCACACGGCTTGATGAAGAGTGCGAGCGCGCGTCGCGTGTCGGCGTGGAGTTTGCCTGCGCCCAGTTCGACCTCGACGAGTTCAAGCTCGTCAATGACCGCCACAGCCACACGACCGGAGATGAGGTGCTCGCGGCGGCGGCGACGGCGATCAAAGAGTCCTTCAGCAAAGCCGACCTAGTGGCGCGTCGCGGCGGTGACGAATTTGTCGTGATCATTCCCGCGGCGGCGAACCGCGACGTCGACGGGTTGGTCAAGAAGTGCGCCGACGCGGTCGCGTCCGCGCGCCGCACGATCACACCGGACATCACCCCGACCGCCAGCGCCGGTTGGGTGACTCACCGCCGTCATGAGACACCCGAGGAGTTGCTGGTGCGGCTCGACGCCGAGCTGCACCAATCCAAGGCCGTCGCGCAGGCCGACGCCGCACGCGCTGGTCGCGTCCGCGAGCCGGCGCGCGCCTCACGCCTGGACAACATTCCCCGCGCCGTGACGCGCCTGCACCACGAATCGGCCGAGAGCGCCACACAGCGCCAGCTACAGGCCTTCCGCGACCCGACCAGTGCAGCGATGGCGATCGCTTGGAAACTCGCGGCAATCATCGCCCTAGCCGCCGCACTCGCCGTGCTCGCATTGACCGCGTTCGGCGCGCCGGGCGTGAACGGCGGTTATCCGGTGCTGGCTGTCAGCGTGGGTGCCATCTTGATCTCGCCGCTGTGCTGGAGCATGTCCGAGCGCCGCGTGCATCCGCCGCTGCTCGTGCATGCGCTGGCAGTGCTCGCGCTGTCGGTGATCACGATCGGCGGGATCTTCGCCGGAAACTCTTCCGCCGCCGGCTCCGAGCTGTACCTGCTGGCGGTGTTCATTCTTATCTTCGTGCTCAGCGCCCGCGCGGCACTGGCTTACGGCGCGTTCGTCTTCGCGATGTACTCGTACTTCGTGATCTCGAGCGGCTACGACGAGGCTGCCGTGCGGATCAGCATGACGACCGTCGTCGTGCTGCTGATCTCGGGCGTCGTGGCGCTGACGCGGATGGGGACGGTCGCCACCACGCGCAAGCACCTCGAGCTCGCGCAGCTCGACGCGCTGACCGGCCTGCCGAACCTGCGCCAGCTGCGCGACCGCGTCGAGGCGGAGATCCGCCGCTGCGAGGTCACGCGCGAGTCGTTCGCTCTGGTGATGCTCGACCTCGACAACTTCAAGGCGGTCAACGACCGCCACAGCCACTCGCTGGGCGACGCCGTGCTGATCGCCGTCGCCGAGTCGCTGCGCGAAGGCGCCCGCGCCGCCGAGATGCCCGCGCGCCGCGGCGGCGACGAGTTCGCGGTCGTGCTGACGGGCGCCACACGCGAGGGCGCGATCGCCGCGGTCGAGCGCATCGGCCGCGAGATCGTGACCGCGCGCCAGCAACTCTGTTCCGACGTCACCCCCACAGCCGGTATCGGCTGGGTGATGTGGGAGCCCGGTGAGTCGGCCGACGAGCTACTGCGCCGCGTCGACGACGCCCTGCACGACGCCAAGCAGAACGCGCCGCGGCAGCGGCACCTCAGCTCAGTTCAAGCAATGCGGGAAGCTGCGTCATCGCAGTAAAAGTCGCGGTCGCGCCCGCCTCGCGCAGCGCATCCGGATCGCTCTCGTCCGCAAACCCGTAAACCGTGATTCCCGCAGCCACCGCGGCTTGCACGCCGAGCGTGGTGTCTTCGATCACGGCGCAGCGCGCCGGATCGGCGCCCCGCGCGGCAGCTACGTGCAGGAACAGATCGGGGAACGGCTTGCCGCGCTCGACTTCGTATGACGTGAAGACTGCGCCGTCGTCGAACAAGTCGCGCAAGCCCGTGATGCCAAGCGTCAGCGCCGTCTTCTCCGGCTTGCCCTGTGTGGCGACGGCCACGTCGATCCCGGCCGCGCTGACCGCACGCACCGCGTCGGCCGACCCCGGCACAACCTGCAGCTCGGCACGGAATGCATCCGCGCGGGCCTTCTCGAAGCGATCGATCCAGCCATCCGGCAACGACCCGCCCAGCCGCTCTTCGGCACGGGCCGTCACGTCGGCGAGGATCCGCCCCTTGTACTCACGCAGCGCATCCGCTGTCGTCGTCGGCAGGCCGCACTCGCTCAGCACCTCGGCGAGCACTCGGTTGGAGATCGCCTCGCTGTCGACAAGCACTCCGTCGCAGTCGAATATCACCAGTTGGGGGTCGCTCACGTTGCGAGCGAAGTTACTTGGTGCGGGCGACTTTCCAGCGGACCGCCATGGGCGGCGATGCGTTGCCGGCGGCATCGGTGGCGACGATCGTCAGCTTGTGCTTGCCGGGCTTCACCTTCGCGGTGTACGGCGAGCTGCAGGACTTGAACTTGCCCTTGTCGAGCTTGCACTTGTAAGTCGCGGCCTCGTTGGCGCTGAACTTGATCTTCGACTTACGCTTCGTCGACTTCTTCTTCGGCTTGGCCGTGATCTTCAGCGCCGGCGCGGTGGTGTCGGGAACCACGTCCGAGCCGCGCGACACCACGACTCCCGTCGCGGAGGGCGTCTCGGCGGAGACGTTGCCAAGCATGTCCTGATACCTCAGCGTGACGTCGTAGGTGCCACTGCAGACGAGTTGAGCGACTTGACGTTGAGGTCGAGCGACCCGCTGGTCGTCGTGCCGCCGAGATGCACCTGCGCGATCGAAGGACCGACGATGCTGATCGACTTGGTCGAGTTGATGACCGCCTGGGGGATCGAGTAGTCGATGTGCATGGTCGAGCCGACCGAGCTGTCCGACGCCGGTGAGTTCAAGGTCGGCGTACCCGCCGCGTAGGCGCCGGACGTAGCCGCCAGGCAGAGCAAGACCGCGGATGTGGTGGCAAACGTGAGACTTCGAAGGAGGCGCATCGGCAGCAATATCGTCGGCTGCCCGGACGCCCTTGAGGACAAGAAAGCGAGGCCCGCTTCCTGCTCGCGAAGAAGTGGCGGGAGTAGGATTCGAACCTACGTAGGCAGAGCCAACAGGTTTACAGCCTGTCTCCTTTAACCACTCGGACATCCCGCCAGGGATGGAACGGCGCAGATTCTAGATGGTGCGACGCGGGTGACCAGGACAGTGAAAGTCTGCCAAAAGCACAAAGGCGCCGCCGGTGAATCCAACTACTTCACCGGCGACGCCGTTGGGCTATCTCACGATTGGATCTAGCTGATCAGTCTTGACTCAGCAGCCTGTGGTCGTGTAGTACGAGTCGGCGTTGAAGCTGGAGCCGCTCCATCCGTCGGTCGTGTTGTGGATGGTGTTGCTCTGGCAGGTGCTCGGGTTGTTGAACAACGTCGAGGTGAAGTTCACCGTCGAAGTCGACACCGTGTCTTCCGGCACGTTTTGCAGCGAGGTGCGAATCGTGTCCGAGGAGCCGTCACCGTCGGTGTCAACAACGCTGCCGTATCCACCCGGAACGATGACGGTCGTTCCGCGAGCCGCGCGGACAACCACGCCGAACCTCATGTCGTTGCCCAGTGAGGTCACGTAAAGGTCACCGCTTGCCGTCGGCGGCAGGAACGGCAACGAGGAGGTGACGTCTCCCATGTCGGAGCCGGGCGCCGTCGTCGGACACACGTCCTGCAGCAGGTCGGCCTGCGGGCAAACGTTGTTCTGAAGCACGCCAAGCGCCGGGAAGTTCAGACCCGATCCTTGCGGCAGATCGAACGTCTGTTGCTTGACCGTCGAGTTCTGGATGGTCGCGTCGGATGTCGGGAATGAAGCAGTGACGTTCATGCCCGAGGCGGCGCTCTTGACGGTCGTGCTCGGCGTGGCCCCGACCGTTCCGGAGAACGGCACGCTTCCGCAGCCCGTCGGCGTGATGCTTGCCGTCGGCGCTGCAGTCGAGTTGCTGTAGCCGGTGAGCGTCGCGGTTGTCGTCGCGGCAGCGCAACGGCTCGGGTTCAGAGCGAAGTATGCGCCTGAATTGCTTGAGTTGGCACGCGCCTGGAACGTCAGCGCAAGGCTGTTAACCGTGATCGTTCCACCGCTGTTGTTCGGGATGTTCGTGATCGAGGCCGACAAGGCGCTCGTCGACGACGACGTCGTGATGTTGGCGGTCAAGTAGATCTTCGGACGGAACAGGTACCACGGCGGGCGAAGAACGATGCCGACCGTCGCGGTGTCGCTTGCCGAGGGTGAAAGCTGGTAAATCGTGCCCGGCACGGTCGTCGCACCGCCGTAGGTGATGCTTGCGCTTGTCGTACCAACCTGAGTTGCGTTTGCGCACGAGTCCGAGGAGAAGCTCGACGACGAGCACTTGCTCGTTGGGGCTTCCCAGTTGAAGTGCTGGCCGGCGCCCATCGCCAGGTTCACGTCACGCAGCTTCTCGGTTCCGGAAGGCGTGATGGTGTAGGTCAGGTTCGGGTGTCCCGCGGCTTGAAGCGTCGAAGCCGACTCAGAAAGTGATCCTCCAAAGCTTGCCTGAGCAACTGCCGGCGCGATCGCGACAACCGCCAGGGACGCCGCGAACGACATCAGCGCGATGAGGCGCTTGACGTCTCGCGCTCGCCTCGATTTTGAGTTTTCAATGAACATGGGGCTTGTGTTCCTCCTCGATTGGATCGATCGACGGCTCGCGCCGTTGCAAAATCGAATTGGGTTGAACTCGCGCAGGTTCAGATGCGCTTAGTCACCCTTTTTGTGAGCTGTTTGTACTGCCTTTTATTACCCTTTTTACCGGGCTTTGGCGCAACCTACCAAATCCAGCGGCAGATTTGTACTTAAATACAGTTTTGTTTTTGTGAACCCATCTCGGGGTATGCTTTTCGCAATTCGGCAATTGATCGGCAAATCATTCCCTTTCCAGGGATTTTCGGGTAATAGTTTGGGGTCGCCAATGCGATTTCCTCTGAAAAACATGCAATTCAACAGAGACACCTGATTTGTCAACCAGAATTTGACGACTAGCTGGAGCGTCTAACCGCCTTGAGGTGCCGCCGGCGGCAGTGGTCCCAGCGGCGCGTCATTGGCGTCCGGCTTTGGCCCGTTGGCACACAGATTCGTTACGTACGTTTCTCCGCACAGAGTCTTTTCACGCCAGTTCTTCAAGAACTTCCGGCGAAAATCCGCGACGCTATTCCGGCGGCGCGTCGTGAGCAGCAGCAGATGAATTTGAGGGGCGGCCTCGCGCAGCGGGATTCTCCCGGGCCGGTGCACCTTTTCAACCTTGAACACGTAGTAGCCGTTGGCAATCTGCAGCGGCCCGTACAGCCGATGCGGTGTCGCAGTGAAGATCGCTCGAGCAAGCTGCTTGTCGAACTGAAGCCGCGCCACGCCGTTCATCGTGCCGTGCGCGCGCCGAATATCACCTTCAGCGCCGTATTTCGAGCTGGCGCTTGACCACTCTGAGCCGTGCTCGATCATGCTGCGAACGCTTTCGGCCGCGCCTCGACTCTTGGCGAAGACTATTTTGATGTCCCTGGTCTCACGCTTCGTGTGAAACCGATCCTTATGCTGCTCATATAGTCGCGCAACCTCGCTATTTGACACTGTCGCGCCGGCCATCGCACGGTTCTCGATCTCGATCTGGGCGAGCTCGCCACGAACGATTTCTACGAGGCTGGCACGCGTCTCGCCGGTGCGAGCCAAGAACTGCTGGAAGGCGTATGACGAGCGGTACGACTTGTCTCGGTCACTGTCGATCCGGCTCTGAACTGCTGCGTCTGAGATGGTGATACCGCGCTTACCGGCTTCGAGCTCGTACCACTTCATCGCCACGACGATCTGCATCGTGAGCCGGTTCACGAGCGCGAAATCTTGCTGACATTGAGCAAGGAAGGCCTGTTGGTTCGGCCGAGGCTCGCCCTTCTTAAGCGAACTCTCCTTCTTCGAAATGCACTGGGCGAATGAAGGCGGATCGGGGGCGACGACTTCTTGAGGTCCTGGCTGGCTCTTCATCAGTAGCTGCTTCGAAACAGGCGCGTACTGCGAGAGCTTGACGTGATTTCCATCGACCACGGCGACGTCGTTCCGCTCAAGCCCACTGCCGCCGAACGCCTTCACGGCGCAGATCAAAAGCAGCGCGGCAACTCCGCAACTGAAGGCAATCTTGGTCGACCTCTTCATTTATTCCACCCTTCGGTTGTCAGTGTCGACCTGTCTTGCGCGCCGACAATCGGAGCGATCTGGCCGCGCGTACGTGCTGCCCACGCAGGGGTCCACCAATTCCAATCGCCGAACATCATCATCAGTGCGGGAACGAGGATCGCCCGGATCAGAGTCGCGTCGACGATCACGGCAACCGCGACTCCAAAGCCCAGTTCCTTCATGTACACGATCGACGCCGACATGAACGCCCCTACAGCGACCGCGAGCATGAATGCCGAGGCGGAGATCACCGGGCCGGTTCGCAAGAGACTTTCCGTCACCGCCGCTTCATTGTCCAGACCTCGGTCGTGCGCCTCTCGGGCGCGCGACAGAAATATCGCCGCGTAGTCACACGTGAGGGCGAAAACTAGAACCAGCAAGAGCACGGTCTCGTTGGCGCCGATGGCCGGCTCGGTCTCGAACCCCAGGGTTCGCCCAAGCACGCCGTCCTGAAACGCGACGGTGAG